>CAKKQZ010000036.1:15007-31944 GCA_919902445.1 Omnitrophica bacterium GWA2_41_15 | reverse complement strand
AAGGAGGAAATAGAATGGCAGTACAAGAAAAGGTAAAATCAATAATAGCAGAGCAACTTGGAGTAAAGCCGGAAGAGGTCTCTCCTGAAGCATCTTTTGTCGATGACTTAGGCGCGGATTCACTTGATACAGTGGAATTAGTAATGGCCCTGGAGGAAGAGTTTGGCGTTGAGATTCCCGATGAGGATGCAGAAAAAATTACCACTGTTGGCGATGCAATTAAGTATATCGAAGAAAAAGCAGCCCATAAATAAAACTTTAATATAGATTCAATTGAAATTCATTACCCCGCCGCGAACTTTTAAGGCGGGGTAAGTTTTAAGTGAGTACATAAGTTATGGAGAATAGGGTAGTAGTAACGGGTTTAGGAGTGGTTTCGGCGGTGGGTAATGATATTCCTACTTTCTGGCAGTCTTTAAAAGAAGGAAAGAGCGGGGTAGGACCGCTTATGACTTTTGATGCCTCTAAATTTGACTCACGTATTGCTGGGGAGGTCAAAGGTTTCAACCCTGCACTTTACGGGTTATCTACTAAGGATACGAAACGTATGGACAAATTTGTCCAGTTTGCCGTTGCCGCTTCGAAGCAAGCGATAACTGATTCCGGATTGGAGTTAGATAAAGAGGACAGGGCGCGTATAGGCGTGGTTATTGGTTCTGGCATCGGAAGCCTGCATATTATAGAGGAGGAATTCAGGGTGTATCTTGAAAAAGGGCCTTCAAAATTATCCCCTTTTCTCATCCCGATGCTGATTGTTAATGAGGCAAGCGGTAATGTGGCGATTATTTTTGGGCTTAAAGGCCCAAATTCCTGCGTAGCAACTGCCTGCGCCACAGGTTCTCATGCAATCGGAGATGCCTTTAAGATTTTAGAGCGCGGCGATGCGGATGTGATGGTTTGCGGAGGAACAGAGAGCGCAATAACGATTTTAGGCCTAGGCGGTTTTTGCGCGCTTAAAGGGCTTTCAACCAGGAATAATGAACCGCAGAAGGCAAGCAGGCCTTTTGACAGAGAGCGCGACGGTTTTGTTATGGCAGAAGGTTGCGGTGTCGTTGTTCTTGAAACTTTGGAGCACGCCAAAAAAAGAAAGGCCAGAATTTATGCCGAGATTTCAGGATACGGAATGTCCTGCGATGCCTATCATATGACTGCGCCTGATCCTGATGGTGAGGGAGCTGCAAGGTCCATGAAAGAGGCGTTAAAGGACGCAAAGATAAATCCTGAAGATGTAGATTATATTAATGCCCATGGCACATCAACAAAGCTAAATGATAAAATTGAAACCGTAGCTTTTAAGAAAGCCTTAGGCGCCTACGCAAAGAAGGTAATGATTTCTTCTACCAAGTCAATGACCGGCCATGCATTGGGAGCAGCAGGTGGAATTGAGTTTGTGATTTGCTGTTTAACTATAAAAGACGGTGTTGTCCCACCCACTATAAATTATGAATTTACCGATCCTGATTGCGACCTTGATTATGTGCCTAACAGCGCCCGCGAAGCGCAGGTCAATATCTGTATGTCCGATTCTTTAGGATTCGGCGGACATAATGCTACCCTCATCGTAAATAAATTTAAATAACAAGCATTGCAGCAGGGACTGTCCCAACAGTTACGGGACATTTTCCGTCAAAGCAATAAAAACAGTAGCTCAATGGAAGGTGTCCCGCCGATGAACACGAGACTGTCCCGTTTAAGACAATGAAAACTGTCCCGACCAAAGATTACACAATCGCAGAAAAAATAATACTGGCGCATACCAATAATAAAGATATAGCTCCCGGAGAATTTGTTGAAGCAAAAGTAGATATTGCCCTGGGTAATGATATCACGGCGCCTATAGCGATTGAGGAATTTAAGAAATCAGGATTTAAAAAGGTGTTCGATAGGAGAAGAATAGTCCTTGTGCCTGACCATTTTGCTCCGGCAAAGGATTTAAGAAGCGCAAACCAGTGTAAGATGCTCGCTGATTTTGCCAAGAGTGAAGGGATTAAGAATTATTTTGAGGTAGGTTGCATGGGCATAGAGCACGCTTTATTGCCAGAACTCGGTTTAGTCTTGCCTGGAGACTTGGTCATAGGCGCTGACTCGCATACCTGTACTTACGGAGCATTGGGGTGTTACTCAACTGGTGTCGGCTCAACGGATTTAGCGCGCGCTTTTGCTGACGGTAAGGTCTGGCTAAAAGTGCCTCCGTCTATAAAGTATATATATAAAGGCAAGTTGAAAAATTTCGTGGGAGGCAAGGATTTGATTTTATTTACAATAGGCGAGATAGGGGTTGACGGCGCTTTATATAAGGTGATGGAGTTTACGGGGCCAGTGATCAGTAATTTAAGCATGGATGAGAGGTTAACGATGAGCAATATGGCTATTGAGGCAGGAGCACGCGCAGGGCTTATTGAGCCGGACGGGATTACTAAAAAATACGTCTCGCAGTTTAAGCGCAAATCCAGATTTTATAAATCCGATAAGTGCGCAAATTACGAGAAGGTTTATGAGTGGGATATTTCAAAATTAGAGCCGCAGGTGGCGTGTCCTCATTTGCCCAGCAACGTAAAGCCTGCGTCAAAATTAAGCCATATAAAGCTTGATCAGGTTGTAATCGGCTCCTGCACTAACGGCAGGATTTCTGATTTAAGGATAGCGGCAAAGATCTTAAAAGGTAAAAAGATTAAGCAGGGGTTAAGGTTAATCGTCATACCGGCAACGCAAAAGATTTATCTGGAGGCGGTAAAAGAAGGGCTGGCGGAAATTTTTGTCAAGGCAGGAGGGGTATTTGAAACCCCAAGCTGCGGCCCGTGTTTAGGCGGACATATGGGAATTCTGGCGGAAGGCGAGGTTTGCCTGGCAACCACAAACCGTAACTTCATCGGCAGGATGGGGCATTCGAAGTCATTTGTTTATTTATCGAACCCGGCAGTAGCAGCAGCATCAGCTATAACAGGAAGAATTACGCATCCAGATAATGTATAGCATAGCGAAGAAAGCTTCTTTACAGGTTATCGCGGGACAGCTTCCGTCAAACAGTTACGGGACACCTTCCGTCAAATAAAAAACATTTAACTAAAAAAGGAAAGTGTCCCGTTGATGAAAAGGAAACTGTCCCGACCAGAATCTATGATCCTTAAAGGCAAGGCCCACAAATTGGGCGATGATGTAAATACCGACGATATTATTGCTGCCAAATACCTGGTTTCAACCGACGCCAAAGAACTTGGCAGGCATTGCATGGAGAGTATAAAAACTGATTTTGTCTCTAAAATTAATGTGGGGGACATAATCGTTGCGGGAAAAAACTTCGGCTGTGGTTCGTCAAGGGAGCACGCCCCTTTAGCTATTAAGGGCTGCGGGGTTTCGGCCGTAGTCGCGCGAAGTTTCGCAGCGATTTTTTTTAGGAATGCCATAAATATCGGGCTCCCGTTTTTAGAATCACAGGATGTTGATAAGATTAACGAAGGCGATGAACTTGAAATAGATTTATCCGGTGGTATAATAAAAAACTTAAAGACGGGTGAAACATACAAAACACAGGCCTTTCCCGGTTTCCTGCAAGAGATCGTGGAGAAGGGCGGATTGATGAATTATATAAAAAAGCGTTGCCAGTAGGGACTGTCCCCTAAGGGGGACTGTCCCACGACAAGATAAGGGTTAATTGGGGGATGTGCTAATGTATAAAATTGCAGTTATTCCCGGCGACGGAACAGGCCCGGAAGTGGTTCGTGAGGGCTTGAAGGTTTTGGAAGCAGCGGGCAATAAATTTGGTTTTAAGTACGAGACAAAAGAATTTGATTTTAGCGGTAAACGGTATCTTAAGACCGGAAAGCTACTAGGTGATAGCGATATCGAGGAACTAAAGAAATACAATGTAATTTATCTCGGCGCGGTAGGAGACCCGGAGGTTAAGCCCGGCATAATTGAAACTGGAGTCCTATTGAAGTTAAGGTTCTCACTCGACCAGTATATCAACTTAAGGCCGGTAAAGCTTTATAATGCTAATTTTTGCCCTTTAAAGGATAAAAAACCGGAGGATATAGATTTCGTGGTGGTGCGCGAGAATTCAGAGGGGCTTTATAAAGGCATGGGTGAGTTTCAAAATAAAGGCGCAAAAAATGAAGTAGCTACTCAAATTTCCTATAATACGCGAAAAGGCGTTGAGCGTTGCATCCGCTATGCCTTCGAATATTGTAGAAAACGCAATAAGAGAAAAAAACTTACTCTTTGCGGCAAAACTAATGTTTTAACTTATGCCTGGGATCTTTGGCAGCGCACATTTAATGAGGTGGCTGGCGAGTACCAGGATGTAACTACTGATTATGCTCACGTGGATGCTACGACCATGTGGTTCGTGAAGAATCCGGAATGGTTTGATGTAATTGTTACGGACAATATGTTTGGCGACATTATCACGGATTTAGGGGCAATGATTCAGGGCGGAATGGGTATTGCCGCCGGAGGCAATATCAACCCCCAGGGGGTATCCATGTTTGAGCCTATCGGAGGAAGCGCTCCTAAATATACAGGCAAGAATGTGATTAATCCTTTGGCTGCGATCTGCGCGGCCGGAATGATGCTGGATAATTTGGGGGAAGAAAAGTGCGCAAAAGCGCTGGAGGATGCGGTTATAAAAGTCGTAAGCACAAAGCTGAAATCTTTGGCTGCAGGGAAAATGGGGTATTCTACGCAGGAAGTCGGAGATCTGGTCGTTAAATATCTAGAATAGTACTGCTGTAGGGACTGCCCCAAACAGTTACGGGACAGCCCCTAAAACAGTTACGGGACATTTTCCGTCAGAGCAATAAAGACAGCAGCTCAATGGAAGGTGTCCCGCCAATGAACAGGAGACTGTCCCGTTTAGCAGGAGATAGCTGATGAAAAAATATAATGTAGCGGTGATTGGCGTAGGTGTGGTTGGAATTGAAATGCTGCGTATTTTAAAGCAGCGCAATTTTCCCTTAGGAAACTTGAAAGTTTTTGCCCGCTCAGCCAGAGTTATTGAGGTTGATGGGCAAAAATATTCCGTAGAAGCGGTCTCCCCTGAAGGTTTTGAGGGCATAGATATCGCTTTGTTCGCAGGGACTGAAGGAGAAAAAGGCGCGGCTGTAACTTATGCCCGAGAGGCGATAAAAAGAGGAGCTGTGGTTATTGATAACGGCGCTGATTTTCGCATGGACCCAAAAGTTCCCTTGGTTGTTCCTGAGGTAAACGCTAAAGATGTAAATCTCATTAGAAATTGGTTTCTCGCAAAAAAACACAGGCTAGAAGGCCGTGGTTTGGCTTCCGATAAGCCACAAGGCAATGGTTTGGCCTCCGATGGACAAAGCCATAGCCAAAGCCACAAAGGAATAATCGCTAACCCTAATTGTTCGACTATCCAGATGGTTGTTGCTTTAAACCCGATATATAGAAAAGCTGGGATTAAAAGGATCATCGTTACGACTTTACAAGCTTCTTCAGGTGCCGGAAAAGGCGCCATTGACCAGCTTAAGGACGAGACCGTTATAATAGCCGCCGCGGGTTTTGAAAATATACATGTAAATTTAGAAAATAAGGTTATGCCTCAGCAGTTAAGCTTTAATGTCTTTCCGCATATCGGCACTTTTGTTGATGGTGATTACAGCGCAGGAGCGCGTACCGGCTACTCCGCTGTAGCCGGGTATACTAATGAGGAGTGGAAACTGGTAAAAGAGACCCATAAAATTATGCACGATAATAACATTAAAATCTCCGCGACTACTGTCAGGGTTCCGGTCAGGACCGGGCATTCAGAATCTGTTTATATTGAAACAGAAAAACATATTTCTCCGGAAAAAGCCAGAGATATCTTCAGCGAAGCTCCCGGAGTTCTTGTGATCGATGACCCGGGGAAAAATCTTTATCCTATGCCTAAAGATGTAGAGGGCAGGGATGAGGTTTTTGTCGGCAGGATACGCCAAGATTGTTTCGTCAAAAATGGGCTCTGGCTGTGGGTTGTTGCAGATAATCTGCGTAAGGGGGCGGCGACTAACGCTATCCAAATAGCCGAGGTTTTAATACGGTGAACAAAAAGAATTTCCCGGTGGCGGCGCTTCTTGAAAGCTTCCCATCGGGATCCCGCAGCCGGAACAGGGCAGTGGCAGCGGGACGTAATATCCGCCTCGAAATAGAGTATGACGGAACAAGGTACAATGGCTGGCAGGTTCAGCGAAGAAATAAAAACGATAACTCAAAGCTAAGGCTTAGAACAATTCAGGAAACCTTAGAAAACACCCTTCGAAAAATTCTTCAGGAAAAAATCCGGATTATAGTTTCAGGAAGGACCGACGCCGGAGTTCATGCCAAAGCGCAAGTAGCAAACTTCAAAACAAAATCCACAATTGCATTATGGAAGTTGCAAAAAGCATTGAATGCGCTTCTTCCCAAAGATATCAGTATCTCAAAGGCCGAAGATGCAAGTTTTAATTTCAATAGCCGCTTCGACGCCAAATCAAAAATATACCGCTATACAATATTAAACAGCCCGCATCCTTCGGCGCTGCTGAGAAGATATACCTACCACTGTCCGCACCAGTTGAATATCCGCCTTATGCAAAAAGAGGCAAAAACCATTTTGGGTAGGCACGATTTTAAGTCTTTCCAGGCATCGGAAAAAAGGGAACGAAGTTCTATAAGGACAATTAAGAAATTAAGTATTGTAAGGGAACAGGATTTAATATATATTTATTTTATAGGGAATGGTTTTTTATACAATATGGTAAGGAACATCGTGGGCACGCTCTTTGAAATAGGCAGGGGCAGATTAGCTCGGGGGAGCTTAAAAAAAATATTGGCTGCGAAAGACAGAAAACTTGCTGGCCCTTTAGTTGCGGCAAGGGGTTTGTGTTTAATAAAGGTGGAATACTAAAAAATTGGAGGCAGCGAAATGAGAAAAGCAGGGTTTACCTTGATGGAAATGATGCTCGTAGTTGTGGTAATCGGAATTTTAGCTACCTTGGGCTTCCCTGCTTACAAAAATGTCATTGAAGATTCCAAGGCAAAAGTATGCCAGACAAATTTAAGAGTCATCAGCGCCGCGCTTGATATTTACGCTATGGAGCATGATAGCATACCCGGTGATTTAAGCAAGCTTCCTTCAGAGTACCTGGAAAGAGCGTATGCCGGAATTCTACGGGAAAAAGGAAGCTGGAAGATAAAGCTTGCCTATTCCATAGTAAGCTCACAAGAGAGGGGAGTAGCTTATGCACAAACCGGAATTCTGACTAATGATTTGACCCGAGGAGCCCCAAACTTACGGCAATGCCCTTCTGCTCCTGTGGGGACAACACATTCTTACGGGCTTAATAGTGTGATTAAAAATCTTACCAGCATGCAGTACAGGGCGCTTGCCGGAAGCACTTTATTGGTCGGTGATACCAGAAACAACGCTGCGGAATTTAGCGCTCCTACTGACTTAGACAACAGGCATAGGCGTTACAAAATCTTAAGCACTACTGAGAATTTTGCGCTTGCCTGCGACAAAGGTAAAAATGTAACTGAAGAAAATAAGTCAAAAGGACAACAGGTCAGTGGAGGAGGAAGCGGTGTTCATAGAGGAGATAGCGATCACGAAAGGGAAGACGGTGATCAAGGTAAAGTGAATAAGATAAAATATCAAAATAAAGATTAGCCTATTTAGTTTTGAAAAATAATAACGGATATTTCAAACTTTTATTTATCGGTGTCAGCGCTTTAGCAGTTGCTTCTTTTTCTTCTCTTATTATCCCGCCAAAGATATCACAAAGTTTTAACGATCTTTCCACCTGGTATACCTATTTAATTTCAAATAAATCAGTCAAACCCTTTAAGATTATCGGCATACCCATAGATGAATACTCCCTAAACAATATCCATCAGCGCTGGCCCTGGAAAAGGTCGGTATACGCGGAAATCCTGAAGATATTGGATAGAGAAAAGGTAAGCACTGTAGGGATAGATCTTGTTTTTGTGGGAGAGTCAGAGACTAAGGAGGAGGATTTAGTTCTTAGAGATGCCTTAAGGAATTCTTCTTCCAAGCCGGTCCTCGCTTATTTTTTTGATCTAAAATCCGGCACCCCGGTTTTACCGCCGCAAGAAGTTAAAGACGCCGCATATTCTATAGGCATGGTTGATACTCCGGTGGACCCTGACGGAATAACTCGCAGGCTAAGAGGATACGTAGGATTAAAAAATGATTTTTATTATTCCTTTTCTCTGGCGTTGTCAGCAGCTTTCTTAAACCAAAAGCCGCAAGATGTAGCTTTATCTATTCCGCTTTCCGAAGACAAGACATTCTTTATTAATTACCTGCTTAAACCAAAAGATATACTAAGGGTTAGTTTCTATGACGTCCTGATGAATTTGCCGGAATTAAAGAAGAAATACGGCAATGATTTTCTTAAAGGAGCGCTGGTTTTGGTTTACCCTGAAACAAAAATTTCACGGGATATGCATAATACCCCGTTAGGGATGCTGCCGGGCGGCTTATTGCATCTTAACGGCGTAGCGGATATCCTTTCAAAGCGTTTCTTAATAAAAAGGGAAACTTTTGCAATACCAGTACTGGTATTTTCTTTTATTTGTATACTATACATACTCAGGAACCATGGTATTATCGCAGGCTTTCTGATTAGTGTAGGGGTCCTTATTATTGATTTCTGGTGTTCGGTTATTTTAAACCTGAACGGAATAAGATTAGATTATTATCCCTTTGTTATTTTTTGTTCATCCTTTTTTATACTGGGCAGCATTTACAGATACCTTTCTTTTTTAACTCAGATTATAAAAATAAAGGACAAGGCAACGCTTGACCCTTTAAGAAATATTTTTACATTAAGGTATTTTTATTACCGCCTCAGCCTTGAGACAAAAAAGATATATTTTAAAAGAGATTTATTCCTTGTTTTCATATATCTTGGATCATTTAAAGATAGTTCTCCGGAAATGGGTATGGAGTACCAAAAGGATATCTGGAAGAGGATATCCGCAGTCCTTTTTCAAAAAGGGAAGTTCTGGTCTGTATATTCTCAGGATGAAGTGGTTGGTTTCTTGATTAGTTCTACGAAAAAAATAAGCAAAGAATTGAATTTGCTGAAAAATAACCTTGACTCCTTGTTTAGAAGAAGAGGGATTAAAGCAAAGGCAAAATTTTCTTTCGTTAGATTAAAAAAGTCTTATCCGCTCAGAGAACTTCTCTTTGTGCTGTCTGCTGAGTTAAGGAGAAAGGATTCAAAAGATTCAGTTTTCTTAAGAGAAGAGGACTTGGCAGGCATGCTTGAATCTACTGCCGTAAAACTGGTTGATTCCGGAAAGTTTTTAGAGAGCCTTGACCAGGATATCGAGGAGAGGAACCGTCAGCTTTTAACCTTGATTGAGAACCTTAACAGGGAGCAGGCCAGGACAAAAGAGGCCTTTTTCCAGATTATCTCCTCTTTGGTAAATGCGCTTGAAGCCCGCGATTCCTATACAGAGGGGCATTCAGATAGGGTAAGTCAGTATTCATTGTTGATAGCGGAAAGTCTCGGCTGGGCTGCGGATGAGAAAGAAAAATTAAGGAAAGCAGCGCTTCTGCATGATTTAGGCAAGATCGGTATCCCCGACAGGATCCTTCATAAAAGGGCTCAGTTAAACGAAGAGGAATACGACCTGATAAAGAAACACGAAATTATCGGAGTAAAAATACTCGAACCGTTAAAGGACTTAAGCGATATCCTGCCGTGGATTTTATACCATCATGAAAAATGGGATGGAACAGGTTATCCGCACGGTTTATCCGCAAATGCAATCCCTGAGGCAAGCCAGATTATCGCCCTTGCGGATGTATATGATGCGCTTACAACAAGCAGGGATTATAAGAGCGCATTTTCCAAAGAGGATTCATTAAAAGAAATAATAGGCAAAAAAGGCATACACTTTAATCCAAAGTTAGTGGATATATTTGTAGATATTCTTACCCGGAAAGCCGCCCCTCATGAAGCGTAAAAATATACCTTGGGATTTTTATTCCATGATCATGATAATAATTTATGCGATGCTGCAGGTGATAAGATGGGCCATTTTGCCACAATCTATGGATATTTATTATCACCTGCTTACCGCATGGGGTTTTAATCAGGCGGGAGGCTATAGCGGATGGGATTTCTGGCAATACGCGCCCTTAGGCAGAGCCCATATTTATCCTCCGTTCTTTCATATCATATTGGCATTACCAATGAAACTGGGTATTAGCGTAACAATCCTGGCAAAATTTTGTGAAACTATAGCTCCGATTGTTTTTTTGCTGACGCTATGGTTTTTTATAAGAAATAATTTCGGCAAGCGAATTTCTTTCTTTGTAATCCTTGTGTTTTCTTCATCCTTTCATTTCTACATGTCCCTGATGAATCATTTGCCAGCAACACTGGGGCTTATCTTTGGGATATTATGTATAGGGCTACTACTACAGCGCAGCTTGTTACGCTCAGCAATCCTTTTAACACTTTGTTTCTATACACATATAGGAGTATCTTGGTTTTTTGCCACCGCTATCTTTATTTACGGCTTGCTTGATAAGAAATTTACTAGAATGGCCCTTAAGGTTATCATACTCTCGTTTATATTTTCATCCCCGGTTTTATATAAAGAAATTTATGGTTTTAGATTTATTTCGGCCCTTGGTTTTGAAATGAAGGAAGCAAATACTTATCAAATAAATGTATTAAATTATGTGCTTGCGTTTGCGGGCCTGATACTAATTTTATTTAAAGAGAAAAAATATCGTATATTTGCCGGAACCTTTTTAGCGAGTTTAATTTTCTTAATCTATCCCTACCGTTTTTTTTCCGCGGAAGGTTATCTGCCGGTAATATTGCTAGTCGGGTTCTTTCTCGATTATATTTATGGAAAGCTGCAAGATTCCCAATATATAAGTTATGTTTTTATTACGGCGGTACTTTTTATGTCGCTTCTATCTCCCTCTATCGCCAGATATACTCTTGATGCAGGGGCGAAAGGCGGCTATAAGATTATTTTTTTTGATTCAGCATTTTTAGGGATGCTTTTTGGAAAAGGAGAGTCAATCTGGTTTCCTAAGGATTATCTGCCAGCATCACGTATTATAAAGGATAATTCCGGACCGGATGATATCGTTTATTCTCCGTTTAATTTAGTGGGGGTTATTTTATCGGCAATTTCTGGAAGGGCAACCGCGAACGCGCTTTTTCCGGAGATAAGCCCGCCTGTGACGGGCGATCCATACGTATCCTCTAAGGTAATCATATTTAACAGACTCGATGACAATAGTTTAACTGGGGATATTACCAATAAATACGGCCTGAAAAAAATTGGAGAGACTAAGACATTTATCTTATACATTAATAGCCGCTGCCTTGAGAAAATTAATAGAAAAAGCGCTTCCCTCCCCTTTTGGGTAACATCTTTAGCCGGAGCTGTCTTACTATTACTTTATCTTGCGCCTAAAAAATTGTGGCGAAAAAATATTTGACTTGCATAGAAAATATGCTATACTTTAGGTTCTATGAATAAGACCTACGTAACCAAAAAAGCAGACATAAAAAGGCGCTGGTTTATTGTAGACGCCAAGGATAAGATCTTAGGAAGGCTCGCTGCTAAAGTGGCTTCAGTTTTAAGAGGCAAGCACAAGCCTATTTTTTCTCCTTCCCTTGATACCGGAGATGGTGTTATTGTCATAAATGCCTCCAGGATTAAAGTAACCGGAAGGAAGTTAAAGCAGAAAGTTTACCGCCGCTTCTCTGGGTATCCCGGAGGCTTAAGGGAAGTGCTTTTGGAGAAAATGCTTGCAAAAAAACCGACGACAGTAATACATCTTGCGGTCAAGCGCATGCTCCCGGGAGGGCCGTTAGGCAGGGATATTATAAAGAAATTAAGGGTTTACGCTGACGATAAATACGCTCAGAAGAGCCAGAACCCGCTTTCTTTGGAGGTTTAAATAAGGCATGAATGAAGTTACAAAATATACTGCGCTAGGAAGGCGCAAAGAATCAGTGGCTAGAGTGTGGCTTTCACCCGGTAAGGGTGAGATTACAGTTAATACGCGGCCGTATGAAAAATATTTCCTGCGCGAGACAGATAGGATTATCGTAACGCAGCCGTTGCAGATAACGAATAATGCCAATAAGTATGATATTACGGCAAATATCAACGGCGGCGGCCTTACAGGGCAGGCTGGAGCATTAAGGCTTGGTATTGCGCGCGCACTGGTATCAGCAGAGCCGCAGTTTAAGGACTTACTTCGTAAAGAAGGATATATGACGCGTGACCCCAGAGCTAAGGAGCGCAAAAAGTACGGCCAGAAGGGGGCACGCAAACGCTTCCAGTGGACAAAGAGGTAGGAGGGTCAAAAGACCGATCTTAAAAAGTTAAAATTTATAAAATCCCGCTGGAAAAGCGGGATTTTTTTTTAGCACGTGACTTATGGAAGGATAGTGAACTTAAGTCACTGTGCGAAAAATCCCCCCTGCTTTCTTGCGAAAGCAAGAAGGGGGGGATAAGTTCGTGCATATAATTTATGTTTGTAGCGAGCGTAAGCGAGCACTCCGTAAATTATGCACTTACTTACCGACGATAAAATGCTTGCTCCATTACAAATTTTATGCTAATATAATAACAGTAGGGACTGTCCCCATCAAAGTGCAAATTATTGAAAGACAAAGGGGACTGTCCCTACCTAGCGAGATAAGTCTTGAACGCGAGAAAAGCCAAAGGAAGGTAAGGGGACTGTCCCTGAGCAGGAGTAATAAATGATTAATGTGGGTATTGTAGGGGCAACAGGTTACGCGGGGGAAGAGTTGATAGGAATACTGCTTCGACATCCTGACGTAAGGATTACAGATATTTCTGCAAAAACAGTTAAGCCCCAGAGGATATCGGAGATTTTTCCTAAGTTCAAAAATAGAATTGACCTTATCTGCGCAGGACCGGATTTAAAGAGAATATCCGCTGCCTGTGATTTGGTATTCTTAGCGCTTCCGCATACTGTTTCCATGGAACTGGTGCCTGGTTTGTTAAGGATGGGTAAAAGAGTAATTGACCTGAGCGCAGATTATAGGTTAAGGAACGTAGGAACCTATGAAAAATTTTATGATACAAAACATAAGGATAAACCGAATATCGCTTTGAGCACATATGGTTTGCCTGAGTTGTATCGGGCAAAAATCAAGGCAGCAAAACTTATCGCTAACCCTGGATGTTATCCTACGGTAAGTATCCTTGCCTTAGCTCCGGTTATTGCTTTAGGGCTAGCGGATTTAAGCTATTGTATCATCGACGCTAAGTCTGGTGTAACAGGGGCAGGAAGAAGGTTGGCTGAGGGGTTCCTATTTTCTGAAATAAACGAAGATTTTAAGGCCTATAAAGTAAATGTGCATCAACATTCTCCTGAAATAAACCAGGAGGTATCGAGATTAGCCGGTAAGAACGTAAGCGTTACCTTTGTTCCGCATTTATTACCTGTTAACCGTGGGATCCTGGCAACTATTTATATTAAAAAGAAGAAACCATGTGATTTACTAAGCCTGTATAAAAAGTTTTATAAAAAAGAGCCCTTCGTGAGAATTAAAGAGAAAGGAAGTTACCCGAGACTGAAAGACGTAGTAAATACTAACTTTTGTGATATCGGAATAAATGATAGCGAGGATGGGGTTATTATTATTGCGGTTATTGATAATCTTTTAAAGGGCGCTGCGGGACAGGCAGTGCAGAACATGAATATCATGTACAGCTTTCCTGAGCAGGCAGCATTGTTATGAACCCAGCCCTTTCTAAGAAAATCTGTATTCCTAATACCAGGAGGAGCTAAGGTGAAGAGATATAAAAAAGCTATCCTGCCAAAATATTTTAAGGCAAACGCTATTGCCTGTGGCATAAAGAAATCCGGAAAGTTAGATTTGGCGCTTTTTTTATCCGGCGTACCATCTAAAGCCAGTTGCCTATTTACTACAAATAAGATACTCGCAGCCCCAATCAAGGTTAGCAAAGAACATCTTAAAAAAGTGAGGTATTTTAAGGGGATAATCGTAAATAGCGGTAATGCCAATTGTTTTACCGGTAATGCCGGAGTTGAAGACGCGCAGGAAGTATCCAAAAATTTAGCTGGCATATTGGACATTAAGCCGCAGAGCATCCTTGTTAATTCGACCGGAATTATCGGTAAAAGATTGCCGTTATCAAAGATCCTGAACGCCTTGCCAGGATTAGTTGCGGGGCTCTCGGAAGAAGGCGTACATAGGGCAAAAAAAGCGATAATGACCACAGATACTTATGCTAAAGAGATAACCGTAAAGTTTAATATGGGAGATAAGGTTATTACGATCTGTGGCATTGCAAAGGGCGCAGGGATGATCGCTCCTGATATGGCTACAATGCTTGCGTTTATATTTACGGACGCTTCTATTACTCAAGATGCGCTTGATATTGCATTAAGGCAGAGCGTGAATAGTTCTTTTAACTGCATAACTGTAGATGGATGTATGAGTACTAATGACAGCGTGATGATTTTGGCAAACGGTACTGCCGGTAACGCTACGATTGATTCAAATAAAAATTTTGATTTATTTTTGAATGCCTTGAATACCGTATGCCTTGAATTAGCCAAAATGATCGTAAAAGACGCTGAGGGCGCAACCAAATTTATCCAGATATGCGTGGATAAAGCAAAGGGCTTTGCTCAGGCAAGGAAAGTCGCTCTGTATATTGCTAATTCAAATCTTTTTAAGTGCGCAGTTTACGGAGAGAATCCGAACTTCGGAAGGATAGCAGCGGCTGTCGGGGCAAGCGGCGTTGATGTAAAAGAAGAAGATTTAAAAATAAAAGTAAGCCCCTTAAATAAAAAAGAAATTTATATTTGTGTGAGCGTTAACCGTGGAAAATATTGCGCCACTGTTTATACTTCCGACCTCACTCCAAAATACGTGAAGATAAACGCCAAATATAACTAACCATGGAAGAAGCGATTAAGAAAGCGGATGTGTTGATAGAGGCATTACCCTATATTAAGAAGTTCCATAAGAAAATAATCGTAATAAAATACGGAGGAAGTATTTTGGGGGATGAAAAGATTAGAAAAAGTGTTTTAGAGGATATTGTTTTCTTAAATTTTATGGGCTTAAGGACTGTTTTAGTGCACGGAGGAGGCCCGAATATCAGCGACCGTATGCGCCAGTCTGGAAAGAAGTCAGAATTTATAGACGGGATGCGGGTTACCGATGAAGAAACCCTGAAGATGGTTGAAGAGGAACTGAAGGGTTTAAATGAAACCATTGTTAAGGAGATAGCAGAATTGGGCGCTAAGGCAATAGGCATAAACGGCAAAGACGGTATAATTGCTGCGGAAAAGAAAAAGGCAAAAATTGATTTAGGCCTGGTTGGGCACATAGTAGGAATTGAGGCACAAGAGGTAATCAGCGAACTAAAAAAAGATAAGGTAGTTATTATTTTGCCGATGGGCCGGGGTAAAGATAAAAAGACCTATAATGTAAATGCCGATGAGGCGTCATCGAATATTGCAGCGGCATTGGAAGCGGAAAAACTGGTATTGCTTACTGACGTAAAAGGGATTATGCGTAATCCCGATGACCCGCATTCGTTTTTGTCTACATTAACTATACAAGAAGCGAAAAGCTTAATTGAAAATAAAGTGATATCGCAGGGGATGATACCGAAAGTCACGGCCTGCATTAGCGCACTTGAGAGCGGCATAAAAAAGACGCACGTTATTGACGCGCGCACGCCGCACGGGCTGCTTTTAGAGATATTCACTGATCAGGGTGTCGGTACTGAGATAGTAAAATGACAAAAGAAGAGGTATTCCAGGCTTATAAAGATTGCATAATGCCCACATATACCAAAGCGCCTTTGATATTCGTTAAAGGAAAGGGGAGCTATTTGTGGGATATCCATGCTAGAAAATACCTGGATTTTTTCCCGGGATGGGGCGTGGGAAATCTCGGGCACTGTCATCCGAAAGTTATGTCTGCGGTAAGGGACCAGCTATCAAAACTTATTTTTATCCCGAATAATTATTACCAAGTGCCTCAGGCAAAATTAGCTAAGGAGATAGTTTACTGGGCTTATCCGGCAAAAGTTTTCTTCTGTAATTCCGGGGCGGAGGCAGTTGAGGCAGCCATAAAATTTACCAGAAGGTTCGGCAAAGGCAGGTTCGAAATCATCACCTTTGAAAATTCATTTCACGGCAGGACCTTGGCTGCATTAGCTGCAACAGGCCAGAAGAAATATCAGGAAGGTTTTGCGCCTCTACCCGAGGGTTTTAAGACGGTGAAGTTTAACGATATCGAGGCTGTGAAGCAGGCGATTACCGAGAAGACGGCTGCCATAATGCTGGAATTGATACAAGGGGAAGGCGGGGTTAATGTAGCGGATAAGGATTTTGTTTCGGCTTTAAGAAAAATATGCTACGAGAAGAATTTACTTTTAATAGTAGATGAAGTGCAGACAGGGGTGGGGAGGAGTGGGAAATTATTCTGTTACCAGCATTACGGAATAACGCCTGATATAATGATACTTGCAAAGGCATTGGGGGGAGGTTTACCTATAGGTGTCATGGTAGTAAAAAAAGAAATCGCAGATACCTTACAGCCGGGAACGCATGCTTCCACATTCGGAGGCGGCCCTGTCATCTGCAAGGCGGCGCTTGCCGTATTAACGGCTATCCAGAAAGAAAAATTACTTACGAATGCGCAAAATTTGAGTGAATACTTATTTTTCAGGCTCAATGAATTGAAAAATAAATATAATTTAATAAAGGAAGTAAGGGGTATGGGTTTAATGGCAGGTGTTGAGTTAAATATGCAGGGAAAGGCGATTGTAGAAAAATGCATTGAAAAAGGCCTCTTGATTAACTGTACGCATGATACCGTCTTAAGGCTTATGCCGGCATTAAATGTTACAAAAAAAGATATCGATAAGGCCAT
>CAKKQZ010000036.1:0-14907 GCA_919902445.1 Omnitrophica bacterium GWA2_41_15 | reverse complement strand
AATGAAAAAAGATTTGATTTCAATAAAAGATTTAACTTCAAAAGAAATAGAAGAGTTATTTAATCTAACGGATAGGCTAAAGAAGAATAAGCTTAAGTTTAGTAAGGCATTAGCCGGAAAAACGTTAGCGCTTATATTCCAAAAACCCTCCAACAGGACAAGGGTTTCCTTTGAGGTAGGGATGTATCAATTAGGCGGCAACGCTATATATTTGGCTCCCGGCGAAATAAATCTGGGTGTTAGGGAGTCAATTAAAGATGTTGCGAAAACACTCTCAAGGTATATAGACGGAGTTGTTTTAAGGACATTTGAGCATAAAAATGTAATGGAATTCGCAAACTCAGCTACTGTCCCAGTGATAAATGGTTTATCTGATTTCTCGCATCCTTGCCAGGGGATAGCTGATGTTTATACAATAAGAGAAAAATTAAAAAAGCTAAAGGGCGTAACCTTAGCTTATGTGGGTGACGGTAACAATGTCTGCAATTCACTGCTTTTTGCCTGCGCAAAGATAGGTATAAATATGAATGTTGGTGCGCCAAAAGGTTACGAACCGGAGCCGTTGGTTTTAAAAGACGCGAAAGATTTTGCAAAGGCAAAAAAATCGGATATTAATTTATTTAATGACCCCATAGAAGCGCTAAAGGGCGCAGATGTAATTTATACTGATGTCTGGGCTAGTATGGGGCAGGAGGAAGAGGCAGCCGAGAGAAAGAAAATATTTAGAGATTTTCAGGTTAATGCAAGATTGGCAAGCTTAGCTAAAAATAATGCCTTGATTATGCACTGCCTGCCTGCGCATAGGGGCGAAGAAATAACCGATGAGGTGTTGGATGGCCCGAATTCCGTTGTCTTTGACCAGGCAGAAAACAGAATGCATGTGCAGAAGGCGATACTTATAAAATTGCTTAGTTGACAAGAATTTAGCGGGTCCTGTCACGGGGCGCTTCTCGCGCATTACGCGCTTCGAAGCATCCCCATGCCACCCGCTAAATAGTTATTCGCAATTTTTCAAGAATAGAAGAATTTTAACAAGAGGGACTGTCCCCAAATAAGGTAAGTCCCAAACAGTTACGGGACATTTTCCAAAACAGTTACGGGACAGCCTCGGTCAAAGCTATTAGATTTGGCTCATTACGAGACTGTCCCGTTTAGGACAATGGAAAGTGTCCCGCCGATGAAAGTGGAGATAATTATGAAAAAAGTCGTATTAGCTTATTCTGGCGGGCTCGATACATCCTGCATAGTAAGATGGTTGAAGGAAAAGGGCTATCAGGTTATTTGTTTTGTCGCTGATTTGGGGCAGGGTTTAGGCAGGGGTGAGGATCTTAGCGCAATAGAAGCACGGGCGCTTGCTGCCGGTGCAACAAAAATTTATATAAAGGATTTACAGGATGAGTTTGTCGAAGATTTCATTGTACCCGCCTTAAAAGCCAATGCGATTTATGAAGGTAAGTATCTTCTTGCTACGGCGCTGGGAAGGCCATTGATTGCAAAATACCTTGTAGAGATAGCGCATAAGGAAAAAGCGGATACTGTGGCTCACGGTTGCACGGGAAAAGGCAATGACCAGGTAAGGTTTGAAGTTACAGCCGGAATATTAGACCCAGAGCTTGAAATATTGGCCCCCGTTAGGACATGGGAGTTTAAATCAAGGGAAGAAGAGATAGAATATGCCAAGGTGCATAATATCCCGATAGATGTAACCAAGAAGAAACCTTACAGTATTGATAGAAATATCTGGGGCATTAGTATTGAATCAGGGGTATTAGAAAATCTGGAACAGGAGCCTCCGGAGGATGCCTATTTGATAACTAAAAACCCGACTGCCCAGGCAAGTTACCCGAAATATATTGAGGTCTATTTTGAGAAAGGTATTCCTAAAAAGATAGATGGCAAAACCTATAAATTGAAAAATCTGATAAGCCATTTAAATGAAGTCGGAGGCCTTTACGGAGTAGGTAGAAGCGATCTGGTGGAGAACAGGCTTGTAGGTATCAAATCCAGAGAGATTTACGAAGCCCCTGCCGCAACCATACTTTACAGCGCGCATAAAGAACTGGAGAGCCTGGTGCTGGACAGGGAACTCTCGCATTTTAAGGAGATTATTTCGCTTAAATATTCCGAGCTGGTTTATTATGGGTTATGGTATTCTCCCTTAAAAGCATCTCTTGACGGTTTTGTAAATCAATCGCAAAAATACGTAACCGGGTCTATAAAATTAAAACTCTTTAAAGGAAGCTGTGTTGCTGTAGGCAGAAAATCTCCCCACAGTTTATATAAAAAAGAATTGAGTACTTACGGAAAAGAAGATAAATTTGACCAAAAGTTAGCAGAAGGATTCATCAAGATTTGGGGCATGCCCTACAAGAGATAATAAGTACTGCAGTAGGGACTGTCCCAGTTAAACAGTTACGGGACATTTTCCGTCATAGCAATAAAAACAGTAGCTCAATGGAAGGTGTCCCGCCTAGGAACAGGAGACTGTCCGTTTAATAGTGGGAGCAAAATGTCTAAAAAACTTTGGGGCACAAGATTCGCCAAAAAAACTAGCACGCTGACAGATAGATTCACCTCTAGTATTTCTTTCGATAAGAAATTAGCCAAGTATGACATCTTGGGTAGTATTGCCCATGCCAAGATGCTCGGGGTTCAAAGGATAATCCCGGTAAAAGAAGCCGCGTTGATCGTAAAGGGGCTTAAGTTCATTTTAAGAGATGTCATAAGGAGAAAAATTAAATTTGACCCGCAAGCAGAAGATATCCACTCAAATATCCAGGATTTGCTTCTGAAAAAAATCGGCAAGGTTGCAAACAAATTGCACACTGCCCGTTCAAGAAATGACCAGATAGCGCTTGACGTAAAAATGTATATTAAAGATGAAATAAAAGAACTGGTTGATTTGCTGGCTTTGCTTCAAAAATCAATTTTAAAATTAGCCAATAATAACTCTAAGGTGATTATTCCCGGATACACTCACCTTCAGATTGCGCAATGCGTCCTTTTGGCGCATCATCTCCTTGCCTATATCGAAAGTTTAGAGAGGGATAAAACGAGGCTGCTTGATGCCAAAGAAAGAGCCGATCTTATGCCATTAGGCAGTTGCGCTCTTTCGGGAACCAGCTTACCCATTGATAGGGATTTTGTAAGAAAAGAATTAAGGTTTAGAGGGGTAACCGCAAACAGTATCGATAGCGTTAGTGACAGGGATTATATCCTTGAAATACTGGCGGATTTATCAATACTCTCCGTGCATTTATCAAGGATTGCGGAGGATTTAATCCTTTGGTCAACAAAAGAATTTAATTTTATTGATATAGATTTTTCCTTTTGTACCGGTTCAAGCATTATGCCGCATAAGAAGAACCCCGATGTACTGGAGTTAATAAGGGGCTGTGTCGGAAAAATTCAGGGGGACTTCTCCAGCGTATTGATATTAATGAAGGGGCTTCCTTTATCGTATAACAGGGATATGCAGTTAGATAAGCCTCCGCTATTTAATGCTATAGATACCGTAAAAGATATCCTACAAATACTGGAAGCGGTATTTGAGAATATTATAATAGAAAAAGAAGCGATCTCTGCAAAGATTAGCGATGAATCCCTGTTTTCAGTGGATATCGTGGAATACCTGATTAAAAGGAGTGTTTCTTACAGGGATGCGCATGATATTGTGGGAAGGATAATTAGGGATTGCCTGGATAAGGGCAAAAATATTTCAGGCCTTACAAATCAGGAGTTGAGGAGATATTCACCTAAATTAAGCAGCGATGTTAAAAAAATACTGAATGCCCAGGAATCCGTTAATCTTAAGGCGTCTTACGGCGGGACTAATCCGAAATTTGTAAATAATCAATTAAACAACTGGAAGAAGAGATTAAATGCATGAGTTTAAATATATAGGCAAAAATCTTTATTGCGAGAAAATAAGGGTAGAAGAATTAGCTAAAAGATTCGGCACGCCGCTTTATGTCTATAGCTACCAAACGTTAATCGGCCATTTTATAAAACTAAGAAACGCCTTTCGCCTGATTGATCCGCTTATATGCTACTCGGTAAAAGCCAATTCCAACCTTGCGATCCTAAAGGCCCTGGTAGATCATGGCGCAGGACTGGATATCGTTTCCGGAGGGGAACTATTCCGCGCAATTGCAGCGGGATGCCCTGCGAAAAAGATTGTGTATGCGTCCGTAGGTAAAACGGATAAAGAGATAGAAGGTGCTATAAGTGAGAGGATCCTCCTTTTTAATGTGGAGAGCCTTTCTGAGCTGGAGAATATCAACAGGATAGCCGCAAGGCGAAAGTGCGTAGTTAATGTTGCCATACGCATAAATCCAGATGTTGAGCCCAAAACCCATAAATATATTACTACCGGTAAGATTACAAATAAATTCGGGATTGATTTTAAAAGCGCCCTACAGATTTTCCGGGTGCGTAACGCATTGGAGAACGTTAAAATATCTGGGCTGCACATTCATATCGGTTCGCAGATAACCGAGAGCGAGCCGTATGTGTCTGCGATAACCAAGATGGCGGTTTTTATAGATAAGCTAAGGACGAAAGGAATAACCCCGGAATACCTTAATATAGGGGGAGGATTAGGGATTGTTTATGATAATGAGTCTGCGCAGACAGCGGAAAGGTTCGCCGCTAAAGTGCTCCCTATATTAAAAAAGACAAAGCTTAAAGTTATAATGGAGCCGGGAAGGTTTATCGTAGGCAATGCCGGGATCCTGGTGACTAAAGTCCTTTACATTAAAACGACACCTAAAAAGAAATTTGTGATTGTTGATGCGGGTATGAATGATTTAATCAGGCCTGCACTTTATGATGCATATCACAAAATTGTTCCCTTAAGAATTAGTACAAAGGCGCAAGAAAATGTGGATGTGGTTGGTCCTATCTGTGAAAGCGGAGATTTTTTTGCCAAAGAAAGAAAACTAACGAAAGTAAAAGAAGGCGATTATCTTGCTATAATGAGTGCAGGCGCCTATGGGTTTAGCATGTCTTCTAATTACAACTCCCGCCTTAAGCTTGAAGAGGTTATGGTGGTTAAGGATCAGGAATTTGTAATCAGAAAAAGAGATAGCCATGAGGATTTAATTCGAAGTGAAGCTATACCGCCATTTCTAATATGAAAAATATCGTATTTACCAAGATGGTAGCTTCAGGGAATGATTTTGTGCTGGTAAGATTAAAAGCCGAAAATCGATTCCTTAGGACATTAGCCCGAAAGGTATGCGAGAGAAAATTCGGAATGGGAGCTGATGGATTATTGGTCCTTGAAAAATCAAAATGCGCAGATATAAAGATGCGTATTTTTAACGCAGACGGCTCTGAGGCAAAAATGTGCGGCAATGGGGCCCGCTGCATAGCGCTACTGATAGGAAAGAAAAAAGTTTCAATCGAAACAAAAACAGGGATTATCGCATCAGTGGTTAGTAACAACAACGTAAGGATAAAACTAACCGACCTGAAAGATATAAAACCGGATATTCCTTTAAAAGTCATAAGAAGAAGCATGCATATAAATTTTATAAATACAGGCGTTCCGCACGCAGTTATATTTACAGAGGGGGTTGATAAGTTTGATATCATAGGCCTTGCCAGGTTTATCCGTTACCATAAGAGATTTGCCCCTGCTGGAACGAATGTTAATTTCGTGGAGGTATTAGGTAAAGACGCTATTAAGGTGCGTACATACGAAAGAGGCGTAGAAGATGAAACCCTCGCCTGCGGTACAGGCAGCGTAGCATCCTCGCTGGTTTTTGCTTCAAAAACGTGTGCCGCTAGAAAGATTTATGTGCATACAAAGGGGGGAGAGGTTTTAAAAGTTTATTTTGAAAGAAAGAATAATGGTTTTAGAAATATCTGGCTAGAAGGAAGAGTGAGGATTGTCTGCAAAGGAGTTTATTATGTTTAAAGGCTCTATCGTAGCCATAGTAACGCCTTTTTCCACCAAGGGCGGATCTGCCTCCGGCGGAAAAAAGTCAGTAGTCGATGAAAAGGGATTAAGGGATTTAATTGAATTTCAGATTAAAAATGGGAGTTCCGGCATTGTGCCCTGCGGGACAACAGGGGAATCTGCGACTTTATCTTTTGAAGAGCATGACCGAGTAATTGAGGTTGCAATTGAGCAGGTAAAAAAAAGAGTCCCTGTCATAGCGGGAACAGGCTCGAACTCAACCGAAGAAGCGATAATGCTGACTAAGCATGCCCAAAAAGCAGGGGCAGATGCGTCTTTGCAGGTTTCTCCCTACTATAACCGCCCGACCCAAAGAGGGCTATATGAGCATTTTAAGGCAATTGCAAATTCAGTCAAAATTCCGATCATTCTCTATAATATCGCTTCGCGCACAGGAGTCAATATTGAACCCGAGACCATAGCAAAATTAGCGCTTGATTGCAGTAATATAGTCGGCGTAAAAGAGGCATCGGGTAACTTAGATCAGATGTCTCGAGTCAAGCAATTATGCCCTCCTGATTTTCAACTTTTATCCGGAGATGACAGCCTGACTTTGCCGGTATTAAGTATAGGAGGGACTGGGGTAATCTCAGTTGTAGCTAATATTGTCCCCAAAGATGTAGCTGATTTAGTGAGTGCGTTTGAAAAAGGAAATATTGAAAAGACGAGGCAGTTACACTATAAACTATTGCCTTTGATTAAAGCTGTGTTTCTGGAGACAAACCCCATACCAATAAAAACAGCAATGGGGTTGTTGGGGTTGTGCGGTCCGGATCTGCGGCTTCCGATGTGCGCGATGTCAACTGAGAATGAAGAGAAATTAAAAAAGGCTCTTAAAGATTACGGTCTATTATAGGGACTGTCCCTACCAAAAGGAGAGTTACTTAGGATGATTAAGCTTGGCATTGCGGGTGTTTGTGGCAAGATGGGAAGGCGCATTTTTGAACTTGCTTCTTTGGACAGGGAATTTGAATTAAACCTCGCATTGGAGAAGAAAGGCACTCCCATGATCGGCGCAGGATTGGGGAAATTAAAGATATCTTCAAGCCCTGACGGTGTATTTCTTATAGATGTGTTGATAGATTTCACTACGCCTGAGGCAACTGAAAACAATCTTGATTATGTCGCCAGGTATAAAAAGGCATTAGTACTCGGGACAACCGGTTTAAGCGATGCGCAGATAAAAAAAGTCGAGGAGGTGTCTAAGGTTGTTCCGGTGCTATTTTCTCCGAATATGGCGGTTGGAGTAAATGTGTTGTTTAAAGCCCTTCCTGAAATAGCGAAAAAATTAGGTCATGATTACAGTGTTGAAATAGTAGAGGCGCATCATAAACAAAAAAAAGACGCTCCCTCAGGCACCGCAAAAAAAATCGGCCAGATTTTAACAGAGGTAACAGGAAACCAAATACCCATTCACGCAATACGCCTGGGTGATATAGTCGGAGACCACACAGTCATATTTTGCGGGAATTCCGAGCGCATTGAGATAAAACATCAGGCACATTCCCGCGATTTATTCGCGCTGGGCGCGTTAAAAGCGGCAAGGTGGGTTTTTAATAAGCCGGCAGGGCTATATTCAATGCAAGATGTATTGAAAGATGTGAAGATGTGAAAAGAAGTTCCTTAATATAATGTCACGGGACAGCTTCCGTCGTAGCGAATAACTAACTGCTCCTAGGAAACTGTCCCGACCATAGCATATGTTTAAAATTTCTAAAAAATTAACCTCACTTCCTCCTTATCTTTTCTTGGAAATAGACAGGGCAAAGAGGAAAGCTAAACAGGAAGGCAGGGATATTATTGATTTGGGAGTCGGAGACCCCGACCAACCTACGCCAAAACATATCATTGAAGCATTGTATCAAGCAGCGCAGGACCCCTCCAATCACCGCTACGCCTTTGACCAGGGTATGCCTGCATTACGCCGCGCAATCGCGGGCTGGTATGAGAGGAGGTTTGGCGTTAATCTTAATCCTGATAGTGAAATCCTTCCTTTAATCGGCTCAAAGGAAGGTATTGCCCATCTTCCTTTAGCTTTTTTAAATGAAGGGGATTATTCGTTAGTTCCTGACCCCTGTTATCCCCCTTATAAAGGAGGAAGTATCCTTGCCGGAGGAAAAACGTATCTCATGCCCCTCCTTGAATCAAACGCATTCCTGCCGGAGCTTAAGAGAATACCTGTGAGTATCCGTAAAAAAGCAAAACTGATTTATATTAATTATCCGAACAACCCTACTTCAGCAACTGCAGAAAAAGATTTCTATCGTAGGATAGTTGAATTCGCTCTAAAAAATAAAATTATAGTTATCTCTGACTTGGCCTATTCTGAAATGTCTTACGACGGCTACAGTCCATCGAGTTTTTTGGAGGCCAAAGGCGCAAGGGAAGTGGGAATAGAATTTCACTCCTTATCTAAAACCTATAATATGACCGGCTGGCGCATCGGATGGGCATGCGGTAATTCAAAACTTATTCTCGCGCTGGCAAAAGTCAAATCAAATATTGATTCGGGGATTTTTTCAGCAATACAGTTAGCAGGAATAGCTGCGTTAGAAGGGCCGCAGGTGCATATTAAAAACATGCGCGCGCTATATCAGGAAAGGCGCGATATTTTGATTTCCGGGCTTAATTCTTTAGGCTGGGGCGTAATCAGGCCAAAGGCTACTTTTTACATTTGGTTAAAAATCCCTAAAAAAACAGATTCGATAAAATTTTCCGGCTTTTTGTTGGAGAAAGCAAATATTATTGTTACTCCCGGAGTAGGATTTGGAAAATACGGCGAAGGCTATATACGTATGGCTCTCAGTTTGCCAAAAGAAAGAATAAGCGAGGCTATTGCGCGACTGAATAAAATATTGTAATGGTAACATCATATTTAGGGTTAGGTTCCAATTTGGAGGATAGGCATATAAATATAAAATCAGCCGTAAAAAAAATTAGCGAGTTGAAAGAAACACAAGCCATCAAGTTATCAAAAATAATTGAAACCGAGCCTATAGGAGGCCCTCCCGGGCAGCGTAAGTTTTTAAACGCGGTTTTAAAAATCAGAACCAACCTTTCGCCAGCAACGCTCCTTAAAGAATTAAAAAAAATGGAAAAATCGCTGGGCAGGAAAGAGTGCGTCCGCTTCGGGCCGAGGGTAATTGATTTGGATATACTTTTTTTCGGCGGCAAGGTTATAAATACTAAAAGCCTTAAGGTCCCGCATCCAAGAATGTTTGAGCGCGAATTTGTCTTAAGGCCACTGCTTGAAGTTATATGAAAATAATAAGAAACATTAAAGAAATGTCTGAAGTTGCAAAAAAGCATAGGCAAAGGCGCAAATCAATAGGCCTTGTGCCTACAATGGGGGCATTGCATGAAGGCCACTTAAGTTTAGTCCGTCAGGCCAGGCGCGAAAATGTTTTCGTAGTTGTAAGCATATTTGTTAACCCGGCTCAATTCGGCGCAAAAGAGGACCTAAAGAGCTATCCCGAGCCATTTAAGAATGACCTTGTCTCTTGCCGGAAAGAAGGGGTAGATATAATTTTTCACCCGGAAGCCAAACAGATCTACCCCGAGGGTTATAAAACTTACGTAGAGGTAAAGAACTTGAGTGATTTATTATGCGGTAAGCCGCGGCCGGGGCATTTTATAGGGGTTGCGACGATTGTTACAAAATTTTTTAATATTGTGCAGCCGGACACCGCATATTTCGGGCAAAAGGATGCACAGCAGGCAGTAATCATAAAAAAAATGGTTAAAGATTTAAATATTCCTGTAGAGATAAAGGTTATGCCCATTGTAAGACAAAAAGATGGCCTGGCTATGAGCTCAAGAAATACCTATCTTAGTGCGCAAGGCAAAAAAGATGCCCTGGTTTTGTCTCAGTCATTAAACTTGGCCAAAGATTTAATTCAGAAAGGCCTAAGAGATTCGCATAAAATTATTCATTCCATGAACAATCTTATTAAAAACAAGAAGGCAGCAAAGATAGAATATATTGCGATAGTGGATTCTAAAAATCTCAAGCCCATTGAAATAATTAAGAACCATTGCCTGATTGCTTTAGCTGTGAAGATTGGAAAGGCCAGGCTAATAGATAATTATTTAGTAACTTAACAAAAGCCGCCCACTTCAATCAAAATGAAAAAACTAAAAATAGGCATAATCGGTTGCGGGGCAATAGGGAGATCATTGGCAAGGGCCATCCGCAGGGATTTTAAGAGTAATGCTGTTTTGGCTGCACTCTACGATGTGGATAGGTCAAAAATCGGCGTTCCCGCTGCAAAAAGCAGGCAAGACCTGATTAAAAAAAGCGACCTGGTTATCGAAGCCAGCTCAAGTGAGTTTTCCTTTGAGGTAGCAAAAGAGGTTTTGGGCAAAGGTAAAGATATAATTATTATGAGTGTCGGGGGTATCACCGGTAAACTTAAGGAGTTGGCCAGAATAGCCCAGGAATACGGAGGCAGGGTGTATATACCAAGCGGTGCGATTTCAGGAGTTGATGCCTTGAAGGCAGCGAGAATAGCAGGGGTAAAAAAGGTTACATTGACTACGCGAAAGCATCCCTTTTCTTTTAAGGGGGTCGAGTATATAAATAAGAAGGGAATAAAGCTGGAGAAGATTAAAAAAGACAAAGTCCTATTTTTTGGCCCGGCGTATTTGGCCGTGCGTTATTTTCCCCAGAATATCAATGTAGCCGGGGTTTTAAGCCTTGCTGGAATAGGCGAAAAAAAGACAATGGTTAAGATTATCGCCTCGCCCGGGGCAAAAAAGAACATTCATGAGCTTGAGATAGATTCGGCCGCGGCAAAGATAAAGACGCGTACGGAAAACATTCTGCATCCGGATAATCCCAAGACAAGCTATTTGGCGGTGTTATCGGCGATAGCGACGTTAAGGCAGGTTCTGGAGCCGGTGAAGATAGGGACTTGATTAAAATCAGCGTAGAGCGGATAGCGTAGAGCGGATAGTAAAAGTAGATAACTTAACTATACGCTAAACGCTATACGCTAAACGCTAATAATGAGAGGGGGTGAACTAAGGATATGGCACAAAAATTAGTGAAGTTAGGGATAAAGAGAGGGAAAGGTTATCTCTATTATATTGACAAACAGGGCGATGTCTCATGCGCTAAGATGGCAAGAGGCAAGAAAAAAGGAGGTGGCCCTAAGAAGGTAGCTAAGGCGGGTATCAAGAGAAAAGAGGGGTACCTCTATTTCTTAGATAAACAAGGCGATATTTCCTGCGCCAAGATGAAAAGAGGCGGGAAGAAGAAAAAGAAATAAACAAAAAATGGGGACGTTTCTTAACTCCAATATAAAGTGTCCCCCATCTTGGGGACACTTTATAGCTAACTTTAGAAACGTCCCTATTTTTAGCTATTATGGAAGATGCAATAGTTATTCAGGGTGCTAAAGAGCATAATTTAAAGAATATTAATTTAAAGCTTCCCCGCAATAAACTCATTGTCGTTACAGGGCTTTCCGGTTCCGGTAAATCAAGCCTTGCCTTTGATACGATATACGCTGAAGCCCAGCGCAGGTTTGTGGAAAGCTTATCCAGCTATGCCCGCCAGTTTTTAGAGCAGATGCAAAAGCCGGATGTAGAATATATCTCCGGTTTATCCCCTACGATTGCCATTGAACAAAGGACTGCAGGCGGAAATCCCCGTTCCACAGTTGCAACCCAGACGGAAATTTATGATTATTTCAGGCTGCTTTTTGCGCGTATAGGGAAGGTTCATTGCTACCAGTGCGGCCAGCCGATTGAGAGGCAGAGTTCGCAGGAGATAATAGAAAAAATTATGAATTTGCCCGCTGGTACCGATATTCAGATATTGGCGAGCGTAATAAGAGGCAGGAAGGGTGAAAACCTTGAGGTATTCAAATCTATTCAAAAGTCAGGTTTCATGCGCTGCCGCGTAGACGGAAAAGTTTATGCCTTGCCTGTAAACTTGAAACTGGCAAAATACAAAGCCCATAATATCGAAGTGGTTGTTGACAGGCTCACGATTAAACCGGAAGTAAAGAAGCGCCTTACGGATTCTATCGAAACAGCGCTTAAAGTTGGCAAAGGCACTGTTATAGTCAACAGTCAACAGTCAACAGTCCAGAGTAAAAAAGAATCTGTGGGCTATGGACTATCAAACATGGACCAGATATACAACGAGCAGTACGCCTGTGCAAAATGCGGTATAAGTTACATGGAAGTTGAACCGCGCATTTTTTCCTTTAATTCTCCGTATGGAGCTTGCTCGGAATGTAACGGCTTAGGGAAAAAGCTTAAGTTTGACCAGGATTTAGTTATACCGGATAAGAATAAATCCATAAATGAAGGAGCCATTGAGCCATGGAAGAGAGGTGGGAGGGGTTACATACTTTATTACCGCTGGCTTATCCGCGGGCTTTCTTGCCGGATGAAGTTTGATTTAGATACCTCTTTTAAGAAATTAAGCAAAGCCCAACAGAGGGCAATACTTTATGGAACGGATGAGATCGTAGGCAATAAGCCGTTTGAAGGCGTGATACCGCATCTTGAAAGGTTGTTTCTTAAGACAGAGAGCGATTACCTAAAAGAAGAAATCTCTAAATTTATGTCGGCACTTCCCTGCCCTCTATGTAAAGGCGCAAGGCTAAAAGATTCAAGCCTTTCTGTAAAGGTAGGCAGTAAAAATATTTATGAGGTAACACGGATGTCTATCAAGGAAGCACAAAACTTCTTTTCAGGATTAGAATTGACTGAGAGGGAAAGATTAATTGCGCATCAGGTCCTAAAGGAGATAATCCAGAAGCTTGAGTTTTGTATTAACGTGGGATTGGATTATCTCACACTCGAGAGGAAAAGCTCTACTCTTTCAGGAGGGGAGGCGCAGAGGATCCGCTTAGCCACCCAGGTTGGTTCAGGGCTTGTAGGAGTATTATATATTCTGGATGAGCCAAGTATAGGGCTGCATCAGAGGGATAACGATAAATTGCTAACGAGCCTTAAGGCATTGAGGGACATGGGCAATACCTTGATTGTCGTAGAGCATGATGAAGCTACTATACGTTCAGCTGATTATATAGTTGATTTAGGCCCGGGAGCCGGCAGGCACGGTGGAGAAATTGTTTTCTGCGGGACAAAGGAGGAACTGTTAAAAGATGCAGGTTCTTTGACAGGAAAGTATTTACGCAGGGAATTAAAAATTGATATGCCGGTAAAAAGAAGGCCCTGGCAAGGCAAGAAATCACTGGAGATAAAAGGGGCTGCAGAGCACAATTTAAAAAACATAGACGTGAAATTTCCGTTAGGCGTCTTTATTTGTATTACAGGCGTTTCTGGTTCAGGCAAATCTACGCTTGTTGATGAAATACTTTTCAGGGCCCTTGCGCAAAAATTATCTAAATCCCCACACCAAAATATTTGGTGTGGGGGAAAACCCGGCCTTTATAAGAAGATTACGGGCTTTGAGAATATTGATAAAGTCATTGTGGTTGACCAGTCTCCTATCGGAAGGACGCCCCGCTCTAATCCGGCTACCTACACAGGGTTTTTTAGTGAAATCAGGGGATTATTCAGCAAACTCCCTGAATCAAAACTGCGTGGGTATAAACCGGGAAGGTTTTCTTTTAATGTTAAAGGCGGCCGCTGCGAGGCTTGCGAAGGTGCCGGTATAAAAAAGATTGAGATGCACTTTTTGCCCGATGTTTATGTAAAATGCGATGTGTGCAAGGGCCTAAGGTTTAACCAGGCGACACTGGAGGTAAAATATAAAGGTAAATCCATAGCCGATTGTTTGGAGATGACAGTTGAGGAGGCGATGGATTTATTCGCCAATATACCAAAAATAAAAAATACGCTTACCTATCTTTTTGACGTAGGTTTAGGATATATTCAGCTGGGCCAGGGCGCAACCACATTGTCCGGAGGCGAAGCGCAGCGAGTAAAACTTTCTTCAGAGCTCAGCAAGCGCTCTACAGGCAAAACCTTATATATATTGGATGAACCAACAACGGGCTTGCATTTTGCCGACGTGTCAAAGTTGGTATCTGTACTACAGCGGTTAGTGGATAAAGGTAACACCGTTATAGTGATAGAGCATAATTTAGACGTAATAAAATGCTCCGATTATATTATCGACCTTGGGCCTGAAGGGGGAGACAGGGGAGGCGAAATTATTGCCTCAAGCAGCCCGGAGGAATTAATAAAGGTAAGTAACTCTTATACCGGTGAATATCTAAAGAAAGTATTGAAGAGTTAATAAAGAAGTGATATAGTTTACCAATAGCCATGGACAAATTCTTAAAAATATTTTTTATCCTTGCATTAATTGCTGGAGCTCATCTTGCGGTTACCAGCCGCGCAACATTCGCGCAGGATTCTTCGAAAGAGGAAGAGGTGCTTTTTGTGGCTAAAAAAGCATTTGAAGACGGCTTTTATGAAGTAAGTTTAGGCCTTTTAGAGCGCTTCCTGAAGAATTACCCGGATTCACCGAAAGCAACCGAAGCAAACCTTTTAATAGGCGAATGCTATTTTCATCAAAACAGATTTCTAGAAGCCCTTAATAAGTTTGATGGGCTATTAACCTTGAGCTCCGCAAAGAATATTAAAGATGCGGTCCTTTACTGGATTGCCGAAGTTCATTTTAAAGGCAATAGTTTTGATAGGGCCGCTGCATATTACACGAGGGTCGCCGCAGAATTTCCAAAGTCAGTTTATCTGCCGTCAGCTTTGTATTCGCTGGGATGGTGTTTATTCCAGGAACAGAAATTTGATGAAGCGCTGAAAGTATTTAAAACAGTAGAACAGGATTATCCGAAAGAGCCTCAAGGCAAAGACTCGTCTTTTAAGATAGTTGAATGCCTCTATAATTTGAAAAACTACGCAGAGACAAAGGAAAAAATAAAGAATTACCTTAAAGCCCTTCCTAAGGATACGGCGCACTTACCTTACCTTTATTTTTATCTGGCAGAATCAGA
>CAKKQZ010000035.1 GCA_919902445.1 Omnitrophica bacterium GWA2_41_15 | reverse complement strand
TTCCCGTTAGCCGTAGGTTCAATGGGAATATAAATAGCCGTGGTTTTGCCGTCTTTAGAGATGAATCTGTCCACTAACATAGGGTTATCATGGAGAACTTTTTTCATAATTTCTAATTCATCTTTTGTTTCAGGGATTTTATCTAATAATGGCCTCACCTCAAGGCGATCTTCTTTTACAATAACGTCGTTTACCGTAGATAGGCTCAAAACGTCTTGTGTAATTACCCCTTTGATCTTCAGGACAGACTGAGTAATGCGAGCGATTTTCTTAAGAGTATTCGGATTGATTATGCCTTCTTTGTTTGAGATACCTAAGACGATCGTATCTGCGTGAAGAGAGAAAAGACGATCCACCTCGTCGTTATACACCCGTACCGGAGAGGTAGTAGGAAGCATATGTTTGGGATCTGTGTCTATCCTTATTTTTGGAAATTGCCACAAGAAAAAACAAGTGACTATCAGTGTTAAGAGAATAACTAATTTTGGATGTTCTACAGAAAAACCAAAAATTCTTTTAATCATTTGACCTCCATTTACAAATGTCTTTGATTAATTTGCCATTCTCGTTAAGTCGCTTTGGGAATCTAGTGACAATCTCAGTTAATTTGTTTAGCACCTATTTTTCTCCTTAAAGTTATTTTCTTTTAGTTATACCTCGCATTAATCTTTCGCCATCTTGGAGTTGCTCGAATAACACTTCTCGTAAGATGTCGCATGCTTTGGTCATCTTCGGATTGGCAATTTTGTAATAAATGTTCAGGCCAGCTCTGCGTGTCGATACGATTCTTCGCTGCCGCAATATGCTCAGGTGTTGCGAAAGATTTGCTTTTGGCAACCCCAGCCGTTTCCTTAAGTCTTCAACTGATTTTTCTCCTTCGCGCAGTATATTCATAATCTTAAGGCGGGTAGAGTTAGCCATGCTTTTACAGACTTCGGCATGCAACTGGAAAATCTTTTCCTCCATATTTTTGTCCATTATCGAGCCTCCTTTACAGTTAGTTCAATAGTTTATATATTTAGAAACTATCATACTAGCATGCCCATAATCTGTCAAGTTTTTTTAAAATATAATCTTAAGATGAAATAGGTACTTGATAAATTTATTGCAATATTAATATTTTAAACTATAATAACTCCTTAAAGGAGCAAAGGATGCTTAAGATATTACGCAATAAAAAATTGGCAAAAAAGGTATGGATTATACTGGCCATTATAATTGTTCCGGCGTTTACCCTCTGGGGTATCGGAGGTGCGCTACGCAGCCAAAGAGAAGGCTCCGTAGGGAAGGTCGGCGGCAGGAATATATCCCTTTTAGAGTTTCAGGATTGCCTGGCTGCGGTAAGGGTTCAGGCGATTATGCAATTCGGAGAAAACTATTCCGAAATAAAAAGATACCTTAACCTGGAAAGCCAGGCCTGGGATAGGCTAATACTTCTAGGCGAGGCAAAAAAACGTAAAATAACCGCAAACGACGGTGAGGTTATCGAATCAATCGAGGGCTATCCTTTTTTTCAGCGCAAGGGCAGATTTGACAAAAAAATATACGAAGAGATGCTTCAGTATGTCTTCCGCATACAACCGCGCATATTTGAAGAACAAACACGGCAAAATCTTATCCTCTCAAAACTTTATAAACAGGCTACTGACAATGTAGGGATTTCTGAGGAAGAGCTTAAAGAGGAGTACGGCAAGGCAAATGAAGAAATAAGCATCTCTTATATCGTAAGCAGCCTTGCAGAATTCGCGAAAACCTTAAATCCATCGCAGCAGGAATTAAAAGATTATTTTAACAAGAATCCAATAAAGTTTAAACAGCCCCTTTCCTTCAATCTGGAATATGTAGCATTAGATTCGCAGGATAAAATAAAACAAGCTCTCTCAAAGCTAAAAAGGCACGGCCTTAATAAACCACCTAAGGAAGCCGGCCTTACGGTAAAAGAGACGGGTTATTTTAGTCAAGCAGACCCCATCCCGGGAATAGGCTGGTCCCCGGAAATATCCGGTTTGATTTCCAATTTAAAGGTAGGCGAGGTCAGCCCTCCTATACATACTGATAAACTCTATTATCTGTTAAAATTAAAAGAAAGGAAAGAAGCGTTTATCCCGGATTTTGCGAATATAAAAGATAAGGTTAAGGAGGGTTTTTTAAAAGAAAAATCGGCTGAATTAGCGAAGGGAAAAATAGAAGAAGCGCACCTTCGTTTAAAGAGTTCGAATGACTTCAAAAGAATTGCAAAAGAAACCGGCTTGAAATCCGATTCGACAGGCTCTTTTAAATTCGGAAGCTATATAGAAGGTGTAGGCGTTTCGGATAATTTCTGGACTGCGGCAAGCAATTTAAAAGAAGGCTCCTTTAGCGGTATAATCGAGATGCCTTCCGGATTCTATATTATTAAGATAAAATCAAGCCTTTCTTTAGACGCGAAGAAATTTGAAAGCGAAAAGCAAGATTTCGGGCAAAAACTATTACTGCAGAAAAAACAAGAATCCTTTTCTAAATTTACCGAAGGCTTAAAAATAAAGGCCCGCTAAAGTTTATTCCACTACTTTGATGCAATTTACCGGGCACTGCTCAGATACTTCCTTGAGGTTATGCGCACTACAGCTGTGCGCCTTTACATGCGCTACCCCATCAGCCTCCATTACGAATACCTCGGGGCATGACTGTTCACATAGGCCGCACCCAACGCAAGTTGTAATATCAACACTTACCTTTGACATTTATTTCCTCCGATAAGCCCCTTCCTTTAAGAGGTTTAGGAAGGACTATCCCTGTGGGATTACCTTTCTAACAAATTCTCAAACATCTCCTCATGGGTTACTTCTTCGGCCAATATATGCGTGACCAGCTGATAGGTGACATTATCTTTGCCTAATGTTTTCTTGGCGATTTTATTGTAAACATCGATTGCGCCAGCCTCTGCTTCAGTAACAATGCGTATAATCCTGTTGTAATCTGCAGTATTCTTAGGCGGCATCATATATGGTGAGTTTGCGTTCTTTTCAATTTCCATTGGGTTTGCAATAGGCATATCACCCAATTTTATGATTAAATCCGCCAGTTCCGTAGCATGCTCTAATTCATCTTTTGCGATTTTATTCAGGAACTCAGCCATATCCTCATACCCGCGCCCGGAAACCGCCTGCGCCATGTACCAGTAAAGATAATACGCTAACCACTCATCGCAATACGCTTTGTTTAAATCTTTGATGAGGTCCTTTAAACTTAAATCCACAATTGCCCTTGCCTGTTTTCCCATGTTTTACCCCTCCTTTTTTAAACCATACTTCTGTATATTATAATCTGCTATATCCTGAATTTGTTTAATTGCCTCAGGATTAGTAAGCAGATGTTTGAATCTGCCCTGGACTTTCAGGTATTCTTCAACCGGCTTTGGAGTAATCTCACCTTTAGAAATTAATACGCCGTTTTCATATTCAACTATGGGGTATAGCCCTGTTTCAACCGCTAATTTTGCTACCTGTAATGTAAGCTCTGATTCATGCCTCCAGCCCAAGGGGCAGGGAACGTGCATCTGGATATATTTTGGGCCCTTGATAGATAATGCTTTTTTTATTTTACGCTGTATATCCTGCATAAATGCCGAAGAGCAGGTTGCCATATAGGGTATGCCGTGCGCTAAAGCAATCTCAGGCATAGGTTTTTTAGGGCGGATATTCCCGAACGATTTTGCTCCAACAGGGCTGGTGGTTGTTGCGCTGCTAAAAGGCGTCAGGCCGCTACGCTGCACGCCGGTATTCATATACGCCTCATTATCATAGCAAACATACAATATGTCATGGCCGCGTTCAAGCATCCCTGATAAAGCCTGCAGGCCTATATCCGCGGTGCTCCCGTCTCCGCCCTGAGCAATTACGTTCGTATTTGCCTTCTTGCCTAAATATATTAACGCTGCCTCAACTCCGGAAGCAACTGCAGCTGCGTTCTCAAACAAAGAATGTATCCAGGGGACATTCCACGCCGATTCAGGATATTTAGCAGAGAATACTTCGAGGCAGCCGGTATTATTCACCACTATTGTATTGGGCCCGGCTGACTCTATAACTAATTTTGCGCCTATTGCCTGGCCGCAACCGGCGCAGGCTGTATGCCCCGGCTTGAATAAAGTATCAGTCTCCATACGACTCCTTAAGAAGTTCCGGCTTTAAGTCTATAAACTCCAAATCAATTTCTTTCTGGGTTAACTTTCTCAAGATATCTTTTATGCTTTCAGGAGTTATATCCCTGCCCCCAAGCCCTGCCACAAAACTGCTGATTGCCTGAGGGGCTTTTTTCTTTCCGGCAAATGCCGCCTTTATCTCAATAGCCAAAGGTGAATAAGCGCCTAAGGAAACCGACTTATCCAAAACAGCTACTCTCGGAATATCTTTTAAAATTTCATATACCCTTTGATATGGAAACGGACGAAAAGATATAATCCTTAAAAGCCCTATCTTCTTCCCCTTTTTCCTAAACTCATCAACCACTTCCTTGATTGTGCCGCATACAGAACCCATGGCAACAATTACTTTTTCCGCGTCTTTTGTATGGTATTCCTCAACCAGGCAATCCTTATAGTCCCGGCCGAATATATTTTTAAACTCTAAAGCTACCTTAGGTATAAACTGCAGCGCATCTTTTAATGTCTCTTTAATGGCAAAACGCGTTTCCATGTAATAATCAGGATCTGCCAGCAAACCCATACTTATCGGAAAAGCAGGATCAAGTTTATATAGCGGTTGGTAAGGAGGCAAAAAAATGCCAACCTTTTCCTGCTCAGGCATATCCACCATTTCCATACCGTGTGTCAGAATAAAACCATCCATACATACCATTACCGGCAGCATCATAGATTTATCTTCGCTGATTCGATAACCCATAAGGTGAAAATCCACTACCTCCTGGTTATTCTCTGCATATAACTGTATCCAGCCGGCATCGCGCAGGGAAATGGAATCCTGCTGGTCATTCCAGATATTTATGGGTGCGGAGATCGCCCTGTTTGCGCAGGTCATTACCAAAGGCAGGCGCATGCCGGCAATATTAAAGACCACTTCCCCCATATAAAGCAAACCCTGGGAACTGGTGGCAGTGAATGCGCGCACACCTGTAGCGACAGCACCTAGGACTACCGATGCCGCGGAATGCTCGCTCTCTACATTTATAAACTGCGAATCCAGCTCACCGCTTGCCACCATCTGGGCCAGCTCTTCCACAATATGCGTTTGTGGAGTTATGGGATAGGCGGAAATAACCCCCGGCTTGCACAACTTTACTGCCTCAGCAACCGCACGCGAACCCTCTAATAATTCTTTCACCTAGCTCTTTCTCCTGTATGTATATCCCAAACCCCTAAGAAGGGCTTTCGCTCACTTCTTATCCCCAGCAAATTCCTCTTCGAACATTAATATATCTTTTTTAGGGCACACGGCTGCGCAAAGCCCGCAGCCTTTACAATAATTATAATCGCAGTTATAGGTATTCTTTTCTTTTCCCCTTACGCACGCCTCGGGGCATATTAAAACGCACATCTTGCAGGCAATGCAATCCTTCTGCAAATATTTTGGCCTTAATTTTATCCTCCAGGCGCCTGTCTTATCCCCCTTACTTTTTATTGGTTTTACTACTAACGGCCCGAACATGTTTAATAAGCCCCCTGTTGCTTCTTTATAAATTCGTAACCCTGTTTTGCCGCTTCAATATTACCTTCTTGTGCTTTTCCACTGAACCTGTTTTTAATTACCTCTAAAAGCGCATCTAATTTTATTTCACTTGTTGCCGCTGCAAATGCCCCTATCAAAGTAGTGTTTCCTAACGGCCTGCCTATTGTCTTCATGGCGATTTCATTGGCAGGGACCACAAAGGCCTTTTGCTTTGGCTTTAATTGAGGAACCTCTAAATCTTCCTTACCATTGATAATGGCGATGCCGTATTCCTTTAGGCCGGAAAAACAGTTATACCCGCGCATAAGGGTAGAATCTACAATAATAACATAATCCGGCTCGTAAATCTGGCTGCGCAGCCTTACGGGCTTTGAATCTACGCGCACAAAGGCATTCATGGGAGCGCCCATTCTGGCAGCGCCAAAATTAGGGAAGGCATACGGATACATCCCTTCCTTAAAATAGGCGTAACCCAACAATGCCGCTGTTGTAATCGCGCCCTGCCCGGCTCGGGCATGGATACGTATCTCTTTCATAAATGAGCGCATAACTTATGGAGCGCAAGCGAACATAAGTTATCTGCGCGAATTATTGAGCACATAAAGTTTCTATTAGCGAAATCCCGCGTAAGCGGGGATCCCCGCATCTTATTTTTATAAGGTAACGGCGGGAGAGGCTCTAAGCAAAACAGAATACCTATGATATAGTTTTTAAGCTGATTTGTCAAATGTTTCTTATGAAAGAAGAGGTTTCGGAAAGAAGCCTTAATATCTTCTCTGAATCTCCGGCAACTAAACTGCCAAGCCCGCAGCTTGGGCTTACCAGCATCTGCTTTAAGAGCAAATCCTTATCCACTCCCTTTTTAATCAACGTACCAATGCCCTCCATTAACTTTCCTGCCAGTAAATCCGCTGTTTCATTGCCGGAAAACTCCTGTGTCGGAACTATGCCCCAGCAGACAATACCCCCTTTTTTCAGGAATTGCGCAAGATTCTGGGCATAAAGCACAAACCTCTCCTGAAAACTGAAGGCGTCAAAATTAATAATGTCTATTACGGGGACATCCGTAAATATAGACCAGTCGGTATTTCCGCAGCAATGGACGCCTATAAGGATATCTTCGGATTGTTTTATCCCTGCGCTAAGTTCTGTTAACCCCCTGACTACATCCTCCCTGTTTATGGGGGTGAATGCGGAGCCAAAGCATCCTAAAAATGGCTCATCTACAAACAGGATCATTTTTTTAGCGAATTTTTTAAAAAGTTTTGCCTGCCAAAGCGCTTTCATAACCAACCCCTTTAATGCCGCCTGCATAAACACACTGTCATGCAAAAGCGAAAGCCCCTTTTGGTCTTTTAGTCCTGCGGCAAAAGTAAATGGCCCGGTAACCTGGAATTTTATAAAGTCAACCGCTTTCAAGTCCGAACTTTCAAGCCTCTTATAAAATTCATGCAGCCCCAACGCAAATTCCTCGCTTATCTTAAAATAATCCAGGTCATTATCAATTAAGTGCCCATAGAATGTTTCCATCCCCCCTTCTTTCGCTTCAGATGGAGAAAAACGAAGGCCATTATCATCCATTTTTAAAAACGGGAGGTTTTCGCTGAATTGCGCGACCATACCTTCCCGGATATTACGCTTAGGAAGCTGCGGCCAGAAAGGTATATGGTTAAGGTATTTAAAAATTAAATCCAGGGCATGGTTAGTATCCTTCTGCGGCATGCTCCCAACCCCTGTTGCCAGTGCTCTTAATTCCTGCATATATCAGCCTTTACCTATATCTTTTATTACGCTGTCGCGTAAGACGTTTGCAAAGACTACCTCAAAATCATAAACATCGCTAAAGTCGTTTATAGAGTCTTCTTCTGTCTTTGAGAGAAGTTTCTTATCTATCATACTGAACACAATGTTTCCGAAATCATGCGTCCTGGTTATGCCCCAATGCGTAAAGACTGTCTTTGTCATGGGGCCGAATTGGCTAATGGCAAAATCGCGCAAGCCCTCTGAAAGTTCTTTTCCGGTGATATGGGTTTGTTTTTTTAGTTTCTTCTGGGTAAAATGCAGCGCCTGTATGACAAACTCATAAGCATCCGGCTTATAGCGGCTGTCTTTTGCGCAGATTAACTCAACTGTGCTGTAAAAATCTTTCTTCTCTTGCATCCCGTTAAAAAATCACTTTTTTCCCGTTAGAATGCATTATTTCTAACAGGATGAATAATCCTTCATCTTCTCTCTCGGCGAGAGCGTGCGAACGTTTAATAGTCTTATTATATGCGTCTTTTATGGCTTTTTCAAATTATTTTCGCTTATCTATCTATGCGGCGCTTATCTTGTTTGGGGACAGTCCCTGCTAAACGGGACAGTCCCTGGGTGCGGTACTTATCTAGCGTTTCAATACCCTAGGCTCTCGCCAACTAAAATAACCCTTAATCTATCCGGAGTGACTTCTGCCTCAATGATTAAAATCTGACAGCACATTCTTTTATATTCAGGGAAAAGGCATTCCTCCTGCCTGCAGGCTCCGTTTCTAAGACAAGCGGAAGCCCAATTCAGGCGCTTGCAATTTAAAGGAGTTGCATACTCTCTTGAGCGCTTAATAGCTTCATCTATATTTGCCGTAAGCTTATTTATGCCACAGACCACGATGGCTTTTTTTGCAAAAGAAATCCCAGCCGTGCGGTTTCCGTATGCGCTAAAGAATACAAGCTCGCCTTTTTGCGAAATTGCGTTTGCGCTCGCCAGATAATAATCTGCCTGCGCCGCCGCTCTTCTTATGTTTAAGTTCTCTTCCCTGCTTATACCTGTTTTATATGGGTTAAAAACTTTATTTCCCCTTTGCTCTAACTGTTTTATTATGCCTATTTCATCCAGAGTCATAGAGCCGGAAAAACCTATGCTGCTCTTCCTTGGGATAATCTTTAAAATATTTTCTGCGGCCTCACTCTTATTATCAAAATACTGCCCGGCAATATTTCTTTTTTCCCATTGCCTAATAAGATTTACTATTGCCTCTTGCTTAATTGCGATATTAATCCCTCCCTTAACCTTTTTAACTCAGGACTGATCATCACCGGATATTTATAACTGGGCCGCGTAACTTTTAATTCTTCAGGAAAAGCTGAAAGGTTATTTTTACAAAATTCCTTTATCCGGCCTAAAGCCGGGGGACTATAAACCGCCCTGCCCTTATTAACTACCTTCCTTAACAGCTTTGCGCCTTTTATCTTTTCTTTCTCTAATCCCAATATATCTTTTATGAACTTTCCGTTTTTTCCCTTGATCCTGAAAACCTGTTTCCTTCCCGGATAGGTTACTTTTCCCTTGCTTAATTTCATCGTAGGCAGGAATCTTCCCTCCTCATCAGTGACTTCGCTTATCTTATAAATAACATCTAAAGAGGGCGCGTCTACGCTTGTGCCCATATTCGTCCCTACGCCGAAATTGTCTACCCGCGCTCCGCTATCCAGTAGGCCATTAATCTTGAATTCATCGAGGTTGCCGCTGGCAAATATTTTTACATATTTTAGGCCTGCGCCATCAAGCATCCTTCTGGCTAACTTTGATAAAGAAACGATGTCTCCGCTATCCAGCCTTATCCCGCGCAGCCGGTAACCTTTCTCCTTAAGATACAGGCCTATTGATATGGCATTCTCAATGCCCCTCTTTGTATTATAGGTATCCACGAGGAGAATTGTCCTTCCGGGAAAAGTATTAGCGTAAGCTAAAAAACTATCCAACTCTTCTTTAAAACACATTACAAAAGAATGCGCCATAGTGCCGACCACGGGTATATTATATAATTTTCCCGCCAGGCAATTGGATGTTCCGCGGCAGCCTGTGATATAAGCTGCGCGCGCAACTTTAATACCTGCGTCCTGCCCGTGGGTCCTGCGCAGGGAAAAATCGTAAACCCCCCTGCCTTTAGCTGCCAAGACAACGCGGGAAGCCTTGCTTGCAATCATAGCCTGTAGGTTTATGGTGTTTAACAGGAAACTTTCTATAATCTGCGCTTGAATAATCAAAGCGGTAACGCGTATTATAGGTTCATTCGCAAAGAATACCGTGCCCTCGGGCATTGCCCAAACATCACCGGTGAATTTAAAGTTTTTTAAGTATTTAAGAAATTCTTCAGAAAAAAGCCTTAGTTTTCTTAAATAATCCAGGCTCTCGCCGGTAAACTTTAGCTTTTTTATATAATCCAGTATATCTTCGAGGCCGCAGGCAACAAGATACGCGCGATTTTTAGGTAATTGCCTGACAAACAGGTCAAAGGTAGCGCAGTTTTTATTTTTATAGATAAAAAAACCCTGCGCCATAGTTAATTCGTATAAATCAACCAGTAAAGAGAGGTCCATTCTGCGCTTGTTATTTTAAAATCAGTTCCCTGTATCTATCTTCGGGAAAATAATTATCCTTGAATACGACAAAGCCTTCTTTATTTACAAGGATAAAGGTAGGCACGCCTAATAAGCCGTAAGAATGCGCAACTTGCGCATCCAAGTCCAGGAGGACCTTAAAGGTTAACGGGCGCTTTTTTAAGAAAGCCTCCACTAAAAAAGAGGATTCCTCAACATCTATGGCAAGCACTTCCCAGCCTTCTTTGGCAAGCTGCGGATATTTTTGGTTTAAATTGTTAAGCTCTACCCGGCAATAAGGGCACCAGGTAGTCCAAAAAAGAATAGCCACGGGATTTTTGCCTCTATAATCCGATAAAGCAACAGAGTTTTTACTTAAATCCTGCAGTTTAAAATCCAATGCTACTTCCTTTTCGCTGCCTTCCGGATTTTTTACCTGTATGCAGGATATGCCGGTAAAAAAAATTATGCCGGTAATCAAAAAAAACTTAAAACATTTTTTCATTTTTTACAACCTCCTTATTCCGGTATAGATAAAATATGCGCCCATAGCAATCAGGACAAAAGAAAAGGCCCTTTTAACAATGATAAGCCATTTCCCTGCCTTAGGCAAATTAATCAATACTGAGCTGAAAGTACCTATAAGAATTAATAACAGGCCCATCCCGTAGGCAAAACTGAAAAGAAGTGTCGCAGCGTATAATATATTTTTCTTTGTGGCTAAATAAAATAATATCGACCCTAAAACAGGGGTTAAGCAGGGTGATACTATGAATCCGGAGCTTAAACCAAGCAAAAATGTAGAAAAATAGTTTCCTTTTTTCAAGGAAGCAGGTTTAACTATGTTGGGAAGTTTTATCGTAAATAAATCCAACATTGAAAACCCGAAGATGATGATTATAATCCCGACGATCAAATACGTCTTTGGGTTTGTGCTGATAGCCCCGAAGATCGTCCCGGTCAAGGAAGCCAATATTCCTAATACGCAGTAAGTTACCGCAACGCCCGTAACATAAAATAAACTTAAAACTAATCCTTTGGCCCTTGACCCGGCAGCCCTTACGCCTATATAGCCGGCGCTAATCGGGATAAGCGGGTATACGCAGGGAGTAAAACTTACTAAGATACCCCCAAAAAAGGCGATTAAATAATCAAGAGGGCTTCCTGATAGACTCATCTATCCACCTAAGATAAGGTTTATAGCCAGCGACTACAGGCAGGGCTATGATCTCCGGCACCTCATAACTATGCAGGGATTTAACAAGTTTAATTATTCTATTCAAATTTTGTTTTTTGGACTTCGCTATTAAAAGCATTTCTTTTGCCTTATCTACTTTTCCCTGCCACCAGAAAAAAGACTCTAGTTTATCTACGATATTTACGCAGGCAGCCAGCTTATCTCTTACAAGCCCGTCAGCTATACGCTTTGCTTCTTTTTTATTAGAGACGGTTATAAAAATAACTACATACATTATTCTGAAAGCCTCTTAGCTAACTTTACAAGCCGCACTCCCAGTCGTATACATTCTTTTGTAGTCCTGGCATCAGGAGCTCCGAGAGCAACCGGGCCGTAGTGGTCTCCCTGGGGATCGCGTTGAATAATCATACCATGTATGAGGAAGGCGTTCAAGCTTCCCCTCCCTCTTTCTTTACTCCCTCCCCGATCAATTCGGCCATCTTTTTGGTATTCCCTGTCCTTGAATAATAAATAATTAATACCTTTTCCATCATAGCCTCCTAAAATGAATCTTTATCAAGGGGCCCTTCGTCAATTTTTACCTGACGAATCCTGCCTATCTGGCCGCATATATCAAATATCACCGTGGGGTCCTGCGTTACCAAATTAATCTTGAAATTATTTCCTTTGCTATCCGCTTCATTGTATTCGCTGATTTCCAGGCCTTCCCCAAACTCTGATAAAGAACCCTTTATGCTCTCTTTTGTGCTATTATGCGTGTGTAAAATAAACTCAAGCTTGTAATCCTGCATTATTTTAACATCATTACTGAGATTAATCTGCCGCAGGGCTTTCCTTCCCTGCGCAAAGAAAAGAACTCTTGCCTTAAGCAGGAGGTGCAGATTTCAGGGTCAAAGATATTATCCTCTTTTATTCCGGAATCCAGAAGCTCTTTTTTATTGGCGCCGATCAAATCGAAATAATACCTATTGTCTCTTTTAACCATCCCTGAATCTGAGGGAGCGGAAAAATCACTACTCACCTCATAACAACATTTCCTTATTGCCGGGCCGAAACCTGCGTAGAGGCCTTCCGGATTTGTATTAAATTCCCGCTGCATCAATTTAACTGCTTTACCTGCAATATGTTCTCTGGTGCTGCGCCACCCCGCGTGGATTAAACCGATTGCCTTAGTTTTATAATCGTACAAAAATATAGAAGGGCAATCTGCGCTAAATATTGCCAGAGGCAGGTTTTTGCGGTCGGTAATCAGGCCGTCGGTATCGGTGATTGAGCTCTCGTAAGATAAGGCGCCTCTACCCTTATCGGCTTCCCTTACATATATTATATTACTCTCATGGCTCTGCTTTGCGCAAATCAGGTCCCGGTAATCTATGCCGAGCGCCGATAAAAAATTTTTCCGGCTGCTCATTGAATCTTTAGTATCGCCATAGCATAAAGACATATTCCCGTCGGTGCGCAAACTGAAGGATGAGACGATTCCTGCATCCGCTACTTTTTCAAGCGGATTGTATCTCCTGTTTCTTAAAATGGCTTGCTCAGGCATTAATCTCTTGAGAGTTTATCGCGTGATAAGAAAGAGCTCTTTTCCATAGGCTAATTTCTTCATGCATTCACTTTGAACTTCGCAAAAATCCACCGAATTCCCTCTATTTTATGCTTAACTCCCTCTCCCAGCGTCGCAAAAGACCTACTTTTGCTACGCTGCAATCATTATTGCTGCAGCATGCTAACTTGTTTATTCGATAACTATTCGACCAACCATACCTTTTTCGGCATGACCTTCAATGGTACATCTTAGATTGTAAGAGCCTTTCTTTGCAGGGATAAAGTAGAGCTCCAAAGACCGGCCAGGAAAAACCTCCAATGCCGTAAAATAGGGAGCTTTGATTTCTCCATCGGTGTTAGATTGAACTTTGCGCGTAGCAATTGCTTTAAAGAATTCTTCTGCGGTGAAATAATGTTTGGTTGTGCCTTTATTTATTATCTCGAGCTTATATGGCATACCTACACGAAATACAAATTCATTGGGAGAAAAAGCAAATTCAGTTTGATTGATACTTACCGTCTCCATTTTTGACCAATCTGCAGCCTTCACTCTTTGTGCTGCATCTTTGACATAGTCGACATAGGCACATCCGATTAAGCCACATACCATAACCATACTTGCCATAACTCCCCTTATGAGATTCATTTCAACCATCCCCCTTTATTTTTTACATTCTTTCGCATCTTCGTCTGGCCCCCTTAGGGAACATCCTGGTTTCCAGTTTCATTACTTGACGCTATATCGCAAATTTTAGGCGGCAGATTTTACGAAAATAGAACCGTTCAGCGAACTTCTTTTTTATCCGATATGCTTCCAGAATTCTTCGTTTGGTTTTTTGGGCCCTTTTTCTGTGCCGGAATAACAAACCGTACAGATACCAAAAGTTACTCCCTTTTCAATATGCTTAGGTAGATATTCCACAATGAATCCGCAGACAATGCATTGGTATCTGCCGGCTTTGGGAACCTTATCTGCCACCTTATACATAGCCTCTGTTACATTCGCTGTCTCTGTCGCAGCAAACAATGGTTTTATCCCCTTGGACATACCATCCATTAAAAGACCTAAAACTGTTGCGAATGAAAATGTTAAAAACCCTCTTCTTGAAATCCTCATATTTCTCCCCCCTCTTTCTCTTCTTCATCTTTCCGCCAGCATCTCTGCTGCCTCTTCTAGATATTCCGAAAACAGAAGCCAAAGGGCAGTGGTTTGGCCTTCCGGCCTGTTAAAATCACTTTGCTTCAATCTGCTTTTCTTCTTGTATATTATTAAGCCGGTCTGAAAATCTATCCAGGCGCTTCTGGCTGTCGTCGTATTTTGTCTTGGCATTGGAAAGGTGGCTGCCCAAAGTGTCAAAATCCTCTTTAAACTTATTTATCTCAACTCCCAGCGTGCTTAAATTCTTTAATATGGCCTTGGCATTCTCTTCTATTTTTAAGCCCTTTAACCCAAGGCATATTACCTGTAGATAGGCATAAAAGGTGTTGGGTGAAACCGGAATGACTTTCTTTGCCATGCTATAGGAAAAAAGGTCCTCTTTAATAATTACTTCGTAATACACATTCTCCGCCGGGATATACATAAGCGCAAAATCATAGGTATTTTCATCAGGAAGGATATATTTTGAGGCAATTTCGTCAACGCGGTTTTTTACATCCTGGATAAATTTTTTACGGTGGGCGCTCTTAGACTGTTCATCAACCGCATCGAGCAACTTCTGAAAATTCTCTAAACTAAATTTTGCATCAACGCTGACCAGCCGCTCGCCGAGCCGAATCACCGCATCCACGGCATCACCTGATTTAAAACGGTATTGCATCTGGTAATGGCCTTTGGGTAAAACCTGGGATAGCAGGTTCTCCAAAAGCGTCTCCCCCATCTGCCCCCTGAATTTAGGCGCGCGCAGGAGCTCCTGTAAACTTGAGATATCTTTACCAACCGCATAAATCTGCTTATTGGTTTCTTCAAGCCTGCCTAATTGCTCTTTCACATTACCGAATACGTTTGTTGCGCTGGATAGGTTTTGCCCTATAATCTTATGGGATTCCTGCAGGGTGAGATTCATCTGGTTCAACCGCTCGTTTACCTGGGAAGATATCTTAAGGACAATAATAACGATAATCGCTAACAAAAATAATGAAGTGAGGCCGATTAACCAAATCATAGCCTTATTATAACACTTTCTGTTATCCCGTTAAAGCAAATAATCGCTTTTTATCCTTTTTATGCTCCTGAAGATGTTGGTTTTTACATCGGGGCAGATTTTTTTCAATCCCTTGATGATTTCGCTGACCTTTGTGCGGTTTGAGGCAATGGAATTAGGGCAGGCGCATTTATGGTGCGGAAAATCCAGCTCTTTTTCGAACTTAACAATCATATCCTCATCAACATACGCAAGGGGCCTGATGATAGTGATCTTCCCTTTGAATAATTCCTGCCGGGGATTCATTGCGGATATTTCACCGCGGAAAAAAATGTTCATTAAAATAGTTTCTATTATATCGTCCTTGTGGTGGCCGAGCGCAACCTTGGTGCAGCCGAAACGGTTAGCAACCTCAAATAAGGTTTTTCTGCGGTTCCAGGCGCACCAGAAACAAGAGATATCTTTGCGTGTCTGGCCGGGCTTTAATATGCTTATTTTTTCAATATGATAATTTATCCCCTGCTTCTTAAAATACTCCGCCAGAATCCTTGGGTGCTGGCAGGGATACCCCATATCAATATGCACTGCCAGAAGTTCATATTTTATCGGCACAAACTTTCGGCGGTCATTTAATACGCGCAGCATCGTCAGGCTGTCCTTGCCTCCAGAAACAGCAACCGCGATCTTATCCCCCTCAGAAAGCATTTTGTAATCGCTGATTGCCTTTCCAACGCGTTTTGAAATATAAAACTCAAGGCCCTTTAAAACTGACATTATATTTTCCTTTAACTGATGAAGAATTTAAAATCTTGAAATCACAATTTGTGATAAGTTTTCCTCGCTTTAGGAGAGTTAATCTTGCTGCAGGTTTTTGCTCGCGTGCTGAAAATTTTTGCAAAAATTTTCTAATGCACGCTCCACAAAAACCTTCATCAAAATCAATCAATTTAGTACTTTTGAGTAAACTTAGGGACAGTCCCTTCTATCCCGAAGATATTCCAGAATCAAGGAGAAAAACGGCAGGGGCATTTAAAATTAGTTATATTCTTCCGGAATCAGCTATCATCTTCCGGATATCTTTATTTACCATATGCTTTAAGAGTTCTTCAAGAGGGAATGGAATAGTCAGTGACCAGTTCTTGTCGCTGATTGTGCCGGGGGTATTAATCCTGTATTGATACGGACCTCCCTTAAAGATATCGGCAAGATACAGCCAGTCAATTATGGTATTTATGCAGAAAATCGCGCTTGAATCTAAGGTTATCTTTAATGCAGCTCGGACAATCTCTGAATCACATTCTTCCCTCATCGACCCGGATAATTTTAGATGCTTCCAGAGTTTTTCTTTCTCCTGATAGCTATTCAAATATAAATCTATAAAATCCAGTAGATGTTCCTTAGGGAGAGTCCCTGTGCTTTGCGGGACAGTCTCCCGATGAATCGAATCTAATAGCTTTGATGGAGGCTGTCCCGTAACTGTTTGCGGGGACAGTCCCTCGCCTAAAATAGCTACTAGTTTCTCCACAGAGTCAACGCTGTTTAACCAGCGTAATCTGCCATGACCGGAACGGGCTAAATCAAAGAGTTTATTCTTTACATTGCCAAAATTTATCTGACGGCGATCGCTGCATTTCCTGATAAATAAATCTTCGTCAACAGTGCCTGCCTCTTTCTCCCACCAGGCTGGCCAATTAGTGGTATCGTGCGTGGATAACATTGCCACGGAAAGGACGCGGTATTTTTCAGGCTCAAGAAAATCATGCTTTATTTCCCAGTCCTTTACCCAGCGCTGAACGTCATTACCAGGTATCCCTAATTCTCTCAGGGTATCTGTGCAAACCTTAGGTATAACCCCTAAATCCTCTGCGCATAAAAGCATATTTGTATTACCAAGCATAGATAGCAATATATTTCTGCCATGCTCAAGCCAGCTTGATTCATCGGCAGGATCAAAACGCCCGTTTAATCCTTTATTCTCCGTTGGCTCATTAAAAGGAATGCTCCAGCTGCGGAACAATCCCACCACATGGTCTATCCTTAAGATATCATAAAAGTTCTCCGAGTATTTGAGTTTTTCTTTCAGATACCTGTAACCGTCACTGGCTATCCTTTCCCAATTATAGGTAGGCATTCCCCAACGCTGTCCCTTAGCACAATACATATCAGGAGGCGCGCCTGCGCAAAATTCCAACTTAAATAATTCCGGGTTAGCCCAGACATCAGCGCTATCCCTGGATACTAAAATAGGCAGGTCCCCTTTAAGCAGTATTTTTTTGCGGCCTGCATACTCTTTTAACGATTTAAACTGGAGGTAAAGTTGCCACTGAAGCCAAACTTGAAAATCAATCTCCTGTTCATGCTCCTTTTTAAAATCGCTTAACGCCTCCCTGTCGCGGTTTTTAAACCTCACCGACCAATCATACCAGGGCCTCCCCTTATGGTATTCCTTAAGCGACATATAAAGCGCAAAGCCGCTTAGCCAATAAGCATTTTCTTCTATAAAGGCCTTGAGGCCAAAAGAATTAACCCCTATTTTTCCTGCGTGAAGTTCTCGAAGGAGTAAAACCTTTGCCTCCTTAATTGCATAATCCAGGCGCGAATTACCAGCAGGAAAAACCTTTTTCAAATTATTTAACTTATTCTCTATGGTTTTATCCTTAAGGAGATTTATATCTCTTATGCATATGAACATCGGGTCTAACGCAAATGAGCTTACCGAATCATAAGGGCAAAATGTTGAGCCTACCTGATTCACGGGCAAAAGCTGGATTACGGAGTTGCCCGTTAAATGCGCCCAATCTATCAATAGTTTTAAATCCGAAAAATCTCCTACCCCTAAACTTTTTTTTGAGTAAAGGGAAAAAAAAGGAACGCATACCCCCGCCCTTTTATAAGGGCCTATCCTTTTCCAACCCGCGGCTGAATTAGTTTTTAACAAATATTCGAAGCTTTCTTTTCGTAACATTGTTTTGCGAAAACGCTTTCTAATGCTTAATTTTTGAGCTTGACTAAACTTTACTTTTGTGGTATATATTTAATGATAAAACAATCTGCGAGAATTAAGGCCATCGCCTTAACTCCGGATAAGGCCGTGAAAAACGGCCTTTTTATTTTATGCGGGATTTTTAACGGGTAAATAAAAGTAATTCTATAATTTTGTTGGCCCAGAATATTGACAGCAGCGCTGCCAGCGCCAAAAACGGGCCGTAAGGTATGGTGTGGTCTTTTTTTACAAGAAGGTTTATTACGCCTATAATCAAACCGAAGAATGGGGCAATAAAGAAAGTTAGAAGCGCACCTCGCCAGCCAAGGAAAGCGCCTATCATTGCCAGTAATTTTATATCCCCGCCACCCATAGATTCTGTTTCACCTTGGATAGGGGGCCTTTTTAAGAGCTTAAAATAGACAAGGTCAAACAGGGCTCCCGTAATCCAGATAATCCCTCCGCCTACGATTATACCTAAAAAAGAATTAAATACCGGCTTGAAATTAAAGGAGAGCGGATTCAAGTTTAATCCCCTTATAGCGCTAAAGATAAACCCTAAAATAGCGCCTCCAATAGAAATTTCATCCGGTATTATGCGCTGTTTTATATCTATGAAGGTTGCGATAATTAAAAGGCAGGCAAAAAGAGTATATACGAAGAAATCGTAGCTTAGGGCGTATTGGCCGAAGAATAATGCGAACGCTAAAGCTGTGATCAGCTCCACAAACGGATAGCGCAATGAAATTTTTTCCCGGCAATAACGGCACCTCCCCCTTAAGGCGATGAAACTTAAAAAAGGCACATTATCGTATCCGGGTATCCTTTTTTTACAGTTAGGGCAATGCGAACGCGGCCAGACTACTGATTGATTCTGCGGCATCCTGTGTATGCAAACGTTCAAGAAGCTTCCCACAATGGAACCGAATATAAAAGCGACTGTTTTTCCTAGCATAGCTTATCCTCCAATGCTTTCCGCATTATCTCTTTAGGCGCAATTTTGCCGGTCCAGATTTCAAAAGAAAGCATACCCTGGTATAAAAGCATCCCCAGCCCGCTAGATACCATTGCGCCTTTTTCTCTGGCCAATTTTAATAATTTTGTCTCTTTAGGATTGTATATAAGATCGTAAACCAAAAGGCCCCTGTGCATCTGCCCCTCACTTACAATGAGAGGGTCGGCTTCTTTCATGCCTATCGGCGTAGCATTAACTAATAAATCAGAATTATTTATCTTTAGGCCCTCTATAGAATGCGCCTGGTTGAATTCTGTCCCCTTAAAGCTCGCTTTTAAATGCGCGAGCAGATTTTTGAGTTTTTCCTCTTGTGTGTCATAAATAGTAACCCTCTTTACCCCCGCCTTAGCTAAATACACCGTAACCGCTTTTGCTGCTCCTCCGGCGCCTATGACGGAAACAGTTTTTCCTTCAGGTGAAAATCCTAAATCCTCCGTAAGGTGTTTTAGGAAGCCTTCTCCGTCGGTATTAAACCCTTCCAATTTATCCTGCAATGCCCTTATCGTGTTAACCGCGCCGATTAACCCTGCCTGCGCTGATATCCTATCCAAGAAAGGGATGACTTGTTCCTTATAGGGTATTGTCACATTCAGGCCATAAATATTTTTTTTGGATAGCGACTTAAGGAAGTTTTCTAATTCCTGCGGTTTTAATTCAAAAAGCCCGTATCTTGCATCTAAATTTAAGGCCTTGAATGCCGCGTTATGCATCAAGGGGGATAAGCTATGTGTGACAGGGTATCCGATAAGGCCGAATATTTTTGGAGAGGGGATCATTTTTTTAAGACGGTCCCGAAAAACATTTTCCAGTGCTCATCCTTAAAATAAGTGAACGGTTCAGGGTAGCGCTTCATAAGCTCGGATGCTATCTCATCTAAGGTTAGCTGTCTCATTTTATTGGGCAGGCCTTCTCTCGGAGGAGCCCCTCTTAGGAATCCTGCGTAGATAAGGCGCCAAAATTCATCCCAGTCCCTTTGATTAAAATTCCTGAACGGCTCTCCTATGTAAAGCTTAAGCTCCGTCTCAGTCTCAATAAGCGAGACAGGCCTGTGCCTTTCAGTTTCAGAATCCGCCTGATAAAAAAGGTTATTAAAATGGATCTCCGCGCTCTCAACTGCAAATACCCAGAAATCCTTAAGCGTTTGCTGATACTTTACGGTAAGGAATAAAACGAGGAATCCTAAAGGCAAAAGAACCTTAGGGATAATCCTTCTTTTAGAGCGCATATTTATTTACGGAATTCAGGTACGCCAATATCGATGCTTCAATGATATCGGTGCTTGAGCCGCGCCCGGAAAAAATCCTATTTTTAAATTTAACCCTTAAATTTACTTCTCCGATGGCATCCTTACCCCTGGTAACCGCCTCAAGCCGGTAATCCAATAACTCTCCCCTTGCCCCGGTAATCTTATCTATTGCCTTAAAACAAGCGTCAACCGGGCCGTCCCCTGAAGATAAACCTTCAAATGACTTAAGCTTAGCTTTTAACCTTACCGAAGCTTTTGGCTCAACCTGTGTACCGGAATTGACCTGAAAACTGATCAATTTCCATAACGGCTTAATTATCCTTATTTCATCTTCGACTATGGTCATTAAATCGTCATCGAAAATATTCTTCTTCTTGTCTGCGAGCTGCTTAAAACGCAGGAATGCCTTATCCAGCTGCTTTTTAGTTAAATGAAACCCTAAGGATTTAAGCCTTTCGTTAAAAGCATGCCTGCCCGAATGCTTGCCCAATACAAGCCCGAGGCCGTAAAATCCAACATCCTGCGGTTTTATGATTTCATAAGTAGAGCGCTCTTTTATGACTCCGTCCTGATGTATCCCTGCTTCATGCCTGAATGCGTTTGAGCCGACTATCGCTTTATTCGGCGCGATAACAAAACCGGTTAGTTTGCTTACCAAACGGGAGGTTTTGTAGATTTCGTTCTTTTTAATGCCTGTATTCAGGTTAGCAAAGATATCTTTTCTTGTGTCTAATGCCATGACAATCTCTTCTAAAGAAGCGTTCCCGGCGCGTTCGCCAATCCCGTTTATGGTGCATTCAACCTGGCGAGCACCGCGCTTTACCGCTTCAAGAGAATTAGCCACCGCAAGCCCTAAATCATTATGGCAATGAACAGATATTATTGCTTTACCTATATTAGGAACGTTTTCTTTGACGGAGGCGATTAATCTTGAGAATTCTTCCGGTTCAGCGTATCCTACAGTATCGGGTAAATTTAACGTAGTTGCCCCTGCATCAATAACCGCCTCAACAACCTTAAATAAAAATTCAGACTCGCTTCTTGAGGCGTCCTCGGGAGAAAATTCTATATCCCGGCAGTATTTCTTTGCGTATTTGACGCTGGCAACGGCAAGCCTGAGTATTTCATCCTCTGCTTTTTGTAGTTTATACTTCATGTGTATCTTTGATGTAGCCAGAAAAACATGGATACGCGGGCGATGAGAAAATTTTACTGCCTGATAAGCGGCGTCTATATCCTTATTTATCGCGCGGGCAAGGCCGCATATGATGGGCCCTTTTACTTTCTTTGCAACTGCGCAAACCGCATCAAAATCCCCTTTTGATGAAACAGGAAACCCCGCCTCAATTACATCTACGCCCAAATGCGCCAGGCCCAAAGCGATCTCCAATTTTTCACTTTTGTTTAAAGCAGCTCCGGGCGCCTGTTCTCCATCGCGCAGCGTTGTATCAAATATGATTATTTTTTCCATTATTTTTTCATCCAAGGCATCATCTCTCGAAGCTCTTTTCCCACCTTCTCAATAAGATGATTATCCCCTTCGGCAATAAGCTTATTAAAGTTAGGCCTGCCGTTTTCATTCTCCTTAATCCACTCGCGGGCAAACTTTCCTGATTTTATCTCTTTGAGGATTTTCTGCATTTCTTTACGGGTTTTAGCAGTAATAATTCTCGGGCCTCGGGTAAGGTCGCCGTAGCAGGCGGTATTAGATACGCCCCTGCGCATACCGGATATGCCGCGCTCCTGAATCAAATCGGTAATCAACTTCAATTCATGCAGGACTTCAAAATATGCTATCTCAGGTTGATATCCGGCCTCAATCAGGGTATCAAACCCTGCCTTAATTAACTCTGTAGCCCCGCCGCAAAGCACTGCCTGCTCCCCAAAAAGGTCTGTCTCGGTTTCCTCTTCAAAAGTAGTTTCAATTACTCCTGCTGTAGTTGCCTTTAAGGCCTTTGCGTAGGCAAGCGCCAGTTGTTTTGCCTGGCCGGAGGCATCCTGGAATACTGCTACTAAAGAAGGAACACCTTTGCCTTCTTCGTACATCTTCCTGACTAAAGCGCCCGGCCCTTTAGGCGCAACCATAAATACATCTACTTTCTTAGGCGGTTTTATCTGTTTAAAATGGATATTGAAACCATGAGAAAAACATAATGCCTTTCCTTTTGTTAAATTCGGCTTAATGGCTTCTTTATATACTTTTGCCTGGAGATGGTCCTGGGTAAGTATCTGGATTATATCGCCTGCCTTTGCGGCTTCGGCAGCTAAAACAGGGGTAAAACCATCCTTCTTTGCCTGTTCGTAATTAGGGGTGCCGGATATTTCCGAAACAACTACATTGCATCCTGAATCACGCAGGCAAAGCGACTGGCCCCTGCCTTGAATCCCGTAACCGATAATTGCTATTGTTTTTCCTTTTAACAGGTTTAAATCCGCATCCTTGTCGTAATAAATCTTTGCCATTCTC
>CAKKQZ010000034.1 GCA_919902445.1 Omnitrophica bacterium GWA2_41_15 | reverse complement strand
TCGCCCAAACAACTTACGTTCACTGGCGTTCCGTAAGTTGTGGGCTCATTAAGGAAATATAAAATAAAATAAAGAGGTAAAGAAACAGTCCGCGGTAATAATCAGGATAAATGAAGTAACCACGCATCGCCTTGTTGCGCTACCCACTCCTTCTGCTCCGCCCTGAACATTAAAACCTTCGTAACAACTAACCAGGGCAATTATCATCCCGAAAAATATCGTCTTAAAAAGCCCGGTAAACAAATCCTTATAAAACAACGAGTCAAAAGTAACATGCATGTACATACTGCTTGAAATGCCCAGCTTATGCACGCAGATAAGATAACTTCCGAATATCCCTATGCTATCGGCATACAAAGTCAGCAAAGGAAGCACTACGGTTAAGGCTAAAAAACGCGGCACAATCAGGTATTTTATAGGGTTAGTAGCGAGCGTCTCAAGCGCATCTATCTGTTCAGTAACCTGCATTGAACCGAGTTCCGCTGTTATGGCCGCACCGACCCTGCCGGCCACTACTAGCGCTGTGATAACCGGGCCTAATTCCCTCACCAATGATAATGCAACTAAACTTGCGATATAAATCTCAGAGCCGATGCGCTGCATAAAATACGCTGTCTGAAGCGCAAAGATAAAACCGATGAATAAAGAAACAAGGGAAACTATCGGCAGGCTGTCAAAGCCGGCCTTTTTTGTCTGCTCAACTACGCGGTCTTTTTGAAAAGGAGGAGTGAAAGACAGCTGTAGCGTTTGGGCAGCCAGATTAGCCAAGCCGCCGAAAAAATAAAAAAAGGCAATGGTCCTGCGGCCGAAACTTATAAAAAAATTAGTTAGATGATTCAAAGACTAACTCCTGATTTTTACAGGTTACTTTTACTGTAGTGCCTTCCTTAACTTTCTTTGAGATTATTTCCTGCGCAAGCGGGTCTTCCAGGAATCTTTGTATAGTCCTCTTTAATGGCCTGGCCCCGAAAACAGGGTCAAACCCCTTTTCAATAAGAAGGCCCTTTGCTTCCAGAGAAACTTCTAATGTTATATTCTGCTCCTTTAGCCTGCTTGCAACAAAACCGATTTCAATACCGATGATGCGCTCCAAATCTTCTTTAACGAGCTGCCTAAAGACGATTATATCATCTATGCGGTTTAAAAACTCCGGCTTAAACGTGCGTTTCACTTCTTCCAATAACTTATCCTTCATATCCTGGTAACTGATTTCCTCTTTCTGCGTTTTAAACCCAAGCGAGCCGGTCTTACGTATCAACTCTGCTCCGACGTTTGAAGTCATGATGATAATAGTATTTTTAAAATCCACCTTTCTTCCGAAGCTATCGGTAAGGCGGCCCTCTTCAAATACCTGTAAAAGCAGGTTAAATACATCAGGATGGGCTTTTTCAATTTCATCCAGCAGGATTACGGCATAAGGCCTGCGCCTTACTTTTTCTGTCAATTGGCCCCCCTCTTCATAACCGACATATCCCGGAGGAGCTCCGATAAGGCGGGAAACATTAAACTTTTCCATATACTCCGACATATCCAACTGTAAAAGCGCATCCTCATCCCCGAACATAAACTCTGCTAATGCCCGCGCAAGGAGAGTTTTACCGACTCCGGTAGGCCCTAAAAATACGAACGAACCGATAGGCCTCTTAGGGTCCTTAATGCCTGCGCGCGAACGCCTGACAGCATGGGCAATTGCTTCAATCGGCTCATTCTGCCCGACTACTCGCTTATGCAGTTCATCCTCTATCTTCATTAATTTTTCGCTCTCTTTTTCTTCAAGGCGGAATATCGGAACACCTGTCCACTGCGCCACAATTTTGGCGATCTCTTCCTCTGTTACTTCCGGCCGCATCTTATCTTTTGCCTGAGACCACTCTTTATTCAATTGCTCCAATTCCTGGCGCGCTATTCTTTCCTGGTCCCGTAACGACGCGGCCTTTTCAAAATCCTGCGATTTAATGAAGGTTTCTTTTTCTTTGCGTAATGACTCAACTTTTGCTTCTAATTTTTTAATTTCCGGGGGGACGATTAAAACATTTAAACGGGCGCGCGAACCTGCTTCATCAATCAAATCAATTGCCTTATCCGGCAAAAACCTTCCTGAGATATACCTATCGGATAATTTTGCCGCTGCTTCCAAGGCATCGTCGCGGAAGGCGACCTTGTGATGCGCTTCATACTTTTCCCGTAGGCCCTTTAATATTTCAACAGCCTGCCCCACTGACGGGGGCTCAACCATAATCGTCTGAAACCTTCTCTCTAGGGCGGCATCCTTTTCAATATATTTTCTATATTCATCCATTGTGGTTGCGCCGATGCACTGCATCTCGCCGCGGGATAATGCTGGTTTCATAATATTCGAAGCATCGATAGCCCCTTCTGCTGCGCCCGCCCCAACCAGGGTATGCAGCTCATCAATAAAAATAATCACATCCTGAGAGCGCTTAATTTCCTCCATTACGGCCTTGATCCTCTCTTCAAACTGGCCGCGGTATTTTGTTCCGGCAACCATCAAAGCCAAATCCAAAACCACGATGCGCTTACCCCTTAAAGTCTCAGGCACATTCCCGGAGATAATCCCCTGAGCAAGCCCCTCAACTATAGCTGTTTTACCTACTCCTGCCTCTCCTAATAAAACAGGATTATTCTTGGTACGGCGGCTTAATATCTGGATTACCCGCTCTATTTCCTGAACTCTGTTAATTACAGGGTCAAGTTTATTTTCTTTTGCCAATGCGGTCAGGTCCCTGCCAAAAGCATCCAAAGCCGGTGTCTTGGTCTTTGCCTGCTGCCCTCCGGGTGCGCCCGGTAACGCAGAGCCCAAAAGCTCCATTACTTCACTCCTTACCGCATTTAAATCTAAACCTAAGTTTAATAATACCTGCGAAGCAATACCCTCGCCTTCGCGGATAAGGCCTAATAAAAGATGCTCTGTGCCGATGTAATTATGGCCTAATGAGCGGGCTTCTTCCGCAGCCAGTTCCAATGCCTTTTTTGCGCGCGGAGTAAAAGGTATGTCTCCGATAATTTGGGTGGCCGGCCCGGGCTGCACTAATTTTTCAATTTCAAGGCGGATATTCTCCAAAGATACGCCCATCTTCTGCAGGACCGCCGCGGCAACGCCTTCACCTTCGCGTATAAGGCCTAAAAGTATATGTTCTGTTCCGATATAATCATGATTAAAACGCCTTGCCTCCTCTTTTGCTAATATGATGACTTTTCTTGCCCTTTCAGTAAAACGATTAAACATTATCTTCCTCCCTTAATGAGCACTAAACTTACGAACGCTAAAAGGGTTCGTAAGTTTATGTGCGAATTAATCCCGCTTCTTACTTTCCAATGGAACAGCGGGAGAAGTTCAGTAACATAACTTACGAACACCTCAGTGTGAGTAAGTTATCGTGTGAATTAATCCTTGACACGAATACGACGACATCTAAATGGAACCTTACGTGTCAAGGATAAGTTCGGCCAAATAACTTAGCCGTTCGATAAACTCAGGACTA
>CAKKQZ010000033.1 GCA_919902445.1 Omnitrophica bacterium GWA2_41_15 | reverse complement strand
TTGAACCTGTGGCCTCTTGCTCCCAAAGCAAGCGCTCTAGCCAAACTGAGCCACGCCCCGGTAAATTTTTATTATATCAACTTATCCTGGAACACTCAATATATTTCGAGAAAAATCTCTTAGCTTTTTGCAAAGCCCGGTAACGATGGCTCATTTTATGTTTTATCCTCTCACCCAGCTGCGCGAAAGTCTTTTTAAATTCAGGGATTATGAACAACGGATCGTAGCCAAAACCGCTAGTTCCTTTTAATTCAAATCCGATTAATCCATAACATCTACCCTCTACCGCTGCGATAAGCCCGTCTTTATCAGCCAAGGCAACGGCGCAGGCATAATATGCTTTTCTTTTGTTCCCTGGAAGGCCTTTTAACATTGTGAGGAGTTTTAAATTATTTTGCATATCACTTTTATTCTTGCCTGAAAAACGCGAAGAATAAACGCCCGGCTTGCCTCCTAAGGCATAAACGCATAATCCGGAATCTTCTCCCAAAGTAAGCCTTTTCGTAAAACGCGCGATCCTTACCGCCTTTTTTATGGCGTTCTCTTTGAATGTCTTGGCGTTTTCAATTATGCGCGGCGCATTCGGATAATCAGCAAGAGAGGTTATTTTTACCTTTCTGTATTTTAAAATATCTTTTATCTCCTGCAGTTTCTTTTTATTTTTGGTTGCGACTATCAATTCCATCTATTCTAAAACACCTTTAAGGAGGGCGCGCTGGATTCCGGTCAAATCACTAATGCCCTTTGTGGCAAGGACCAGAAGCGCATCCATTTCATCCTTATTAAAGATTTTTCTCTCTGCTGTTCCCTGAATTTCGATAAACTCACCGCTCCCGGTCATTACGATATTCATATCCACATCCGCCTGAGAATCCTCTTCATAACTTAAATCCAGAAACAAATTACCTCCCACCTTTCCCGCGCTTATAGCAGCCACAGAATCCTTTAGGGGAATTTTGCCCAATAAGCCGTCCTTCTTTAATTTAGCGAGGCAATCGGCTAAGGCAATGAAACTTCCTGTTATAGAAGTCGTGCGCGTGCCTCCGTCTGCCTGAATGACATCGCAATCAATCCATATGGAACGCTCACCCATGGATTTCATGTCTGTAACGGCGCGCAAGGACCTTCCTACCAGGCGCTGAATTTCATAAGTGCGGCCTGAATCTTTGTTGCGCTTAATGCGCGTCTGGCAGGAACGCGGAAGCATGCCGTATTCCGCGGTCACCCAACCCGTGCCTGAGCCTTTTAAAAACGGCGGCACATTTTCATCAACCGAAGCTGTGCAGATGACTTTAGTATTGCCCATTTCTATCAAACAGGAACCTTCCGCATATTTTATGTAATTGCGGATAATCTGAACCTTTCTTATTTTGTCCGCACCGCGGCCATCGTGCCTAACCATAGACGCTCCTTCCGTTTGAATCAACCCCCACTATTAATGGAAAATCTTTTACTTCTAACTTTAAGATTGCCTCCGAGCCTAAATCTTTATAAACAACTATTTTTGCGTTTTTTACGAATTTATTAAGTAGCGCGCCGCAGCCTGCGAGAGTGAGAAAATATACGGCTTTGTGTTTTTTTATTGCAGCTACTACCTCCATGGAGCGCATCCCCTTGCCAATCATCGCCAATAGGCCGGCTTTCAGCAGTATCGGGGTAAACGAGTCCATCCTGCTTGCGGTCGTTGGGCCGCAGGAACCGATAATTTTTCCTTTAGGCGTAACCGTTGGCCCGCAATAATAAACAATGGCGCCTTTTAGCTCGAAAGGTAATTTCTGTCTCTTGTTTATAGTTTCAACCAGCCTTTTATGCGCCTGGTCACGTGCAGTATAAACTGTTCCATTTAATAAAACCTCATCGCCCGCATTTAAATTCCGTATCTGAGTTTTGTCTAAAGGGGTTTTTATCTTTTTCATAGGGTAGCGGTAGCGCTTCTTAAGGCATGGCAACTTATATTTACTGCCACCGGAAGGCCGGCAATGTGCGTGGGATAGGTTTCGATATTGACCCCCAGTGCAGTAGTTTTACCGCCCAAACCCATCGGGCCGATATTCAGCTTATTTATTTCGGACAATAATTCCCGTTCAAATACAGGGACAGTCCCCTTCGGGATGAGCCCCTTTCGCTCAATTTTTCTAAGCAGCGCCTTCTTTGCCAGTAAACCCGCATAATCTGCTGTGCCGCCAATTCCTACTCCGACAATATACGGCGGGCAGGCATCGGGCCCGGATTTTTCCGCTACATCGATAATAAAGTTTTTGATATCCCCGATTTTAGCCGTCGGAAGGAACATTTTTAAGGCGGATTTGTTTTCGCAGCCAAAACCTTTGGGCAGCACTGTGATTTTTATTTTACTGCCCCTGACAATATCGGTATGAATTATAACAGGAGAATATTTAGGGCTCCCCCTTGAAAGCGGATCAGAAATAATTGAATTTCTTAAAGATGCCTTTCTGTATCCCGCTTCAACCCCCCTGTTAATCGCTTTTTTAAAATCTCCGCTCACCCTTACATCCTGTCCTATTTCTACGAAAACTACAGGCATCCCGGTATCCTGGCATATGGCTATTTTTTTATCCCTTGCGATATCGGCATTTTTAATGATTAAGCGCAATAGGCGCTTTGCCCTGGTATTTTTTTCCCTCAAACAAGCCGCCTTTAGCGCATTTAAGACATCGCTTCTTAAAACCAGATTTGCCTTTATACAAAGCCCTTTGACTATTTCAGATACTTTATTCGCCGATATTGCTCTCATCTTTTATATTCCCTGCTCACTGTAGTTGTTATTCCTCCGCGCGGATTAAATACAGCCGTAATTTTTAGCCATCGCGGCTTAGAAGCTACTACGAAATCCTCCAGCATCTTATTTACCAAATGTTCGTGGAAAATTCCGATATTGCGAAAGTAAATCGTGTACATTTTTAATGACTTTAATTCGATGCAATATTTTTGGGGAGAATATTCTATATTGATACTCGCAAAATCCGGTAATCCTGTCTTAGGGCAGATACAGGTAAATTCCGGAATTTCCAGGCAGATAGTGTAAATTTTATCAGGATATTGATTCTCCCAGGCTTCTATTCCCGGGGTTTTTAAACTTCTTACGCTTTTCTGTAAGCCTTCGTAGCTTGATTTTATTTTCATCTTACTCCTGCGATTTTATGCATCTGCGCTATGACGCAAGCTGTCACCTTTTCATCGGCGCAGATATTTTTAAAGTTTTCTAATTTTTGGGCTAACTTTTCTTGACTATCAAAACTATTCGGCTGTAAAACTAAGACTGCGGAGCTGTTAATTTCCTTAATCAAATTTAAACCTATCTTTAAATCTTCTTCTTTTGTAGACTCGCATACTATTGCTTTTAAAAAAACATCTTTTTTGGATGCTATTTTTAGAAACTTTCTGTGCATTCCCCAAAGATTTCCCATCCCGGAAGAGGTCGGCAATTTAATATCCATAGCCACGATATCAAGATAATCTATAATATCCTCAAGCTCTCCGGGCAATGTACCGTTTGTTTCCAGGTAATTTTTATAGCCGTTTTTCTTAGTAAGCATCAGTACTTCTTTCAAAAAATCATGCTGCAGGAGCGGCTCTCCTCCGGTAAAAGAGACGGAATGAAAATCGTGATTATAAAGGACGATCTCTTCGAATAATTCCTGGGGCTCATATTCAAAGAAGCCGGATAATTTTGTGTCGCAGAATTGACAGTTCAAGTTGCAGCCGAAAAAGCGCACAAAAATCTGCTTCTCGCCTAAATAAAGGCCTTCGCCTTGGACGCTTTCAAAAACTTCCGACACCCTTCCTGTTATTTTCATATTTAAGGGGACACCCTTCCGATTAGCTTCAAGGGTGTCCCTCGATTGGTTTCGAGGGTGTCCCTAAGGCCGGCTTCTTTGAAACCTTTAGCGCGGTAATAACAACTATCACATTTACCGCAGGCAACATTGCCTCCGCGGTAGCAGGACCATGTCAATTCAAAAGGAACCCCTAATTTATCCCCCAATTTAATAATCTGCGCCTTATTTTTATTGATTAACGGGGCCTCTATCTTGATTCCTCTTTTTTCAACTCCTGCTTTTGTGCCGACGGCAATGACCTTGCTGAATGCCTTGTAAAACTCCGGGCGGCAATCAGGATAGCCGCTATAATCCTGCGCGTGCGCTCCGATGAATATTGCCTTTGCCCCTATGCTTTCGGCAAAAGAAAGGGCAAAACTCAAAAAAATAATATTGCGGCCAGGTACATAAGTGCTGGGAATTTTACTTGTGACTTTGTGACTTTGTGACTTTGTGACCCTTGGTAAATTTATATTTTTATCTAAAAGACTGGAGCCTTTCCAAGGCAGATCTATCTTTAGGATTTCATACGGACAGCCCGCTGCGTGCGCAATTTTTTTCGCTGATTCTATTTCTTTTTTGTGGCGCTGGCCGTAATTAAAAATAAGGCAGGAACAATCAAAGCCTCTGGCTTTTGCAAAATATAAAGTAACGGCTGAATCCAATCCGCCGGATAAAAGAATAGTGGCCTTCTTCATTCTTCGTATGTGGCAGAGCTGGCCGTATTTTCCCAGACAGTAACTGACTTCAAAGCGGGTATCTTTGGTTTTAACTGATTGTAAATATATTCAGCGATATTTTCGGATGTTGGGTTGGCTTTCTTAAAGTAGGGTATTGCGTTTAAATATTTATGGTCGAGCTTCTCCATGATTTCATTTAACTTTATCTTCAGGTATTTAAAATCCAAAACCATTCCTATTTTATCAAGTTCGCTTTTTTTCGCCGCTACCTCTACTCTCCAATTATGGCCGTGCAGGTCTTCGCATTTACCCTTGTAGCCCCTTAAATTGTGCGCTGAACTGAAATTTCCTTCTATCTTTACGCTATACATTGTTTATCCCGTTAGAAATCCTGTATTTCTTCCCCGTATTTCTATACGGAGTCTACCTTTTTTATGCCTCTTACCTGCTCACCCAAAAATCTTTTTGCAAGGCCGCTGAACCACTCAGGATTATCGCTTACATAGAATTTATGTTTCCCTTTTCCATTCCTGTTAAGCAGGCCCTCTTGGGTTAAAATCTTTTTTACTTCAATGGCGACTTGCTGTGCAGAATCGATTAAAACAATATTTTCTCCCATTACTTTTCTGATTATCGGTTTAAGCAAAGGATAATGCGTGCAACCCAATATTACAGTATCTACACCGGCGTGTTTTAAGGGTTTTAAATATGCCCTTGCTACCTCTAAAACCACCCTGCCGGAAAGCCATCCTTCTTCGGCAAACGGCACAAATAAAGGGCAGGCAACAGCCGTAACCTTTGCCTTCGGATTAATCTGTTTTATTTCCAGTTCGTAACTGCGGCTTTTGATTGTCCCTTTTGTCCCGATGACGCCGATACGATTGTTCCGGGTGGCATAAACCGCCTCCCTTACTCCGGGTGTGATTACGCCTACGATTGGAACCTTGAAATGATGCTTTATAACAGGCAGGGCAAAACTTGAAACTGTATTACATGCAACGCAGATCAACTTAACATCCTGCTTGAGCAGAAATAAGATATTCTCGATAGAAAAACGGATTACTGTTTCCTTTGATTTTATTCCGTAAGGAACGCGGGCGGTATCTCCGAAATAAACTATGTCTTCGCCGGGGAGCTGCCGGATTAATTCCTTTGCAACAGTAAGGCCACCCACTCCTGAGTCAAATACGCCTATAGGCTTCATCCAGTTAAAACTACCTTTCTCCCGTAAGAATCAATCCTTACTATTGTCATTGCGAGCGAACGTAAGTGAGCGAAGCAATCTTAAAAAAAGAAACTGCTTCGACTTCTCCTCGCAGACCCTCGCAATGACAGCGTAAAATTTAAGCATCCTGCGCATAATCGCGTATTCCCTGTAAAATACCCTCGGCTATTTTTTGGCGGTAAAACCCGTTCTTCAATTTACGCTCTTCGCTTGGATTTGATAAAAAGCCCGCCTCTATTAATATAGCCGGCATGCGCGCTCCTTTCAAAACATAAAAACGCGCGCCCTTAATACCTATAATCCTGCAATCAAGATTGCTATCCATTATCCTGCAGATTGAGCGGGATAATTCTATGGATTCTGCCCGGTCAAGTGTATAAAGCATATCCCAGAGGGTTGCTTTTAAATCGAGTGAGTGGCTGGCAAAATATGAGCCGTCCAGGTCTAACCCTGCGCTTTTTGCGGCAAGCATTGCGCGGCTAGAATCATTCACGCTGGATGCAACATAATAAACCTCAAACCCGTTTAAGCTCCTTACCCGGTTTGCATTCGAATGAACGCTCACGAAAAGATCCGCGTGAGAATCATTCGCGATATCAACGCGTTTTGAAAGAGGTATGAACCTGTCTGTTGAGCGCGTCATCACAACCTCAACCCCTTCATTCTTTAGGAGATTTGCCAATCTCCTGGCAATATCCAAATTTATATCCTTTTCCCTGACGCCTGTGAAGCCGATTGTTCCGGGATCGTTTCCGCCGTGGCCAGCGTCAATAACTATTTTTTTAATTTTTAATAAGCCCAGGCTCCGCTTGCGCTCAGGCAGATTTCCCTTAAATAATAAGTCTAAAACCCGTTCCTTAAATTTGTAAGGCACAACTATTGCGCATTGATAAAGGTCTACCGGCTCTTTGATATGCTCTGGCCGGCCGTCCACCATAACCAGGGTATCGCCTACTCTTAAATTAACTTTATGCGCATCCTTACTTAGATTAACGACTCTTGTGAATGTATCATAATGCCATTCGATATTCCTTAAGTCGCATAAAGCAATGAGCGGGAAGTAGGTCGTGCCGTTTAGATTATAAGTAGGAAACGCATCTTTCTGCGGCATAGTGGCGCAGCCGGAGAAAAAAAATATAAATGAAATTAAAATTAGAATGGGCTTCTTAAACATAATTTCCTGTCGGATCAAGTGGTGGCGCCGAAACACATTGTTTCGGCATTCACCAAAACTTTCATTAATGAAAGTTTTGGTGGAGGTGGCCGGCATCGCACCGGCGTCCCTAGATAATCAGATAAAAATCGCTACATGCTTAGCCCAGCATTTTAAAACTTGGTCTTGCAACTCCTACAGGGCGGGATTTGCAAAACCTAGCCTTTTACAGTCTCGTCCCGCCCTCTAAGGCTAATCTGGCGGAACCAGCCTAAATTAACCGCTCAATTCTAACCCTTAGGCAGGTTTAGGTTGAGGCCTTCCTGCTTAGTGAGGAAGGACTGACGCCATAGCAGGCATTATAGGCGTTACCCGAATTGGCGCAACAGCACTATATCTGTCTGCTACTAATGAACCGATATTGGTTCTTGCGTTTATATTTTGCACGGGTTATTAACGCGGCTAACCATGCGTCCGCGGCATGCTACTTTTACCCGACTTACCTAAGTCGAGCCTATTTCACCCCCTAAGTTTTCCGTTATTTCACTGTCTGAAAACTATCCCACCGAGTGCGGTAAAATTATTGTAAGAGAATTTTACCGCATTTTACGAGGCGGGGCAAATTTCCTTACCTTCTCCTGCTCTTCATCACCCGCCGCATTTCCATGTCCATTTCCCGGCGCTTAATATCCTCTCTTTTATCATAAAGTTTTTTGCCTTTGCAAAGAGCAATTTCTATTTTTACAAAACCGCGGTCGTTAAAATATACCTTTAAAGGAACCAGCGTCAACCCTCTCTGTGTGAGCTGACTGGTTAATTTTCTGATCTGACTCCTGTGAAGAAGCAATCTCCGCAGCCTCATCGGCTCAACGTTCATATAGCTTGCTTCTTCGTAAGGGCTTATGTGCGCGTTGTATAAGAAAATTTCGTTACCCTCAGCCCGGGCAAAGCTGTCATCCATATTTATCCTACCTGCCCTAAGGGATTTTACCTCCCCCCCCTTTAATTCTATGCCGCATTCAAAAGATTCCAAAACTTCATAATCCTTGAACGCCTTGCGGTTAGCGGCAATAATTTTACTCATTTTACCATAACCAAAGCAAAATATAAACTCAAAAATACCGGCAGGCTGATGAGCCCAAGGATATGGCCGAAAAATATCCCCTGGCTGATAAGCAGATCATCTTTTTTATAATGCCTGATTATTACCGAAGGGGTGGTTGCAGGCGGGGCCGCCAATTGTATCAATATCAATAACCCGATTAAGTAGGGAAGCCTGAATTTCAGTAATAATAGTAAGCCTAGTCCCGGCAAGATTACAAGTTTCGCCAGGCTCATAAGAAAAATAGCCTTCTTATCAATGCGGCCTAAACGTATCTGGGCAAGGTTACCGCCGACAACAAGCATTGCTAAAGGCAGCGTGCACTCACCCATCATCTTTAACGGTTTATAGACAAACTCAGGGATTTTATTTAATTTGAAGAAGATTAATGCTAAAGTGGCCAATGTTGCTAAAACCGGCGGGCTGAACAAGCCGGTTAATTTAAATTTATCCCCCTTTTTAGAAGCAAGCATGTATACGCCGAGTGAAAAAATCAGCAGGTTAAAACCCAGCAAGAAAAGGAATAAATATATAAACATAGGACCTAACTGGTCCTGCGGGAGCAATGAAGCAACAAGCGCCAAAGGCAAATATCCGGAATTCTGAAAAGCGATCAGGGTCAAAAATTGCATCTTGTGTTCATGTCCGCGGATAAACTTTAAGAAAATACTTCCGACGGCTAAACCCAAAAAAGTTATGGCGATACTTATCAACGGAAAAAGCCACCACCTTGCATAAAATGTGAAGGTAAACCCTTTGATGAGCTCACAGAATATCAAAAATGGCAAAGTGATACCAATGGTCAGGCGGCTCAACGTATCCAGGCCGGCTTCTCCTAACGCATTCTTTTTCACCAGGAAATACCCTATTGCGCCTAAGAAAAAAATCTGCGTAACGGCTAGGCCTGTGACCTTAAAAGACTCTAAAAACATATTATCACCTTCTCTTTAACGTGTCTTTCACAGGGACTGTCCCTAAGTTTTCTTGACTGGAATAAATATTATAACAATAAATCAGGCGGGTAGCAATTCTTTTATATTTGACATAATTGGCTGGCTAAGATATACTTAAAACGAATTCGCGGAAGTGGTGGAATGGCAGACACGTAGCGTTCAGAGCGCTATGGGGGAAACTCCATGAGGGTTCAACTCCCTCCTTCCGCACCATTTAGTAGTATTTCCCCAATACAGTTATTTATGCGGCGACTGTTCAATGTTGATATAATCCTTAAAACTTATCTCCTCTCCGAGCTCCTGCTTAACTACCCTGATCCTGTCCGGCACATAAGGGTGGGTTTTGAAATATGACTTTGGCCGTAGCGGTTGCCTTCTATGTACTTCCTGCAACTTTTCCAAAAAATGAATCATTCCACGCGGGTCATAACCGGCGAGCTTTTCATAACGCGTACCTAACTGGTCAGCTAATAATTCGTCCTCCCTGGAATAGCCGGTTAATAACTCTAAAAATGCCAGGTCCGCGGCATTTCCTACCTGCCCGCTGCCGGGTGCCGCGGCAACAAGTAACCTGAGAATAGAATAACCCTGCATTGCCTGAAGTTTTTTAATACTGTGGCGGGCTACGATATGCCCTACTTCGTGAGCTATAACTCCGGCAAGCTCATCGTCATTGGCGACTTTATCAATTAAGCCTTTATTTATATAAACATACCCTCCGGGTAATGAGACCGCGTTTACCTCATCATCTTCCAAGACATAAAAGTGATAATCTATCTCTTTCCTGTCGCATACAGCGGCTATTCTTTTACCGATATCCTCAACGCGCTTTTGTATCAAAGGGTCCTCCGCTAATTTGTATTCTTTTTCTACTTCCCGGGCAATTGCCTGTCCCATGGCAACTTCCTTATCTGTGCTGTAATAGTATCTTTCTTCTTCTCCGGTAACAATATTATATTCCGTTGAACAACCGCTAAGAAAAATAGAAGCCGATAATAAAGAAGCCAAAACTAAAACTACTGCTCCTAATTCCTTTAACATCCTGTATAATTTCCTCAAAGGCAATCCCACAACATTATAGAAACAACCTTCGATGCGCCGGATAAAAAATGCGCCCCTGCCTTGTATATCAAAACTTCCTGCTTTATCAAGGAAAGAAACTTTTTTAAAATAAGCATCTATCTCATTATCGCTCAGCTTATCCATAAAAACTTTTGTCTTTTCGTAATCAAGCAACTCCTTATTTTTCTCCTTATCTATTACTGCGATACCCGTATAAATCCATTGCGGCTTTAAGGATAAACGCTTAAGCATCTTCTTGGCGCCTGATAAATCCCTGGGCTTGCCGAATATTTTTTTATCCTGCACTATAATCGTGTCTGCTCCGATAATAATACCGCCTTTTACTTTCCGACCGGCATTTCTGGCTTTCTCTAACGCGTTTATTTTAACAAGCTTTGCATAGGAAAAATTTAGAGCCTTCTTTCTTTCTTGAATCTTGCCTGGCAAAACCTTAAATTTCAAACCTAATATTTTCAGGAGTTTTTTTCTGGCTTTTGAATCAGAGGCCAAATATATTTTTTTCATCTTTCTTTAGGGACGGTTCTTAAGCCAGCTATAAAGTGTCCCTTTCCTGCTAATTCAGGGCTGCGCTTTCTCCAGCAAGATAACCGGTAGAAAACGCTGCCTGCAGATTAAATCCTCCCGTATCCGCATCTATATCAATCATCTCGCCGCAAAAATAAAGGCCTTTTATGCGCCGCGACTCCATTGTGCGCGGGTTTATATCTTTTAAAGAAACTCCGCCGCGCGTCACCATCGCCACTTCTATAGGAGCCGTCTTAACAGCACCCAATCTTAATGCCTTAAGCAAACTCACTAAGCTTTCGCGCTCAAGCTTTGATACCTGGCTTACTTTTTTATCCGGGCCTATTTTTGCAATCTCAATAAACAGATCTATTAATCTAAGCGGCAACAGTGTTTTAAGCGTGTTCTTAAGTGATTTTTTAGGATTCAGCCGGAACTCAAAGCTAATCCTGGCGCTAAGTTGTTCTTTGGATAAAGCGGGCTTAAGGTCTACTTCCGCATAAACCTGCCTGCCTTCCTTAATCCAATCTGAAACTTTTGAGCTTAAAGTTAAGACTAAAGGGCCTGAAATACCAAAAGCCGTAAATAACAACTCTCCGATTTCAGAAATTATCCGCCTTTTTCCGTCGCTAAAATTTAGCCGGATATTTTTAAGTGTAAGCCCCTCCAGTTTTTTCGGATAATCATCCCCTGTTTCCAAAGGAACCAGGCCAGGCCTTAAAGAAACTACTGAGTGGCCTAATTTTTTGGCTATCCCTATTCCTTCCCCGGTTGAGCCGGTCTGCCTGTAAGAAACTCCTCCTGTTGCCAGAATAATTTTATCCGCAGATAAAACCCTCCCGTCAAAAAGCAATAATCCTTTCGCTGCGCCATCTCTAAGCAATACATCCTGAAGCTTTGCCCTATAAATAATTTTTACTTTGTTCTTTTCCAATTCCTTCTTTAGTACCTCAAGGACACTGCTTGAACTGTCTGTTTCCGGAAAAACCCTTTTCTGCCTCTCCACTTTAAGCTTAAGGCCCCTTTCTTCGAAAAAATTAATCAAATCCTGATTGAATAATTTCTTGAACGCATCCCTTAAGAATTCTCCATTTCCGGAGAACCTTTCAAGAAATGAATCTAAATCACAAAGATTAGTAAGATTGCAGCGGCCTTTACCGCTAAGGAGAAGTTTTTTGCCTAAGACGGGATTTTTTTCAATGAGGGTTACGTCCTGATTAAGCTGGCCTGCCCTGATCGCAGCCATCAATCCTGCCGGGCCGCCGCCGACCACGACTATTCTTTTTATATCCACTTACAGGCCAAAATCTTTTATGGTAAATATGGATTCTAATTTTATTCCGGCTTTGGCTAAATTCTCTCTTGCGCCTTCATTTCGGTCTACGATCACTATCGCGCTCTCTATGGTAGCGCTTATCTTATCCAGCGCTTCTTTTGCTTCAACTAATGCCTTGCCTGTAGTCGCCACATCATCGACAAGGATTACCTTTGATTTCTCTTTTAATGCCGGGCCTTCTATCTGGCGTTGAGCGCCATGCTCTTTTACGGCTTTTCGCACAATAAATGTTTGAATCGGCGTGCGGTTAATATGGCTTAGGCAGGCGATTGCTCCTAAGATAGGGTCGGCTCCCAAGGTCGGGCCGCCGATAGCATCGATCTTTTTATCTTTAACTAACTCTAAGATTATGCTTGCAACCAGATATGAGCCCTCGGGAGTCAGGGTGATTACCCGCCCATCAAGATAATAGTTGCTTGCCTTACCGGAAGACAATACGAAACTACCCCTTTTCAAAGCTTCTCTTTCAAGAAGGCCAAAGAGTTTTTCCTTTAATTGAAAAAGGTTGTTTTCTTCCATTATGTGAGTATTTTACTATCTTAATTTCCCTCTGTCAATATATAAGGGACACCCTTAGCTTTAACAGAAAGAGCGGCCTTGCTTTGGCAGAAAGGG
>CAKKQZ010000032.1 GCA_919902445.1 Omnitrophica bacterium GWA2_41_15 | reverse complement strand
TTTGTCATTGCGGGTAATTAGGTAGGTAAAGTGTTGGTAAAAATGGCAAATTTTATGTAATATTGAATTAGAATTAAAATATATGTTAAACTAGTTCAACATTATGAAAAAAAAGTTGTTCGAAATGCCATTCTTTTAAAATTATTTTTTATGGTAAAACCGCTTGCGGTCATCAAAGGTTTAAATGTAAACTATGTCAGCGCACTTACACCTTTCATGATCGCAAAAATAAATTTAATCGGGAGATGGTCTGGTTCGCGGAATGGGTTATTGAAGGATATTCGGTCAGACAGTTAATCAGAATCAGCCGGCGGGGAATTTGGAAAATTAAGCAGATAATCAACTATTGGCTGAATCAAAAAGTTCCAGATTTAGCGATTGATTTCACTAAACTTGCGTATCTAATTTTTGACGGCACTTATTTTAAACACCAAAATTGTTTTCTTCTCTTGCTGGATGGCTTAAACGGAAAAGCGGTTGATTATCGCTACCGGATCAGGGAAAATTATGTCACCGCTCATGAGATATTTCAGACAGCCAAGAATGAAGGAGCCAACCCGAAAGCCATCACGATTGACGGCAATACTAGCGTAATCAGGGCCTTAAAAGCGATTTGGCCTAATATCATAATTCAGAGATGTTTAACCCATATTCAGCGGCAAGGACTATCCTGGTTACGGCGCTATCCCAAAACGGAAGCGGCCCAAGAATTAAAAAAAATATTTCTAAACATTTTTGGAATTGAAAATTTTCGACAACGCGATGAATTTTTAAGCATCATTCTTGCCTGGGAAAAACGCTACGGCCAACTGGTTAAATCATTACCATCTAACGACAAGGTGTTTGGCGATTTACAGAGAGCCAGAAGTTTGTTGCTCAACGCTTGGCCTGACATGTTTCACTATCTTGATGATCAGAAAATCGCGTCGACGACCAATTTGATTGAAGGATATTTTTCGACAGTTAAGGGCAGATACGGACAACACCACGGGCTGTCAAAAACCAATCGTCCAAAATATCTTGCCTGGTATATTTATTTAAAGAACAAATATTAATTTACCAACACTTTACCTACCTAATTACCCGCAATGACAATATAAAAAAATGCCTGCGGCTTGTAAAGTCGTAGGCATTGCGTCTTTTGAAAGGTCGTTTGCCGCCGTTCGCGCGATTAAATTTCCCGCGCAGGGCAGAGCTCCTTGATAGCCGCTCCTAGATTCGGGTAGAGTCCGCCGCCGAGCAGGGCGTTGATCAGCGCGCCCAAGGTGGCGGCTTGATTGGCCAAGGGGCCAACGCGGCTGCTCACCTGAACTCTT
>CAKKQZ010000031.1 GCA_919902445.1 Omnitrophica bacterium GWA2_41_15 | reverse complement strand
CATCAAAACTGCTGGATGATGCTTATTACGCGCTTGGATTGGCTTATTTTCAGAAGCAGGATTATAATTCCAGCAAAGAGATATTTGAAAAATTTCAGGAAGAATTTAAGGATAGCAATTTAAAACCGCAGGCACTCTACTTACTGGGAACAAGCCTCTATAACCTAAGCAAATTCCCTGAGGCAGTTGAGGTGTTTAAGAATATTGCCAGGGAGTATAGCAGTGATACTGAATTAGTGCAGAAGGCCGAGTACGAAATAGCTGATTGCTATGACCGTATGGGAAATGAAAAAGAAGCCATGAATAGGTTTAAGATGTTGCGTTCGAAATATCCTGATTCAAGCCTTACGCCTGAAGTTATGTGGTGGTTAGGGGAGTATTATTACAGGCATAATGAATTGGGCTTATCACGCAGGTATTTTTCTTCGCTTATCCGGGATTTTCCTGGAAGTAATCTTGTTGCCGACGCCTACTATGCGCTCGGTTCGAGTTTTGAGGAAGAATCCAGGTTTGATGAGGCAATAGATAATTTTAAAAAAGCCTTAGGATTAGGAAAATCAGACCTAGCAGGCCAGGCAACTATTGCCATAGCGGACATATACGTAAAACAAAATAAACCAGATTTAGCTTTAATCAAATATAAGGAATGCGCCCAGGAGTATGCTAATCTTACCAGCCTGATTTATCCTAAGATTGCTGAGCTTCATTACAAAAGAAGTGATTATAGCGAAGCATTGGATTTTTTTCGTAAGGCATTAGAGGCCGCTGCTGTCAAAGATATGGCTGTTATTCAAATAAAGATAGCCGAAGTTATAGAGGCGCAGGGAAAATCCGATGAGGCAATAGAAGAGTATTTGAAGGTCACGTATCTTTTTCCTGAAAATAGCGCACAAGCCGTAAAAGCGCTTTTAAGGGTGGCCCAGATTTACGAAGGCAAAGAGGACTTTAAAGAGGCGCTGAATATTTATAAAAGAATTCTATCGCTGCATACAGAAGAATCAAAATACGCGCAGGAGAGGATTGATTGGATAAAATTGCACATTGGTAAATAAGTGTCGATGTAGGGACTGTCAAGGGACAGCCCCCTTCGGGGACAGTCCCTTGCAAGGAATGACTGTCCCTACCTAGCGGGATAAGTCTTGAACGCTAGAAACGCCAAAAGGAGGGTTTAAATGGATTTATACAGAATGAGTTTATGGCAGGTATTTTTGGCTGGAGGCCCGGTAATGTGGCCGATTCTTTTATGCTCGATTTTCGGCTTAGCCATAATACTGGAAAAGTTTTGGCATCTTAAAAGAATAACCATAGATACGCAGGAATTTTTAAGCAAAATCATGGATAAGATGAAACGCCATGATACCAAGGAGGCTCTGCAGATCTGCGATAATACAAAGAGCCCTATTGCCAATATATTGAAGGCAGGTATCTTAAAATATGATAGGCAGCGGCCGCAAATTATAGAATCTATAGAAGACGCTTCTTTATATGAGATCCCGCGCATAGAAAAGAATCTTACCGCACTTGCAACTATTGCTCATGTATCGCCGCTTTTAGGCCTCCTCGGAACCGTTACAGGCATGGTCAGATGTTTTCAAACAATTCAGGCAAAGGCAGCATCATTTCATCCTGTGTCTCCCGGAGACCTTGCCGGTGGGATCTGGGAAGCGTTGTTGACTACTGTTGCCGGCCTTATCGTGGCAATTCCCACCTTTGTGGCTTATAATTACCTGGTTAACCGGATAAATCACTTCATCCTCGAAATGGAAAAAGCTTCTACCGAACTGGTTAATTTTTTGACTGAATAAAGCCCCGCTGTTCCTTGGAAAGCAAGAAGCGGGATAATTTGCAGCTATACAGTAGAGGGCAAATTAAGGAGGCTTAAAATGCGTTTTAAAGGCCGAATGGAATTGGAGCACGGGCTTAAACAGATAGATATCGCCCCTTTGATAGATATAGTATTTCAGTTGTTGATCTTCTTTATGCTTACCTCAAGTTTTGTTATTCAGCCTGGGATAAAGGTAAACCTGCCAAAGGCACTAACAAGCGAAGTTGTGAAGTTAGAGAATGTGGAGATACTGGTAACAAGCGAGAATGTGGTCTATTTAAATGGCGGGGTAGTCAATACCCAGGAACTCAAGTCCGTATTAAAGATTTCCGGGAAGAAGGCTCAGACTATTTTAATCAAGGCCGATAAGCGTGCATCCTTAGGAAGGGTCGTGGAGATTTGGGACTTAGCCCGCGATATGGGGGTTACGCAGATAAACATCGCTACGAATGAAGAATAAGTTTTTAAAAAAAAGCGTGTTTATATCTTTGCTGGGGCACCTGACGGTGTTGGGCATTTTTAGCTTTTCTTTCGGGGTTAGATTGCCGCAGGCGCAATACACAAACATTTCTTTTTGGGGGCAACTTTTACAGGGCTATCAATTTAGCAGTAATACCACCGTAATTTCACCGGCGCATAGCGTTATTTTCTTTAACAGAAAACCCGATACAAAAGAGCTCGATAAAATAAGTAAAGTAGTGATTATGACTCAACGGAATTACTTTAAGCCGCAAGCTGCTTTAGCGTATAATACCGATAAGGAGGCATTTATCCTTAAACCAGACCCCCCAAAACTATTTTTAACAGGAAAGGAACCGGCGATTATATTCCATCCCATACTTCCTTATGATTTTACGCTTTATTTTAAAGACAGGCAGGTAGCGCATGTTGAACTTATGTATAAGGTTATGCCGCAGCTTGAAGGAATAACTGCCATGATTAAAAGAAAAATTTCTTCGGGTAATTTGGAAGTAGACCTTTTGAGTTTACGTTATATCAGCAGGTATCTGTTTATGCAACATAAAGGGATTATAGCAGTTGATTGGCGCACGGTAAAGATAGACCTTTCTAAGAAAAATGATTAGCATAGATTTTTCCGTAGCCGTAGCAGTATATTCCATGTTTTTTTTAAGCTCCGCGTTGATTATCTGGCTATCCGGTAATAAGGAGAAAGATAAAGATCTGACCCTTGACCCTAAGTTTATATGGTTTTGTTCGGTCTGCACGTATACCTATATTAATACCAAGGAAGACGTAATCTCTTTATGCCCTCGTTGCGGAAATTATAATAAAAAGTAGTTGACCGGCAGGGTTTTTATATTACAATATACTCGCCCTTGCGGCGAATTCGATTTGAACTTGAATATTATGTAGCAGGGATCCCCGCTTACGCGGGATTTCGCTAATAGAAACTTTGTGTGCTCAATAATTCGCGCAGATAACTTATGTTCGCTTACGCTCCATAAGTTATGCGATTGAACTTCTCCCGCTGTTCCTTGGAAAGCAAGATGCGGGATTAATTCGCGCAGATAACTTATGTTCGCTTACGCTCCATAAGTTATGCGCTCATTATACGAGGAGTGAAGGATATGATTACAGAAATAGGAATAGTAGCTGGTGATATTTGGCACTTCTTAGACCAACGTGGCGAAGTTACCTTGTCTGCTTTAGTTGAAGGGATAGATAAGCCGCGCGATTATGTGCTTATGAGTTTAGGATGGCTCGCCAGGGAAGGGCACGTGCTTCTTCAGCAAACAGGGGAAGATTATAGGATATCCTTAAGAAAAGATGGTTAGGGTAAATCGAAAAGCCGTAGTGCTTTTTATAGTCTTAGCCGTCTTAATAGTAGTTATTATTCTTGCTATCATCATTTTAAGTATTATGTCCAGCCAGTCCCGCCTTACCCACCACCAAGTCAGCCGTATTCAGGCATATTATGCCTCCTTGGCAGGTATGAACCTTGCTTATGATATGTTAGGGCAGGCAGATAATAATGTTGGTAATTGGCCTCAACCCGCAACTGTAACGCCAAATCTTTTTTACACACGTTTTCTTTGCAGAGAAGTAGCCTCGGATGTTAACTGTAATACAGCAGATGCCATTATTGATGCGAATATCCCATCATCAATTAAATTTGTTCAAGTCACTGTAACTGATAAAACTGCAGTAAGTCCGCTTCGGCCCTGCAATCCGCCTCAGGATTCTCAGATTTGTATTGACGCGACTGCTACATACACCTACCAGCCTTAAATAAAAAATCAGTTAACAACAAGGCGTCTCCTCGTCGAAGTAGGGACTGTCCCTAGTAAAAGTACAAAGGCACAGGGACTGTCCCTACCAAGGTAGATACGGTTTGACTGCTTCTCAAGCCAAAAATATGCTATAAGTAAGTTTGAGTAAGTATACATAAAGAAACACTTGACAAAATAAGATCTTTATGTTCTAATTAAAAGAAGAATGATTTAAGGTAAAGGAAGGTAAAATACTATGGCAAGACTTATGGATATTGATGAACTAGCGGATTATCTAAGGCTAAAAAGGCAGACCATATACAATTGGCTTCACCAGAGGAAGATTTCCGGCATTAAAGTAGGTGGTGTCTGGAGGTTTGAACGCAGGGAAGTAGATAATTGGTTAAAAAGCAGAAGGCGTTTATCTAGAGATTTAAAACCCGGAGAAAATCAATGAGTTTATTAGGCATCTATTTCGGTTCGAAGACTATCAGTATAGTGGAAACGAGGGCTAAGAAAATCGTGCATAATATAGCAATACTGCAGTCCACTATTTCAAGCGGAGAAATGGAAGAGAAGGTCCCTTCAGACGTCAAGTTAATCGAAATCATCGCGCTTCTTAAGGATGAGTTAAGGAAGAATAAGATTGAATCAAGGGAAGCGGTGCTTTGTCTTTCGGGAAAAGATCTGATCATTAGGACTTTTGAGATACCTTATCTTCCGCACGAAGAATTGCAAAGCGCTATAAATTTTGAGGCAAAAAAATACATTCCTTTTAAAGTAGAAGAATTGATCACAGATTTTCAGGTTAAACTCGACAAGTCAGGCCATACAAGCCTTGTGCTTTTTATGGGGATAAAAAAGGAAACCCTCGACAGATATATTTCTATCCTTAACCAGCTGGATATTAAAATGGTATCTATGGAATATTCCGCTTTTAGTATTTTAAGGCCTATGAAATTGGCCAGGTTAAGCTATAGAGGGGTCATAGCTACGCTAAGTATAGACATAGCCGGAGGAGACGAGATTAATTTCGCAGTACTTGAGGACGGCTTCCCGTTGTTTAGCCGCGATATCGCGCTAGTAGTAGGGCCACAGCAGATAGATGCTCCAGGCGAAGAAATAGAAGGCTCAAGTGAGATCCTGGAAAAATTAAAGAGAGAGATACGCATATCTTTAGATTATTACCACAGGAAATTCTCTACCAAAAACATTAAAAAGCTATATCTGCTTTGCGATTCCGAATACAGGACGGACCTAGAAACTTTTATGACCGAGATCGGTTTAAGCGTTTCTTTCGCCGATATCACAAAATATATTGATAAATCGCTTTCCTATTCTTTAAGTTTTATCAAAGGTTACAGCGCTTCTTTATTCAGGTCTACAAAAACAGACATTCGAATAAATATCTTAAGCGCAAGGGAAAAGGCAGTGCTTTTGAAGGAGAAAGAAATACCGCTGGGGGTAGCTTCTTTATTTAAGGGTTTACATTTAGATTACAAGATAGTTTCATTAAGCGCACTTATATGTGTCGCCACTTTTATATACGGTATATACCGTGTTGTTCCGTTGCGTAAGGCACTGAACGATGTTGTAACTGCGCGCTTACAGGTTGCGACGGTGAAATCCGAAGCAAGTTATACAGAACTCACCGATATAGATTCAAGGTATAAAAGAAAGCTAATCAGCTTAGATGGCTTAATAAAAAAACAATTATACCTTACTGTGCCTTTGGATATAATGCCGCGGGCATTGCCAAGCGGCGTATGGCTTACCAGTTTTTCTTTTAATAAAAGAGAGGAAGGTATGTCGGACATTGCATTGGAAGGGATGGTTTATTTGGGGGCCGGAACCCAGGAGTTCGAAGCGGTTAATAAACTGCTTTCTAACCTTAAAGAAAACAGCGATTTTAACAAATATTTTACGGATATAACTATTGTTTCTGTATCACGTGGGCAATTCGGCACATTAACTGGAACCAATTTTACTATAAACTGTAAAAATTAAAAGGGGATAGTGTTTATGGACGCGATAGAATTCATTAATAAGAATAAAAGGGCGCTTTTTAACATTGCGTTGATTTTATTAGCCCTTTTTATTTCCAATAAAATTTATAAATCTCAGGGTAAAACAATAGAATCGCTGCGAGAGCAAACTCGTGAAGAGTCCAAGAAGAATGAAGTATTGCAGGATATAAGCTCACTTGAGAAAAAGATAGGGCTTTATAACAACCTCTTTTCTAATAAGGGCGCCGCTTCTGCAATAAATATGTTCGGTAATATTGCCAAGGAGTCAAATATTAATATTATTTCGATAAAGCCTCACCCGGAGCAAAAATTTACCGAATATATTAAAATGCCTTTTGAACTTTCTGTCAACGCGCCCGATTACCATAGTTTAGGAAAGTTTATCAGCAGAATAGAAAACCAGCAGGATGTTTATATGATTGATTCACTGAGTATAAATGCCAATAATCAGGTAAAAGTGCTGAATGCAAGTTTAAAGGTAAGCGCTATTAAATTGATAAAATGAAGTCAATAAGGCCAAGGTCAAAAATTAAAGCCGTTTTCTGTATACCTGTATTTATTTTTGGGTTATTTAAGGGTGATCTTTTTGCGGGGCGTGCTGAGTTTGAAAAGATTCAGAGCCTTGAGAATCAGGAAAAACAACCCGCCTCGGAGCGTATTATAAGGCCCAATATTGAATATAAGGCAGCGGGGTTAAGGGACCCCTTTGAGGGGCCCTCTGTGAAAAAGAGCGAGGATAAGGAAAGGGCTGCAGAACCAAAAGTTTCCAGTGTGACGCCTCCGGATTTAATTGTACAAGGATTAATCTGGGGAGGGAATATCCCGCAGGCAATCATTAATGATAAAGTTATTAAAGCCGGAGATACTATACAGGGCGCAAAAATTATCAGTATAACTAAGGACGGGGTAAGTGTATTATTTGAAGGAATGCAGTATAGTTTATCTTCTCCGGCTATGTCAGCCGGCATTAAAAAACCCGAAGGAGGAAGAGAATGATAAAAATTTTTAGGTTAGGTTTAATTATTTCTTTGCTTACTCTTGGGTTGCCTTTGCCAAGGTTAAACGCTGAATCCGTATTGGCCCCTCCTAATGACGAGCCAGGCATATCAATGGATTTTAAAGATGCAGGCCTTAAAGATATCTTAAAGGTCTTTTCCATTCAGTCGGGCTTAAATTTTATTGCTTCGGAAGCCCTTCAGGATAGAAAAATTACCTTATACCTTGACCGGGTTCCTCTAAAAAAGTCCATGGAAAAGCTCTTTAAAGCAAACAACCTTTCTTACGAACTGGATAAGGACTCAAATATTTTTATTGTTAAGGATTGGGGTAAACTTACTGTGGATACTGTAACAAAAGTTTTTTATCTTAAGCACGCCACCGTGTCCTCGTCTTCTTTGATGACGGAGATAACTAATAATTTAAAAGATTCTTCTACTGACTCAGGAACCTCAAGCGCTTCTTCTGTTAGTTCAAGCGCTTCTTCTGTTAGTTCAAGCGCTACTAAGCCTAGTTCCGGCAGTAGCGTTAGCGTGGCAGGCGTTGATTCCGGTATCACTTCGGTTGTGAAAAAACTGCTTTCTTCCTCCGGTTCTGTAATTGAAGATTTTCGAACCAACAGCCTGATTGTTACAGCTACCCCTGATCGTATGGCTGTTGTGGATAATGTAATAAAGTCGCTTGATGTGCCTATAAGCCAGGTCATGCTTGAAGTGGAGATGTTGGATGTGAGCAAAAATTCCATAGACAGGATGGGTATAAAATGGACAGATGTAATGACCTCTTCTATGTTTGAGGCGGCTTTAACCGGAGCAAAGGTGGGCACTGGTTTTCCTATACCAAACTTTATATCCTCAAGCTTTTCAAAGACTAAAACATTCACTTCCGGAACCATGGATTTCTCACAGCTCACCTGGAAAGTATTTTTTGATTATATAAGGCAACAGTCGGATACTAAAGTCTTAGCCAGGCCGCGCATACTTACCCTTGATAATGAAACAGCGCAAATCAACATAACCACTAATGAAGCAGTTGGTTCAGTCACCACGACGCAAGGCCAGGGCACAGCTAGCACTACCACTACTTCCGCAGAAAGAATTATAACAGGCGTTAGTTTAAGGGTTACTCCTCAGGTTAACTCAGACACTTCGGAAATAACTATGTTTATTATGCCTATCGTTAGAGACGCTACGACCAGCACATTTAACACGAGTTTTAAAGACCCTGAAGAGCGCTCTACAAAGTCAGTGGTGCGCGTCAAAGACGGAGAAACAGTTATAATCGGAGGGTTGATCCGTAAAGACAGGTCTGAGGTAATAACTAAAATGCCTATTTTGGGGGATATACCGTTAATAGGCGCGTTTTTCAGGCATAAATACAAAGACAAGGATAAAGAGCGTGAGCTGCTGGTTTTTATTACGCCGCGTATTATAAAAACTACAGCTGTTAAGCTTGCTCAAATGCAGAAGGCAGCGCCCCTTGAGCGGGAGCAAAATACTGATTCAGGCGCAAGTAGAGAGTTGATAATAAGTTCAAGCCTCAGCAGTTTTGAAAATAAGAAAAAATAATGACAAGGGAACAATATTTAAGATTAGGGGAGTTGCTGTTAAGGGAAGGCTTAATTAACGCCAATCAACTGGAGAAGGCTATCAGCACCCAGCGGGAGGAAGGCGGCTGGCTGGGTGAGATAATTGTCAGATTAGGCATGGTTAAGGAGGATCAGCTGGTGGCTGTGTTGGGTAAACAGCTGAATATTCCCTATTTTAGTTTAGGTACCGGTATGCTTAAGCCTGCAGCAGACCAGGGGTTAGAGCATCTTATCCCACAAGATTTTGCTATGAAAAATTCAGTCCTCCCTTTATCGCGCACATTAAAATCATTAACTGTGGCAATGTCAGATCCTTTAGATTTAATACTGATTGACAATCTAAGAAGGTTGACAGGCTGTGAAATTAACCCTGTTATCGCTATAAGGTCTGATATATCTAAAGCCATTGAGGAATTTTACGGTAAATCCGCCATGTTTAATGAGGCGGTTGAGGCGAGTTATAATCTCAGCGGGTTTGAGTTGGTTTCTGGAGAAGCGGAAGCTGCGGAGCAGGAATTGAGTTTAGATAAATTAATCGCGCGCGCAGAAGAGGCTCCCGTAGTAAAATTAGTGGATTTGATTATCCGTCAGGCAATTGATGAGCGCGCATCGGATATACATATAGAGCCATTCAAGGATAAAATTTCCTTAAGGTACCGCATTGACGGAAAATTATTTGAAATACCTCCTCCAGCAAAGCACCTGCACCTGCCTATAATCTCGCGCATAAAAATATTGGCAAAACTGGATATAGCTGAGAAGCGCCTTCCGCAAGACGGAGCTTTTTTAGTGAGGATAGAAGAAAGGCCCATTGATATCAGGGTTTCCTCAATTCCTACGATATACGGCGAAAAAATAGTCTTGAGGATTTTGGACAGAAGCCAGGTAGTTCTAAATTTAAACCAGCTGGGTTTTGATGCCAAGCAACTGGAGGTTATGAGAAAGGCGATGGCGGCTCCCTACGGCCTTATATTTTTAACTGGCCCGACCGGAAGCGGTAAGACCACTACTCTTTATGCGATGTTAAGCGAAATAAAAATCCCAAGCAAGAATATACTTACTATTGAAGACCCCGTAGAGTATAAGCTTGGAGGAGTTAATCAGGTGCAGGTAAAGCCCGATATAGGCCTCACCTTTGCTACGGCGCTGCGAAGCTTCTTACGTCAGGATCCGGATATAATGCTGGTAGGCGAGGTAAGGGATTTGGAAACGGCGCAGATTTGCATCCGTTGTGCTTTGACCGGGCATTTAGTATTCAGCACACTGCATACCAATGATGCCCCTTCTGCGGTAAACCGGCTTATGGATATAGGTATAGAACCTTACATGCTTGCCCCATCATTATTGTTGATAGTGGCGCAGCGTTTGGCAAGAAAACTCTGCCCGGATTGTAAAGAGGCCTATGAGCCAACCCCTGAAGAGGTTAAGAGCGTCAAGCTTAAAGCGGAGTTGATATACAAGCATAAGGGGTGCGCAAAATGTAATAATACCGGGCATAAAGGAAGGGTATGTATCGCTGAAGTACTACCCGTAACTCCCCAGATACAAGAGTTGATTAACCAGAGAGCATCATTTCAAAACATCAGGGAGGTGGCCAGGCAAGCAGGTATGCAGACACTTTACGATTCCGCAATAAAAAAAGTTGAAAAGGGGATAATTTCGCTTGAAGAGGCATTTTCTATCACCCTGGGAGTTGATTGATGCCCAGGTTTTTTTACATCGTAAGAAACAGGGCAGGCAATAAAGATTCAGGCGTAGAAGAAGGCACAAACCAGGAAGAGGTGATTAGCCGTTTACAGGCAAAAGACCTTATTGTAATAAGGGTCTTTCCAGAATCCAAGGAAACCGTATCGGGGCTAAGCCCGGAAGCCTTATCAAAAAAAGAATTCAAGCCAAAACATTTTCGTATAACCAAAGATGATTTGGTGCTTTACTGCCGGCAATTAGCCACTCTTTTGGGGGCAGGAGTAACAATCCTGAAAAGCCTTGACATTATCTCAAAGCAGGTTTCAAGCCGGAAGCTTTATACCGTAATAAAAGATTCACAAAAAAACATGGAAACAGGCTTAAGTTTTCATGAGGCAATGGTAAAGCATCCTTCTGTTTTTTCAGAACTTTGGGTAAATTTAATTGAAAGCGGCGAGGCATCGGGAAATTTAGCTATGGTGCTCGACCGGTTAGCTACTTATTTAGAGCGCAACGCCGCATTCAGGAGAAAGATAATCTCTGCGCTGATTTACCCTGTAATTCTTACTGTTGTAGGATTAGGGGCGTTGCTTTTTCTGACCATAAAAATTATTCCTACCTTCGTTGAATTATTTAAAGGGTTTAATATTGAACTGCCTCTCTTAACCCAAATACTAGTTTTAATAAGTACGTTTCTTCAAAAGAATATCCTTATCATAGCTATAATAATAGCGGTAAGTTCTTTTCTGTTACGTAAGTATATAGCGGCGAAATCCGGAAGGAGGAAGTTCGAAAATTTTATCCTTAAACTTCCGGCATTTGGAGAATTATTCCGCGTAATTGCTGTTGAGAGGTTTACTTCAGAGATGTCTACGTTGCTCGAGAGTGGAGTGCCCATTTTATATTCCCTAGAAATTGCCGAACATAGTGTAGGTAATTTAACGCTTGGCGATATTATCCGTAATATAAAAGAAGAGGTGCGTAACGGAAAACCATTAAGCCAGCCATTGGAAAAGAGCGGTTTTTTTGAGCCTATGGTAGTGCAGATGGTAAACATCGGAGAAGAGATTGGTGAGCTGCCTAATATGTTTAAACGGTTAAATATTTTTTATCAGGAATATATTGACACCTTCCTGACAAGATTTACTGCAATGTTTGAGCCGATTATGCTTATTTTTATGGGGTTGGTTATCGGTATTATGGTTATTGGAATGTTTCTGCCGATTTTTAAGATTGCCGAAATAAAGTAGGAACGATAGATCCATCCTCTAGGAAGAATGCTGGATGCAGGATCCCCGCTTACGCGGGATTTCGCTAATAGAAGCTTTGTGTGCTCAATAATTCGCGCAATAACTTACTCACACTTTCAGTGCTCATAAGTTATGCCTGAACTTCTCCCGCCGCTCCCTCGTAAAACAAGATGCGGGATTAATTCGCGCAGATAACTTATGTTCGTAACGAGCGTAAGCGAGTACTCCATAAGTTATGCGGTTGAACTTCTCCCGCTGTACCTTAGGAAAGCAGGATGCGGGATTAATTCGCACAATAACTTACTCACACTTTCAGTGTTCGTAAGTTA
>CAKKQZ010000030.1 GCA_919902445.1 Omnitrophica bacterium GWA2_41_15 | reverse complement strand
TAACTTACGAACACTGAAAGTGTGAGTAAGTTATTGTGCGAATTAATCCCGCATCTTGATTCCTAAGGGAACAGCGGGAGAGGTTCATCAATACCCGGTCTTACTATTTATTACTCTTTTGTGCCGGCTCTATTACTTCATCTATCAATCCATATTCCCTGGATTCAGCTGCTGACATAAAATAATCCCTGTCCGTATCCTTCTGTACCTTTTCAATAGACTGGCCTGTATGGAAAGCTAAAATTTCGTTAATTCTATCGCGCATCTTTAAAATTTCTTTAGCATGCCGCGATATATCCTCTGCTGCCCCTTGAATTCCGCCCCATGGCTGATGGATCATCACCCGCGAATTAGGAAGCGCATGGCGCTTACCTTTTTTTCCCGCGCATAATAGCAAGGCACCCATACTTGAGGCCTGTCCTACGCAATAAGTAGCTACGTCACATTTTACAAACTGCATAGTGTCGTATATAGCAAGGCCTGCAGTTACAGAACCTCCGGGTGAGTTAATATAAACGCTTATATCCTTATTTACATCCTCCATCTGTAAAAATAACATCTGGGCAATTACTAAATTTGCAACATAATCGTCTACCGGAGTGCCGATAAAAACGATGCGGTCCTTTAATAGCCGGGAATAAATATCATAGGCGCGCTCATAACCGCGCGATGTCTGCTCAATTACCATCGGAACCAAGGTCTGATTTTTAATACTCATATTAACCTCCTTCTGACATATTTACCAATCAATACATATTTCGCTTGGTAGGGACAGTCCCCTTCGGGGACAGTCCCTACTGCAACAGTTAGTTATTTAGCTTTAGGATACCTCTTTCCAATCTGCCGACCTCAACAAAAACTCCATCACATGATGCGGCATATGGTCATCTATTGCAAATTTTTCTTTTTTTGCTATCTCAGCAAGGATTAAGTAAACTCGAACCTGTCTTTTTGCCTCCGGCTCAAGATTCTTTGTTAGTTCTTTCTCCTGCTCATCAATCTTTTCTTTTGACAGGCCCTTCATCGCTAAATCCACCTTGGCATGCCGCAGTAAATCCTGCAATTGACGATTGACAAGTGAATGCGGAACCTTAAACTCAGTTTCTTTAAGCAGGGTTTCCACAATCTGGTTCTCAACATCCTGCCTCTGTTGATTTTCCTTTTGTAGATAGATCTGGCTTTCAAGCGCTTTCTCTAAATCCGAAAGGACAGGGTAACCCAAGCCCTTTGCAAAATTATCATCGATAGAATCTATTTTTCTTGCTTCTTTTAAAGAATCTATGCTGTGTTTTATTTCATCAGGGGCAACGGTTAATTTTTTGTAATTAACAATTAACCCTTTATAATTCTTAAGTGATATCTCCGGGCTTATTTCTATGGTTGCCTTAAAGGTGAGCGTTGTCCTGTCCAGTTTTACTTCGGATATCTCAGGGAGCTCTATAACGTCAAGGCTTTCTTTATTTATTGCCTCATTATAAACACTTGGTATAAGCTCTTTAAGCACCTGTTCGTGCGCATGGGGCCCGTAATGCTTTTCTATCATATCCATGGGCGCATGGCCCGGGCGAAATCCCGGGACTTTTGCTTCCTGAGCGAATTTTTTAAGCACTTCGGAAAATTTATTCGTTACTACATCGCCGCTTACTTCAATACTTATTTCCCTCTTTGTGCCGTCAATTTTTTTTACTTCTGTTTTCATTTGCTATCCTTTTGGCTGATGTGCTTTGCGGGACAGTCCCTACATCCTGAATTTTTCTCCAAGATAAATCTGCCTCGCCTGAGGATTATCAATCAATTCCTGCGCTGTTCCTGAAATAAGGATCCTGCCCTCTGCTATTAAATATGCCCTTTCAGTTATAGAGAGAGTTTCTCGAACATTATGGTCGGTAAGTAAAATTCCAAGCCCTTTTTCTTTTAATTCCTTAATTATCTCCTGGGCCTCATTAACCACAATTGGGTCTATACCTGAAAACGGCTCATCCAAAAGTATGAATGACGGATTAGTAACTAATGCCCGGGTGATTTCAAGGCGCCTTCTTTCCCCGCCCGATAAAGTATAGGCCTTATTTTTTGCAAGGTGGGAGATATTTAATTCATCAAGCAGGAACTTTAACCTCTCTTTTCTTTCTGCCTTGCTTATCGGTATGGTCTCAAGAATCGCCATAATGTTTTCTTCAACGGAAAGTTTTCGGAATACCGAAGGCTCCTGGGCAAGGTAACCTATGCCGTAACGCGCGCGCTCATGAATAGGCAAAGCCGTGATATCAATGTTATCAAAAACAATATTGCCGCGGTTAGGGGGTATAATTCCCACTACCATATAAAAAGTGGTTGTCTTTCCCGCACCGTTAGGCCCTAGAAGCCCGACTATCTCACCGCGTTTAACTAAAATATCTACGCCCTTGACAACCTCTCGACCGTCATAGGACTTGGCTAATCCCTTAATTTCCAAAAGATGCACCTTGAAAATCCTCCGTTGAGTATATTATTAATTTCGGCCTTCCGGTTAAAACAACTTTTTTATCACCGGAGGTGTAAGTTGCTGTATCGCTATAGGTAATATTCTCACCCTTCAAAACCTTAACATTACCCTTGGCAAAAATCTTATCGATTTTGCTCCCCATAAGCGAAGGAGAAGTGTTTGATTCCGCGCTTTTTTCTGGTCCGGAGGCTTCCTTACCTGAGGGTATAAAATAAATATCCATCCTATCGCTATAGATAGTTGAATCCGGCCTTTCAACTTTTACATTATCCTTAAACACCGCCACGTTCTTATCGTAATCTATTTCTAACTGCCCGTCGCAGGTAATCACAGTTTTATCCTTGGGGTCAGGAACCCTTCCTTCTTTTACCTCAGGAAGAATATCCACCTGCACATCCTTTTGTAAGCTTACCTGTTTTAATCCCATCTCGCCGACTGCGCCCTTGCCTGAGGCAACCATATTCTCCCTTTGGATATTTACATAATCTTTTGTAGTCACAACCTGCCCTCTCCTATCCCAATTTAGAGAATCCGTTGTCAATTTTGTCCCTGTGGTGGTAGTAATTACCACGTTCTTCTCTAAGTGCACTTTGCCGTCTGTTTTGTTAAAATCGCCTGAATCAGCGGTAAGTTTTATATCCTCTTCTTTTCCGTAGAGATTCCCGATTACGCTTTGCAGTTTCACCACATCCGTAAAAATATCAGCGGTTTTTCCTGCAAGATCCCATGCCTTCACCCCCTTTTCTCCGTATCCGGAAAGAGAAAATTCGCTTATCTGCTGGTCGGAATCCTGCACAGACGCATCTTTTTTAGCTGGCGCGGCCGTCTCCTGGGCAACTGCAATAGCATATATGAAAAATAAAGAAGCAGCAATCAATCCTGTCCTTTTAAACAGCATAATACTTAATAACCTCATCCCACCTGCCCTGCGATTTTAAGATTAATTCCGCGACCTCCCTCACAGCTCCGCGGCCGCCGTGCCTGATGGTGATATATGCGGCTGCTTTTTTTATATCCGAAGCTGCATTAAAGACCGCTACAGGAAACCCGACAATTTTCATTAGCCCTAAATCCACTAAATCATCACCCACAAAACAAACCTCATCAGCGCACACCTTATATTTCTTCAAAATTTTATCAAGGATGGAGCTTTTTGGAGAGATATTTTCAAAAACCGCCTCAACGCCCATATCGCGCGCGCGCGGCTGGATTGTTTTAGAACCCTTGGCAGTAACGAGTATTGTCTTTATGCCGCATTTTTGAAGGACATGCACGCCTAAACCATCATGAACATCAAAAAACTTTGAATCCCGGCCGTGCGAATCATATATTATCCTGCCGTCGGTCAATACACCGTCAACATCCAACAGCAACAATTTTATTTTTTTGGCTTTATGCCTTAAATCTTCTAAAGACACCGGTATTTAACACCTTAATTATACTAATCCTGCTTTAATCAGGTCCTGGACATCAAGCAGCCCTACCGGCCGCCTGTTTTTATCCACAACAGGGATCTCATCTATCTTTTTCTCTCTTATTATCCGCATTGCCTCAGCTGCAAGCATCTGTTTATCTACAACCGATGGATTTTTTGTCATAACTTCACTAATCTTTCTGCGAGGCAGATTTTCATCTGTTTCAAGGTGCCTGCGCAAATCTCCATCGGTAAATATACCGGAGAGCCTTCCTGAAGCATCCACCACAGTTGCCGAACCCGCCCTTGCCTGAGTAATCTTTAATAATACTTCGGAAACTCTTTTACCCTCATGGACAATGGGATTTGCCGCGCCCTTACGCATAATATCTTCTACTTTCAAAAGCAGGCGCCTTCCCAATGCGCCTCCGGGATGAAAGAATGCAAAATCTTTTTCCTTAAAACCTTTTAATTCAAGAAGGCACACAGCCAAAGCATCTGCCATGGCTAATGTCGCTGTAGTTGATGCTGTAGGGGCAAGCCCTAAAGGGCAGGCCTCTTTTTTTACGGATACATCCAGCACCACATCGCTATATTTTGCCAGGATTGATTTAGTGTTCCCTGTTAAAGAGACGATTTTGCAACCAATCTTTTTTAATAAAGGCAAAAGCTGCATCATTTCTTCGCTAGCGCCGCTATTTGAAATTATTATTACAGCATCATCTGCTGTCACTTTACCCAAATCCCCGTGTATTGCTTCTACGGTATGCAGAAATAAACTTGGCGTGCCTGTGGAAGCAAGGGTTGCGGAGAATTTCTGAGCGATAATTCCGGTTTTGCCCATTCCGCATACCACTACCCTCCCTTTGGTTTTTAAAATTAAACTGAGCGCTTTTTCGAAATTCTTCCCTATGCGCGGCTTTAAATCTTTAATAGCGCCTGCCTCGATATCTAAAACCTCTTTGCCGCGCTTAATGGCATTTATCCTCATAGTGCGTTCTCTATTTTTTTGGCCTGTTTAAGGAGCCTTTCTAAGGCTTTAAGATTAATCATATTGGGCCCGTCGCAAGGTGCCTTATCAGGGTCAGGATGCACTTCCAGAAATAAACCGTCGCAGCCAAAAGCCACGGCCGCGCGCGAAAGCCCCTCAACAAATTCGCGCTCTCCGCCTGAAGCTTTACCCTTGCCTCCCGGAAGCTGCACGCTATGCGTTGCATCATAAATTACCGGATAACCGAAGCCGCGCATTATAGCTAATGCGCGGAAATCCGTAACAAGGTTATTGTAACCGAAACTTACCCCGCGTTCAGTTATCAAAATCTGTTTGTTTCCGGCTGATTCTATTTTTTTAATAATCGGCAAAATATCCCAGGGTGCCAGGAATTGGCCTTTTTTGATATTGATTACCTTGCCTGTCTTTGCCGCAGCCACCACAATATCAGTCTGACGGCTTAAGAATGCCGGAATCTGAATTACATCCAACACCGAAGCTGCTTCGGCGATATCCTTTGTGCAATGGATATCGCTTAATACGGGGATTTTTAATCGCTGTTTTACTTTATGTAAAACTTCCAAACCCTTTTTTATTCCGGGGCCGCGAAAAGACTCTATAGATAATCTGTTTGCCTTGTCAAAACTGGATTTAAAAATATAGGGGATATTTAATTTTGAGGTAATATCTATTATTCTTTTGGCCGTATCAAGACAGAGCCTCTCAGATTCAATCACGCATGGCCCGGCGATTAAAATAAGCGCGCCCTTAACTCCTGCCCTGATATTTTTTATACGGACTTCCTGCATATTATTTTTGCTTTAAGAGATACTCTTTTAACTTCTCTAAATCCTGCGGCGTATCAACGCCGACAGTATCATACTTAGTCTCAATAACCTTGATGCGGAAACCCTCCTCTAAAACCCTTAACTGCTCAAGGCACTCCGTCTTCTCTAAAGCGGAAGGAGGTAAATTTTTACAGATGAACAAAAAGTCCTTTGTGTAGCCGTATAGGCCGATATGTTTATAATAAGCGGGCGATTCGACTTCCGAATTAACCGCCAGGTGCGGAATTGCAGCGCGGGAAAAATAAAGCGCAAAATTATTTTTATCCACCACAACCTTAACTACATGCGGGTCATTTATACTTAAAGGGTCTTCGATCTTTCTCATTATTGTTGCCATGGATAAAGAACTGTCTTCCGAGAGCGCGCGTGCAACGCTGTCGATCATCATCGGATGAATCAACGGCTCATCAGCCTGTATATTGATTACAATCTTCACATCCAGAGGATTAACTATTTCAATAATCCTGTCTGTGCCGCTTGCATGCCCCTTGGAAGTCATTACTACTTTTGAACCGAATTCCCGCGCAACATTAGCAACGCGCTCATCATCGCAGGCAATAATCAAATCATCCAGGGTCTTTGCCTGTTTTGCGCGCTCCCATACATGCTGTATCATGGGTTTGCCCAGGATATCCGCCAAGACCTTACCTTCAAACCTTGTAGAAGAATACCTTGCAGGAATTACTCCGATAACTTCCATTTTTATTTTAACCTCATCATAAGTTCTTTTCTGTTTGTGGCCGCTGTCCCCACTTTACCTACGACGATACCGGCGGCGTAATTAGCGATATGGGCTGCCTCAAGGAAACTTGCGCCGCAACAAAGGCCTAACGTAAAAGTGCTGATTACCGTATCCCCCGCTCCCGAGACATCAAATACTTCCTGAGCTACAGTAGGGATATGCGTAACTGCGCCGTCTTTTTGGAATAATTTCATTCCCTGCTCACCTAGGGTGACTAATATCGACTCTAGCTCTAGGTATTTTAAAATCTGTTTTGCAGCTAATTCTATATCTCTATCGGTAAGCAACCTGTCATTATGCACCTGCAATTTATTCGCAGTGTCCTTAATCTTCAGGTTTCTGATTGCATTTTCCAGTTCTTTTCTGTTAGGGGTTATCGAAGTGACCCCCCTATAATATTGGAAATTGTCTTCTTTGGGGTCAACCGTGACTATCCTTTTATGCGAACGCGCAAGCAATATTAACCCTTCCAGGAGTTGGACATTTATAACGCCTTTGCCGTAATCTTCGATGACAATGGCATCAAAATCATCTATATTTTTTTGTATAAAATTATAAATCTTTTGATTCATGCCTTCGGGAAGCGAATCGGTATGTTCCCAGTCCACCCTGACTATCTGCTGATGGCCTGCAATAATCCTGGTCTTGACAGTTGTAAGCCTGGATGGTTCCACAAAAATACCCCTGGCAGAAATCTTTCTTTTGCGTAACTGCGAAAGGAGAATCTCCGTATTTTTATCATTACCTATCACGCCTGCCAAACAAACCTCGGCGTCAAAAGAGCGTATATTATTTGCGACATTGGCTGCCCCTCCCGGCACATAGGTCCTCTTATCAGCCCAGACTACAGGCACAGGGGCCTCAGGAGAAATCCTTTCTACCTTTCCCCAGATATATTCATCCAGGATTAAATCACCCACGACTAAAATCCTGGCTTTATTAAATCGGTTAATAATATTCTTAAGGTTCATATTTTTTCTATTAGCGCCTGCGCTAACCAAGGCAGCATTATTTCATGATGGCCGATGATGTAGTAACCGTTACCTCCCGATATCACAGGGCGCATACAGACATTTTGCGAGGGCCTGTAGTGATAGATCATATCAAAATTAGCAGCGGTAAAATCTTTCACCTTGCTTCCTAAATTTCGAGCTAAATTCAACGCCTTCAAAAATACCTCGGGTAATATTACAGCTGAGCCGAAATTTAAAACTACACCCCCGTTATTTAAATCCGCGATATTTTCAACCAGAAGATAAAAATCCCTTAAAGAGCCCTCTGCGGTAAACCCTGCATTAAAAGACGGGTGCTGATGGATAATATCGGTGCCGATACCTACGAATACGCATACAGGGACTTTATATTTATAGGCATTAAAAATGAGGCTCAAATTTTTGTGCGGTAATTTTGTTTCAACTATTTTTTTTGCAACAGAACTTCCTAAACCCATCCCCTCGCCCACTCCTTCTTTTACTGCGTTATTGATAAATTCGGCTGTTTCTTTACCCATCCCGAACCTGCCTTCTTTTAAATTTTCAGCCACATCTTCGGAAGTGCTGCCTTGAAATGCAAGTTCAAAATCATGGATAACACCTGCGCCATTTAAGCATATGCAGGTAATGGCCTTCTTTTTGATTAACTCAATGAGCACCGGGTTAAGGCCGCATTTGATAACATGGGCCCCGGCCATAAAAATAATTGATTTTTTATTCCTCTTAGCAGTTACAATGGCATTAACGATAGCATGTATGTCTTTAGCTTTTAATATATTAGGCAAAGATTTATGGAACCGCTCAAAGCTTGCGCCACGCACAGGGGGTTTGGCAAAATCAGCTGATTTTACCTTACTATGCCTTGTCTTCAACGGATATGTCTTTACCTTATTTATATTGATCATAGGAAGTTATAATTTTAGCATAATTTAGCGCTAAATCAACACATATTAGGGAAATTGTGCAATTTGAACAGCTTCATTCCTGTCTTGTCTATTTTCTCACAGGGACGCTTGTTTTGCCCCGGCGTAGCAAAATTGCGTCCTTCGACAAGCTCAGGACGCAGCCCTGAGTGGAATCGAATGGGCTGCGCTCGGGGTCGGCTGCGTCACTCGTCCTAAACCAAATTCTTTAGCAAGGACACCATGCTTCGTTCCTTGCCGACACGCCCTGCTTTAAAAACAACCAAGCCACCCACTGCATACACATCGGTTATAACGTATCATGAAAGTGAAAACAAATTGAAAACGCTTTCTTTAAACATAGGGGCTTCCCTTGAAACGATAGAAATAATATGATATTCTTTGTTTAGGATTAGTTTAGTTGTTTATAGTTTTACATCGAAAAATGGAGGTTAAAAATGAGTTTTAAAAACCTTCCCCTGGTGTTATTGCTCGTTGCCGCGATGATTATGGCAATGGGATATTTGGCAGAAGCAGAAGAGTATTATGGAGCTGGAGATGCGGGTGGTTCGTATGATTATTATTCTCCTCCTGATGTGGGTACTATGATAGATTTCCAACCTAACATTAGTACCTTTGATGCTGGTGCCGATCCTAGTTTCGGCGGCTACATTGTACCTTCTTTTCCAGACTCTTCATAAGGCCCCATTGCACCTCCTTTGCCAGATAATCTATCTTCCCCTATTACAACAGCTCAAGTATCTTCTGGCACTAACATCATCGACCTTGGAGACTTTAACCCCAAAGGCCATACGGAAGTAACGCGACCTGGGCTATATATTCCCGAGGCTTCTGGCGGGCATCCTGGTATGATGGGGCCAGGATATGATGTTAAGAAGTTAGGGTGGCCGCAGGAATTTAGACCCGGAGAATATATGCCAGGGACACTAATTGAATCCGGCAACGATATCGTCCAGCCCTGGGTATACATGCCTATTGAGACCAAGGAACCCATAGAGCCAAAAGGCGGAGAGGGGTCGATACCCATGGGCACTGATTATAGAAAAGAATTGTTTAAACAAGGCATAGATCCATATTCTGTTGAATTTGTAACTAAGGATACCGAATTTGATTTAAAGAATCTGGGGCCTGACAGCATCATCCAGCCAACTGAGCCAAAATCTATTGAATCAGAATTTGTAACTAAAGATAAAGGATTTGATTTAGAGAAGTTAAAGAATCTGGGGCCTGACAGCATCATCCAGCCCATTGAGACCAAAGAAGAATTGATATTTAATGGGCGTAATCTTGTTAAAGAATATTTTTGGGCTACTGGTGGGCGTGATTTACTTAAAGATATTGATAATGGGAAAGTTGATCCAAAGAATCTGGAGTATAACCCTGCCTTACAGCCCGGGGTATACATGCCTATTGGGCCAGCACCGATTGCCAAAGAAAGTCATCTTGATAACAAGACCAATGAGCTGCTGGGCTCACCGAAAAATAATCTGTTAGTACAATAGGGGACGTTTCTATTTTTCGTTGCCTATACTGGCTCTAGCAAATTAACTGCCGAGCGCCTCCCTTACCCACTGATAAATTCTTGTGGTTATTTTTACCACGTCGCCTGCCTCATCCTTATGCATACTGCGGCATTCGTATTGGACAAGATTTTTACGGGCAATTACTTTACGCAACTGCCTAGATTTTTCTCCTGCGCCCTCCAGATGGAGCCCAGCTACCAAATCACAAACATCAAAATGATCCTGCGATATCGAACGTATACCTTTTTCATGGACGCAAATCGCGTCTGCCGAAGAAATCGCACATTGAACAGCCAATGTCGCTGCCGCATTCCAGTTTGACGCATTAAAAGCAATCAGCATCTGGTCATAATTATCAGCTGCCTTCTTTAAATAATTCGAACCTGTAGATTTATCCTCTTGTCTTACTTTCATGTCACGGGCCGTCATATCTAAACCTCCAATGGCTCCTTACCATACAAGACAAAATAAGACTTCATCAGAGTTGAAACTGGGGGTTTATTCTTTTTAAGCCGCTCTTTAAATTCGGTGGCTGACTTGATATAGGAGTCAATCTGAACGCCAAAATACGCCTTAAATCTGGGGGCTATTTCGGAAAGGAAAACATTTTCAACTGACCGAATGTCCACAGCTCTGGGCACCACCACAGCAATATCAATATCGCTTCCCTTTTTAGCTGCCTCGGTTTGCATGCTTCCGTAAAGGATCAAAGATGATATTTTTGCCTTAACTTTTGTACGCTTGAATTCTTTTAAAAGAAAATCGCGGATTTCATTTTTAATATTGCTTTCAACGGCAAACATCGGACGGATGATTTTTTGAACGATGCGGTCTCCTTCGTTTAAGGTATAGATATGCTGTTTGCCGATAATGTCTAATTTCAAGATGTTGCTGTTATGCAGATCCTTTAATGACTCGTGCGTAGAAGGTGCCGAATAGCCAACGAGCTTGGCAATCTGCCGGCCTGTCGCTTTAAGGCCCTTGCGTGAAACGAAGACACGCAAGATGGCCAGCTTGGAAGGAGAATTGATAATCTCTTCGAGTTGGAATGTTTTGACCATAGCCTAAACCTAACATATGTAAGGTTAACCTTACAATGAGTATAGCATTTCTGGAAGAGTTGTCAACCTAAGATTGAATCTGCTGCCTGGAGCACGGTATCTACGGAGATTGCCTTAAGGCAGGCGAATTCTTTTTCGCAGTTGTGCGCAAGGCATTCAACGCAACCGACCTGCTTATGCAATATTTTATCCTTTAAACCCAGCGGGCCCCAGCGCTGCGGGTTTAGGCCTTTTTGATCCCTGCCGAATATCGAGATTACAGGTGTACCTACTGCAGAAGCGATGTGTACCGGCCCGGAATCATTTGAGATAAATAGCCGGCATCTTTTAATGACACTGGCTAATTGGCTAAGCGAAATCTTTCCCGCAAGATTAACTGCATCCTGACGCATATTTTTGATGACATTACGGGCTAAGGTAATATCTTTTGGACCGGCTACAACTAAAATCTTAAACCCGTATTGCTGCATCAGCTTATCCGCAACTTCCGCAAATCTTTCATTCGGCCAGATTTTAGAAGGGCAGCTTGCCCCCGGGTGGATAGCCAATAATTTATCGGTTTTATTTATGCCCTGGCTAAGGAATAAATCATCGACATATTTTTCTGATTCTTCCTTTATGGGCATAAAGAGGTTTTTTTCTCTCAGGCCCATCCCCAAATACCTAACCAGGTCCAGATTGTATTCCAACTCATGCTTTTCTCCTAATTGTTTGGTGTGTTTTATCCTGTCCGTAAGTAGAATCCCAAGTTTTCGGTCATACCCCACCCTCCTCGGTATGCCAGCGAAGTAAGTTATCAAATGCACCCTATTTGTCGGATGCAGGATAATTGCCAGATCAAATCTTTTCTTCTTCAAATTATGCGCGAATTTAGATGACCTTCTCCAACCCTTATGTTTGCCCTCTTTGTCATAAATTATAACTTCATCCAAGTAGGGATTACCGTAGACGATATCCTTAGAGCAGGGTGAAACCATCATGGCAATATAGGCATGCGGATAATTATCCCTTAGCGCCTTGATTACAGGAGTAGACAGGAGCACATCGCCGATTTTGTCTGTGCGCACAATGAGTATGCGGCTAAATTCATCTTTATCGGCGGTAAGTTGAGGGGTTTGCGCCGGGCCTAATATAGCCGATAGCGCGCGTAAGACATCTTCTTTGCCTACCAACTGCATGCATTTGAGATTCAGGTATTTGCATTGGGCTTTATCGCAGGGCCGGCAAAAAATATCCTTCTTAACAATAACCGAAGTATCTGACCACGGGCCGTATTTTTCTTCATCAGTCGGCCCAAATATCGCAACAAGCGGCACATTCAAATAACTTGCCAAATGTAAGAGCGCGCTGTCATTGGTGATAACGCAAGCCGCTTTTTTAATTAAAACCGCCAGCTGCACAATATCGGTTTTTCCTGAAAGGTCTACTAGGGGTTGCCTTGAATTTTCAAGGATATACTTAGTTATCGCTATATCGTCTTTATCGCCGCTTAAGATTATCTTTAGCTTAAAATCCCTGGAAAGCGCCTGAATCAATTCAAGGAACTTGTCGCCGGGCCATCTCTTGATATGGCTACGCGCTCCGGGAGAAATAACCACAACTCTATCTTTTTCGGTTATGCCGTTATCCGCTAACAGTTTGTTTATATACTTTTCGTCTGCCGGCTTTATATACAAAGAGCCCTTTTTTTGTGTTTCGCGAATGTTTGCCTCCGCAATCCCTAATTTTCTAATCTTATAGAGATGCCTTTCTTTCATATGTTTTATTTCTTTCGGGATAGGAGTAAATGATGAGGTTTTATATTTGGCAGGCAAAAATAAGCCGAAAAAGCTGTTACGCAAATCAATTACTATATCAAACCTTTCTTTTTTTAATTCTATGAACAAATTTATTTTTTCCTTTAGCCCCGCGCGCCTGTCATAAACAATGATACGGTTTATATCTGGGTTATTTTCAAATATCTCTTTTGGCCGTTTGCCAACCATAACCGTAATATCTGCTTTCGGATAAATCTGCCTTAGGCAGTCCAATACAGGCAGCGTCAGGATCACATCTCCGATATTGCTTAAAGTAATAAAAAGTATCTTCATCTTAATATAGGGACGTTTCTTAAGTCAGCTATAAAGTGTCCCCGAGCGGGGGACAGTTTATATTCAAGTTAAGAAACGTCCCTAATTTTTTCAACCTGCTTAAAAACTTCAGCAGGCGTGATTGCTTTCATGCAGCGGTTATCTTTACACTTCATTTCGTAACAGGGAATTTTACAACCAACGTCTTTTTGGAGGAGGATTACGTTTTTAAAATGAGAGGGGCCGGTTATTTGTGGCGAGGTAGGCCCGAAAATAGCGATGATATTTTTTGCTCCAACCGCTCCGGCGATATGCAAAGGCCCTGTATCAGCAGTAATAAAAATATCTGCCCTCTTTGCCAAGGCGCCTAATTGTTTTATATTCAATACCCCGCATGCAACCAGCGGATTTTCCTTCATCTTATCTTTGATATGCTGCGCCAATGACAGGTCATTATGGCTTCCGGTAATAATAACCTTTGCGCCCAAGAAAAAGATTAATTTATCGGCTAACTGCGACCAATATTCTCTTGGCCAGCGTTTGGGCAGCCAGTTTCCTCCCGGATTTATGGCGACCAGAAAATCTTCTTTAGTTACTCCCTTCTTATTTAAGAACCCCTCTGCAAATTTTATATCTTCATCCGAGATAAAGAACTCCGGGTACCTGTCTTCTATCCTTAGCCCCGCCTTTTCAATAATATTCAGGTAAAAATCTATACGGTGCATTGCGTCTTTTTTAGGCATCGGGATTTTATCCGTTAAAAGGAAGGCGCGCTTATGCGTGGAATAACCTATCCTCCTGGCTATACCGGCAAGCCGGCAAATCAACGCCCGGCTGAATGAGCGGTGCAATAAAAATACAGTATCGAATTTCTTATCCTTAAGCTGGCGCACAAAATCTAACTGCGTAAAAACGCCTTTATGCCTGTCTTTTTCGTCAAAGATAATTATTTCATCAAGATTAGGGTTTCCCTTTAACACACCATAACACCTGCTCGGTACTATGCAGGCCATAAAACTATCCGGAAAATTCATGCGTATATTCCTTATTGCGGCAGTAGAGAATAAAACATCCCCAAGCCAGTTGACATTAAATATAAGTATGCGCCTATTCTTTTCCATGCCTTCTTTTCTTGCGCTCCTTCTGATGTTCCTTTAAAAACATATAAAAACCGGAGGACTCAACCGCAAAAACAAGCATATTCGAAGAATTTTCAGAAATCCTTAATCTCTTCAATAAGAATACGTCGTCATCGGCATAATCCTTCCCCGGATTTGTGGCTACTGCCCCGGAATATCCGGCATCAATTACCAGCTGTTTAATCCTGGAATCAAATAGCCCTTCAGGATAGCTAAAAAACTCCACCTTAGAGCCTAATTTTTCTTCCAGTATTTTCTTAGAATCAAATATCTGCCTCTTTATCTGCGCCTCTGATTTAAAATTTACAAGCGGCTCAGGCCCTAAGCAATGGCTTCCAAAAGTAATCAATCCTGAATCCTGCATTATTTTAATTTCATCCCAGCTGAGCCTATCCCCCTGTGGCCTGCCAACCTCATCCAGAATAATAAACATAGTTGCCGGTAAATTATATTTTTTTAGTATGGGGAAGGCATAGGTATAGTTATCCCTATAGCCATCGTCAGAGGAAATGCAGATTGTTTTTACAGGGACCTTCTTTTTATTTTTAATTAAGCCGACCAGCGCCTCCAGGGTGATAACGTTATAGTGATGGCTTTTTAAAAAACGCATCTGCTTATCAAAGGTACCCGCTGTTACAGCCAGCCTATTTTGCGCTACAGCCGCAGGGTCAATAGAATGATACATAAGTATCGGCACAACATACTGCTGCCGTAAAAATGAAGCAGCCAAAAGGGCAGCTGCTATTATAATTCCAAAAATAATAGTTAATTTTCTGGGTTTAGACATTTAAATATACCCTTTCGGTCTCTAAGGCCATCCTGCTTTCGGAAAAATTTTCATTTATGACAGCCCTTGCCTCAACGCCAAAAGATTTTGCTTCTTCAGGGTTTTGCAGTAACTCCGATATTGCCTTTGAGAGCCCCTCAGCGTCAGCCGCTTTAACTAACAGGCCATTGACCCTGTTTTTTATCAAACTTCTTATCCCCCCTATATCTGAACCCACAACCGGCAAGCCGCAGGCCATTGCCTCCATAAGCGCAAGGCCCAGGCCCTCTTTTAAAGAAGGCATAACAAATACGTCTATCGCCGATAAGACATCCCTTGTATCTTCGACTTCCGGGATAAAATAAACACTCTTGTTTATTCCAAAACGCTGTATTAAGCTTACCAATTCATCCTTCATTTTCCCTTCACCGGCAATTAACAGTTGCGCATCGGGAGTTTTTTCTAAAACTTTTTTAAAGGCTTCTATCAGGTATACGTGGCCTTTGACATCCGAAAGCCGGGCAACAATACCTATTAGCGCGCCCTTGCTAAGCCCGAGCTTAAATCTAGCTTCCTCTTTCTTTGCCCCTGAGACAGGCTTAAAACTATTTACATCGATACCGTTATGAATCAATACTATATCATCTTTTCTAACTCCGAAATCATTTATCAGGTGCTCTTTAACCTGCTCACTTATTGCGATAACCTTTTTACCCCAGCAGGGAAAAATCCTTCTAAGTGCCCGCCTTTTAAAAAATCCGTGGCAGGTAAAAATATGCGCAGCGCCGGTGGATCTACTTAACAGGCAACCTAAAACCTGCGTGGTCCGGCTATGCGAATGGATAACATCGATATTATTCTTTTTTATAATGCCATGCAGCTTAAGCATACTTAAAATTATTTTTGGGCTCAGCTCCTGTTTTGTTTTAATTGGTATACGGACAAAATTTACCCCTTCTTCTATAAATTGAGGGAGCTTAACTCCCCCGCTTGAAGCCAGATAGATATTATGCCCCCTCTTTTTTAAGCCCCTTGCCAAAATTAACAGGTAGCTCGTAATGCCTCCGGTATTAAGATGATTTGCAATATAAAGGATGTTCACTTTAAAACCTTATCTATTGCTTCTATTACCTCTTGCGGCGTAATTAATTCCATGCACTCTATGCTCTTACATTTTGATTTATAGCATGGGCTGCAGGATAACCCTTTATTTATTACGACGCTTTTTTTTTCTGAAGGAAGGTGGCGCAGCGGGTCTGTAGGCCCGAAGAGCGCGACAAAAGGCGTACCTACAGCTGCTGCTATATGCAAAGGAGATGAATCGCTGGAGATAAATACCGCACATTTTCTAATCAGGCAGGCGAGTTGATTAACTGTGGTCTTTCCGCAGGTATTGATTATCTTTGTATTCTTGGCCATACCCATCAACTTTTCTGCCGCAGGAATTTCCTTGCTTGTGCCCGTGATCAAAACCCGCATATCCTTGAAATCAAGCTCTTCGCTTAACCTGGCTATATGAATCAAGGGCCAGTTCTTAGTCAGCCATCTAGAGCTTGCGCTTATATTTATTCCAACGATTCTTTGCTTTGCGCTTAGCCAATGCGAATTTAATAAGTCGTCTATATATTGCTCATCTTGCTGCGAAGGCCAAAGCTCTAACCGGTAATCATTTAAATCTATTCCCAGCATCTTTAATATTCTAAACTGGTGGGTTACCGGGTCCATCGCGGGCTTCTCGTCTTTAATCCTGTGATTCAAAAGAAATCCAAACTTTCCATTATTGTAGCCGTAGCGGTTAAGGCAGAAGGTTAAAAAAGAGAGGATATGGCTGCTGCGGTTATTCTGAAGGTCAATGATAATATCAAAATTCTTCTTCCTTAAGTGAGCCGCCATGCTGATAAGCCCCTTCAATCCTTTATCTTTATTTTTAAGGTCCGCAACAATAAGTTCATCTATATAGGGAGAGCGCAAAAGCGCATCCTTTGATTCTTCTCCGACCAAAAAGCTAATCTTATAATTACCCCTGAATTTTTCTCTTATAGCGCGTAGTGCAGCGGTTGAAAGGATAATATCTCCGAGCGAGCTGAATTTAATAATTAAGATTTTGAAATTACTCAGCGCATCCTTGTAAACCTCAAGTGTATTCTTTACCATCAGCTCCACATTATATTTTTCCTGAACTTTTTTATAGGCATTCTCTGCCAGATTTTGCGCAAGGAGAGGGTCCTTATAATACCTTACTATTGCTTCAGCCATTGCTTTCGGGTCGGCAGGAGGCACAAGCAAACCTGTCTTTTCATCTTCAATAATATCAACCACTCCCCCTACTTCAGTAGCTACGACCGGAACGCCGCTTGCCTGCGCTTCTATAATCACCCTGCCAAATGCCTCGTGGGTAGTGGTAGCGAGGACCAAAAGGTCCAGATGCGAAAGGACCTCAGGAATATTTCTTTGAGTGCCTAGAAATTCAGTGTATGGCCACAACCCAAGCCTTCTGACCAAAACCTGAATCTGTTCTTTATGGGCTTCTTTAGAGGCAGAGGCCTCACCGACTATCCAGATTTTTATTTTAGGCACAACCCGGGATACTTTAGCCATGGCTTTTATAAAATACAGGTGCCCTTTTATAGGGGTAATCCTGCCGATGATGCCGACATTAAATTCCTTTGGCCTGATTTTATCTGGTGCGCGGTATTTAAATTTCTCCAGATCTACGCTTCTAGGGACTAACCTTATGCGCTCATGGGAAACGTGAAAATCTTCTATCATGTGCCTTGCGATGACATTACTTAAGACAATGACCCTCTTTCCCCAGCCCATCACGCTGCTAAATATGTGCTTCTTATAAAACCCGTGACAAGTGGTAATAAATACGGCGTTCACCCTGCGGGAGGCAAAATACGCAATCCATGCTGGAACGCGCGAACGCGCATGCACAATATCGATCTTTTCTTTTTTTATAATTGCGGCCAGTTCCGGAATCAACCTAATAACTGAAAGGATGGATTTTTTATGCACGCCCAACCGGTAATGGGTTGCGCCGACAGCCTCCAGCTCTTTTACCAACTCTCCGCCGTTAGAAACTACCACTGCTTTATGGCCTGACCTGACTAAATATTTAGCCAGGTCAACTGTCCCTGTTTCAACCCCTCCGACATTAAGCTCCGGTAGCACCTGGAGGATATTCATAATATACTTTTTAGCGCTTCGTTAATTAATAAACTATCGTTTAAAGTTTTTATTGCCGGCCTTTCCAGCCAGACTTCTTTTATTTGCCTGCTTAGGCCTTCTGCCTTAGCCATATATATATATTTATTTTCAGCAAAATTTTCTAAGAACCTACGGTGTTTATTGCTTAACCCCTCTGACTTAAAAACAAATACGTACCTTTTGCTGCTCGCCGCCTCTGAAACCATAGATACGCTCTCAGGAGAAGTGACTACAATATGGCTTAGGCCCAATATGCCTCCTACTGCCTCCGGGATATTTTTTTCGTTGGCAATTATGAGCAGCTTACAGCGGGAATAATCTTTAAACTCCGCTTTTAACAAAGCCTCAACTTTTTCCGGAGTCCTGCGTGAAGTTGTAAGCAGTATATCTGCGTTAAATTCTTCGGCTAAAGATTTTACATGCTTTATAACCACTGATATAACGTCTTCTTTTAGATGAAACCTTTTTGTGTCTCCGCCGATTAATAGCCCAATACAAATATCCGATAATGTTTTACAGGAAGGCGCAAGAAACATAAGCTTATCCGACTGCTCTTTTAAATACCTTTCATCTATCAGGTTGAGCGCGCCTTCGGTTACCACAATATTTCCTCTTTTGGGCGCTTTATCATGCTCCGGGATAATCTCCAAATCATATCTTCCTGCCATAAGAAATGGCGGCCGCATAATCACAATTGACTTTGCCCGAATCTCGCGCGAAAGAATATAATTAATAGGCGCGACTTGAGAACCGCAAGATATTATGATATCTGGCGTTATATCCAGTATAAATTTAGAGAATCCGATTTTAAATTTTGCTCCCCGTATCTCAACCGTAGGTTTAAATCCCCTCGTCTTTAGGTAACCGGAAATTATATTTGCCGCTGCCTGCGACTGGCGCAGGTGCCCGGTCTTTCCGTCGCTTAAAATTAGTATATTTTTTTCTAAACCGTATTTCCATATCTTATAGGTCCACAGGTACTCAGAAGGATACTTTGCGATATATCCCTCAAAAATATAAACTAATCTTTGCAAATTATCCTGTATATCTTTCTTGTCTTCCCCGGTTCTTATAATTTCAAAAGGAGGTTCAATAATAAGCTTGATAAAGGGCCCGTTTAGCCGTGTATAAAAAACAGGCAGGAGAGCAACATCATATTTTAAGGCTAACCTCACTGCGCCGCTCGCCATAGATGCCTCTTTGCCAAAAAACTTAACCAGTACCCCTGTTTTGCCCCCCTGGTCCAGAGTCATACCCACTCCCTCGTTATTTTTAAGCACCTCGATCAATTGCCTTGTCTGGTTTCGCCTCTGAATAAGCTTACAGCCATTTTTTTGCCTGTATGAATTCAGAAGGCCTTCAACTCTCCGGTATCTTTTCTGGTCGCGGACAAACATATTGAAAGTAAAGCCGATGTTCGATGAAATAATGTTGGATAATTCCCAGCTGCCCTCATGCATCGCCAAAAAAATTATTCCTTTGCCCCGCTTAAAACCTTCTGAAATGTTACCCGATCCCTCCACATTTACATACTTTTGGAAGTATTCCTTATCCAGCATAGGAATATAGAATATTTCAAAAAGGTTCTGGACAAAGCTTCTGTAAAATTCGCGGGTTAAGTTACTGATCCGGCAAGAAGATAATCCTTTGCCCAACGCAGTTTTGATATTAGCGTAGGCTATTGCTCTGTGCCTTAAGTCAAAGCAATAAAGAACATCCCCGATCCTCCTGCCCAAAAAAAGCCCTAACCTCTTTGGGGCCTTTCTTACAACAAACCCGAAGGCTTTAAAGAGGATATAACTTAAGTAATCTGTCATTGAATCTTTGTTCATCTCTAACTGAGAGCTCGATACGCAGGGCCAAAAGCCTTAAAGAACAAGTTGCAAATTGTAAGTCGCATATCCTGGCAGCGTCTTTCTCTGTTGTAATAATCGTATCTATACTTTTGCCTTGTGAGCTTTGGATAATTTTTTGCAAATCCTTCAGGCTGTAATGATGGTGGTCAGGGAAGCGAAAGGATAAGCCGATTTTAATTCCAAGGCTTAAAATTAATTTCTCAAAGGATCCCGGGTCGCCTATCCCGGAGAATAAAACCGCCGTTTTCCCCTTTAAAGACCCAATAGCGAATAAATCTTCAGGCCTAAAGATATCATAAAAAGCCAAAGGCCTATGCTCAGATTCTAAGATTAACGCTCTCCGATTAAGATTCCTTAAAGCATCCTTTAGGCTTGCCGTGTTTGCGCTTAAGTTAGTTTTAGTTAAGATGAATATGTCAGCGCGTTTTAACGAAGAGATGGGCTCGCGCAATATGCCGCGCGGTATCATGAATTTATTCCCGAAAGGGTTGGCCGCATCGATAGTTACGACCTCCATGTCCTTTCTTATCCCCCACTGCTGAAATGCATCATCAAGAATGACCGTGTCAACAGCGTAATCCTTTATTGCCTTTTTTATTCCTTTAATTCTTTGCGCTTCCACAATAACCGGAATGCCTTTTAATTTTTTGGATAACATATAGGGTTCATCACCTAAAAAATCGTAGTCCATAGTACTTAGCGCGCTCACCTTAGCTTTTCTTTTATAACCGCGGGAAATTATGGCTATGCTTTTACCCTGCCCTTTAAGAAAACGGGCTAAAAATTCCACCAAGGCTGTTTTTCCTGTCCCTCCCAGGGTGATATTCCCAACACCTATAACCTTACAATCAGGGCTGTATCTAAAAAGATGAAAAATGAGGATCAAAATCCTAACTACTAAACCGTAAACAAAAGAGAGTATGAATAAAAATAACTTGATTATGCCGGTAAAAAAACCGCGCGATTTATCGGTTGCCAGGTTATAAATATAACTCTTCATTTTTTTGGCTACTCTAGCGATCAAGACTCATCTCGCTTGGTAGGGACAGTCCCTCTTGTTAGGCAAGTTTTAACTCTGACGGGAACAGTCCCTACTGCTAAGAGTTAGATGACCCTAGAGTTTTATGGCTTAAAAACTCCACAGGAAATGATAATTTTTAAAGCATCGCTGACAGCTATATCACTAAATTTAAGTTCTTCTTTAGCTACAAAAACCACATATCCAGTTAGCGGATTTGGGGAACTTGGGACAAAAACAGATACCATCTGTTTACCCGATAAATCACTCATTTTTTTAAATTCATCATTGGTTAAAAAGGCCATGGACCAAAGCCCCTTTGAAGGATACTCAACCAAAACAACCTTCTTAAATCCTAACTCTTTCTGCGCTACTATAAATGAAACAATCTGCTTGAAGGCCGGATATATTAAATTAATTACCGGCAGTCCGGAAAACCATTTTTCAAGCCGCGGGAAAATTTTGTGGCCGAAAAATCTTCCGGCCGAAAATCCGGTAAGGGCAATAATTATAAAAAAAAGCAGAAAACCCAGACCCGGTATATAGAATCCTAATGTTTTTTTCAGATATATATTTAAAAACCTGCCAAGTATCCCGTCCACAAACTGAAACAGAATTGCAAGCACGTAGATAGTCAAACAAACAGGCACAACAACTACAAAGCCGGTTATAAAGTACCTTTTCAGCCTTTTCATCCAAACCTCCTGAAATTTCCTCAAATTTATTAGCAGGAATTAATCCCTAAAAGAAGCCCTTGATTAAGTCACTTTCAAAAACATCAAAATGCCGATAATGATAAATAAACTTGCACCCAAGTACCTGATAAGTTCCGGTTTAATGAATTTTCCCGCTGCAATACCGATTAAAACCGATAGGACCGTAACAAGCATATACGCTAGACAAGAGCCGAACCATACCGTAACAGGCTTTCCTGATTTTGCGGTCATTCCTATGCCGACCAACTGTGTTTTATCGGCTAATTCAGCAACAAATACAGCTGCGAATGTAAGAAAAAATACCTTCCAATCCATTTTGCACCTCCGATAATATTGATTTTAGCTTTTTATTTTAACACAAGGAAAGGTTAAAGGCAACTGATTTTATTAGAGAAAGAACCCTTTATATCGCATACGGATACGGCAGATTACGTCTTCCGAAGAAAACATTATTCCTGAGACATAAAAGAGAGGTTTCTTTCGATAAACTCAAGAAGTTTTTGCTGAGCAGGGGTAGAGATATTGTAAAATTCAACCCCCATGCCGGGGTGAAAATGAAGCTGGATTTGTTTATCGGGCAGCCACACAACCTTTGCATCCAGTTCTATCTCTTCATTTTTAGGAGGAAGCCTAAGCTTAAGGACAACTTCTTCCCCCAGTTTAAATTTGTCGCAGCCGAATATAAATGCGCCAATGGCACTAAGGTTTAAAATATCAACCTTATGGCATACAGGGCTTTTATTGTATTTTGCCCTTAATTCGGTTTTAATATCTATAGGGAGCCGCTTAAATCTTCTGCGTAGTTGCATCTTCTTTATATTCTCAATGACCTTATCTTCCTTGAAGCTGTTTATGGCATGGTCTTCCGTCATGTAAATCTCAATGACCCTGTCCAGGCCCGCAACAGAAAGAATCCCCTTTAGATGCGACGGGACGTTTACAAATTTCATCCTACCGCGGCTGTTCATTACTTCCTTATATGCGATGACTATGACGGAAACTCCCATGTAATCGATAGATTCCACTTCTTCAAAATTTAAGAGTATGTCATTATAGCCGTCGCGTATACATTGCCCTACTACTTCAACTAAGTTGGCAGAATCCACATCAATCCGTCCGTCCAAATCAAGTATGATAACGCTATTTTGCTGCCTTGTCCTTATCTCCATCATGATATCTTAAGCTCCAAGTGCGGATTTCCCTTTAATGTATTATGCACGGGGCAATTTTTTATAAATTCTAAAAGCGCATTCTTTCTGCGCCCATCTAATCCGAAATTTTTAAAATCTACAACGACATTGATAACCTTAAAACGCACGGGGGATTCTTTGGTAAAATCTGCTTCAACGCTTATATTGAAATTCTCCAGAGGAAGTTTTGCCCCCACTGCGTATTTACGGATATATACCCCCAGGCAACTTCCGAAACTTGCTAAAAGCGCATCCGGAGGGCTGATCCCCTCCTCGCCCTTAGCGTCTATAGTTACTTCATGGTTTCCTGACTTAACGAGAAAAGTAAAATCTTTTTTATGGGTGACTTGCGCCTTATACATTAAACATCCCTCCCCGTAATATTACTACAAATAATACTGAGGCATAATTCAATAGCAACTCCTTGATCCATTCTATGGTTTTACCGGTTGCGCCTTGATTTTGCAAAGTCAGCTGCTTTGCGCGCTCTCCCATTTCAACGGCCCGAGGAAAATTATTAAGAAAATCGGCAATACTCCTCTTTAACTCTTGCTGGTCACGGATCATGACAGCCGCGCTGTTACTAAGAAATAAATCTGCAATATCCCGGAAATTAAACATAAATGGGCCGAATATTACCGGCTTGCTTAGTGAAGCCGGCTCTAAGATATTCTGGCCGCCCTTTTTTACCAAGCTCCCCCCGACAAAAACTATATCCGCTATGCTATAGAAATTAAAGAGCCTGCCGATAATATCAATGATGAAAACTGGGCTTTCGATGCAGTCATCGCATTTAAAGGGAAACTCAGAGGCCAGTACGCTCCGGAATCCGAACCTAGAAGCTATTTTTGATATTTCCCTGCTTCTTTCTGGATGGCGAGGGGCAATGATTAATTTAAGGCCGCGAAATTCCGATAACAAATCTTTATATGCACCTAAAATTATCTCATCTTCCTGCGGATGGGTAGAGCCGGCAACTAAAATTTTATCTTTCGGGCCTAAATCCATCTGTGCCTTTAAATCAGCCGGGCCCTGAATTTTAGCGCATATTTTCGCGGCATCAAACTTCATATTTCCCGTCACCTTGATTTCTTCTCTTCCCACACCTAACCGCATTAATCTTTCTTTATCGCGGCTTGTCTGCACACAAAATAGGCTGATTTTTTCAAGGATTGCCTTAACCAAAAATTTTATGCTTAAATATCCTTTAAAAGATGCATCGGATATCCTTCCGTTTACCGCAACAACAGGAATTTTATTTTTATAAAGGCATTGGATAAGATTCGGCCAGATCTCCGTTTCGACAATAATGAATAAAGAGGGTTTAATACGTTTTATTATGCTGCGCACAATAAAACTTAAATCCAAAGGTAAATACGTTACAAAATCTCCCTCCTTTGCCAATCCGATAGCAACCTTATTGCCTGTGGGAGTTACCGTCGAGATTATAAATTTTCTTTCCGGATAGGCTTTTCTTAATCCTTCTACCAGCCCCCTTACTGCCATCGCCTCGCCTACGCTTACGGCATGTATCCAGACCGGCCTGTTAAATGGGAAACCTTTTGGAAGAAACCCGAGGCGAGACAAAAATCCGGCATGAAATTTTCCTTTGAAAAGATAAACAGGAAAATAAATAATGGCTATTATGGTAAATATAAGGTCGTATAATATAAACATGGCTTAAGCATGAGGATGTGCCTTATCGTAAACGTTCTTTAACCTCTCTGTAGTAATGTGAGTATAAATTTGCGTAGTTGATAGGTTTGCATGGCCTAATAACTCCTGGACAGTCCTTAAATCTGCTCCGCGGTTTAAAAGGTGAGTAGCAAATGAATGCCTTAAGGTGTGCGGAGAAATCCCATGCCTCATTCCTGCCAGATGGATATATTTGCCTACGATATTGCGAACGCCCCTTGCGCTTATGCGCGAGCCGTTCTTATTTAAAAAAAGCGCGGCATTTTGTTTCTTTCTTTCCGCAAGGTAACTTCTTATAGACTTGATAGCGGTATCTCCGATAGGGACTAACCTTTCTTTTTTTCCTTTCCCCAAAACCTTAATCGTACCGCTGATAAAATCAATATCCTGCGCGCTTATAGACACGACTTCAGAAATCCTTAATCCTGTAGAGTAAAACGTTTCAAGTATTGCCCTGTCACGCAGGCCTCTTTCGCCTTTTTCGTTTTTTGCGCCTGCCGATTCGATTAGCCTAGAAACTTCTTCTTCAGTCAAAAAACTCGGGAGGTGTTTTTCAAGCTTAGGGCTTGAAAGCATAAGTATGGGGTTAGTCTTTAAGTAATTATCCTTAGTTAAAAATTTGAAAAATGAGCGTAAGGCAGAAAGACGGCGGCCGATGCTCCTTGTCCCGAGATTTTTTTCTTTAAGCACCGCAAGGTATTTTCTCAAAAGAAGGTAATCTACCTTTTTTAATTCTAAACCTCCGAGAAATTTATAGAAATCTTCTAAATCTAATCTGTAGTTTAATATTGTATGTTTAGAGTAATTTTTTTCGATCTCAAGATACCTGATGAATTTTTCAATATATTTTTCTATCATTTATCCTTCTTTTTCTTGAGGAAGGCTGCGGGATGTGTATCTGCACTTGGGAAAATTTGAACAGCCGTAAAAAAAGCCGCGTTTTGAGCGGCGCTCAATGAGCTCACCGCCGCATTCGGGTTCAGGGCATTTTACTCCTGAAGTAATGGACTTTGAATTCTTGCACTTCGGGAACCCCGAACAACTTAAAAACTTTCCCTTGCGGCCCCACTTGATAATCATAGGCCTGCCGCATTTATCGCAGGTCTCGCTTGAGATGATAACCTCTTTTTTGATATTGGCCTGCGCAAAATCGAGGCTTACCTTAAATGGCTCATAAAAATCCCGAAGCACCTTTATCTTATTGAAGCGGCCTTCTTCTATCTCATCGAGCTCCTCTTCTAAAGCAGCGGTAAACTTTAAATCCATAATCTTAGGAAAATATTCAACCAAAAGTTCGCAGACTTTGAAACCCAATTCCGTAGGATTAAAATAACCTTTGTCCCTGCGCGCATAATCACGCAGGATAAGCGTTGAGATTATCGGGGCATAGGTAGAGGGCCTGCCGATACCTTCCTCCTCCAAAGCCTTAACAAGTGAGCTATCTGAGAATCTTGGCGGCGGCTTAGTAAAATGCTGCGAAGGCAATAACTTTACCAAACCTACTATTTCGTCTTTTTCTAAATCCGGAATTATATTTTTTTCCTTAGGCACAGCGTTTTTACTGTAGGCAGCCATAAAACCGTCAAAGATAAGAACACTGCCTGCGGCCAAAAACCGATAAATTCCTGCCTGGATATCCACTGAAGTCGCTTGAAACCTCGCCGGCGTCATCTGGCTGGCAAAAAAACGGTTATAGATTAAATCATAAAGTTTATACTGGTCAGGGCTTAAAAATCCTTTTAGGCTTTCAGCCGGCCTATTGATTAAAGTGGGCCTGATAGCTTCGTGCGCTTCCTGCGCGAGTTTTTTCACCTTGTAAACATTAGGGAGTTCCGGAAGATAATCCTTGCCGAAATTTTTCAAGATACTGTTTCTTACTTCTTTTATTGCCTCGGAGGCAACCGCGCTTGAGTCAGTGCGCATATAAGTAATTAAACCAACGGGGGTCTCATCTTTTATATCAACGCCTTCGTAAAGCTGCTGCGCCACAATCATGGTCTTTGTGGCGTTGAACTTTAGTTTATTAAATGCCTCCTGCTGCAGAGTGCTGGTGATAAATGGCGCATCGGGGTAACGCTTCTTTTCACTCTTTTTTATATCTCGGACTTGAAATATCTTATCTTTTATATCATCAACTAACTTTTCTGCCTGCTCTTTATTTTTTATTTCTGCCTTCTTCTCTTCTATTTTTTCTAACCTTGCTAAAAAAACGGTGGCTTCTGGCTGGACACTGGCGGCCTTCTGCAACTCTGCCTCTATCTCCCAGTATTCCTGCGCAGAGAATTTCCGGATCGCCTTTTCCCTGTCAACAATTAACCTAAGCGTCACTGACTGCACCCGCCCAGCGCTTAAACCACGGGCTATCTTCTTCCAGAGTAACGGGCTTAAGAAATACCCGACTATCCTATCCAAAACGCGCCTGCCAAGCTGGGCTTCAATCATATTCAGGTTAAAATCATGCGGCTTTTTAAATGAGTCCTTAACCGCAGACGGAGTAATCTCATGAAACACAACGCGCGAAACCTTCTTTTTTTTAAAAATACGTTCCTTTATCTGCCAGCCGATCGCTTCACCTTCTCTGTCCGGGTCTGTCGCAATATAGATTACTTCCTTATCCTTGGCCTCCTTCTTTAAAGCACTTAAGATCTTCTGCCTTCCCGGAATCACTACAAATTCCGGCTCAAAATCCCTTTCAATATCTACGCCGAGTTTTTTAGCAGGCAGGTCTATAATATGGCCCATAGACGAAACCACTGCAAAATCTTGCCCAAGAATTTTACTTATGGTCTTTGCTTTTGTCGGAGATTCTACTATAACCAAGCCTTTTTTCGGCATCAAGAACTCCTTATGTATTGTTTTCCCGGAAGCTCCTGGACTAATTTTTTTATGCGCAGCCTTAAGAGTATATCAGAAAGGCGCGGAATATCCAGGCGAGCCTCTTGCACAAGGTCATCCAGTTGAATAGATTTCTCTCTTATTAACTCATATACTTTATATTCATCGGGATCGCTAAGGCCCCGGGTTTTGTTAATTTCCGGAGTTTCTTTTACGCTGGCGTTTTTATCTGCTGGCTGAATAAATTCTTCTAAGATATCCTCTGCGCAGGAAACAAGCTTGGCGCCCTGTTTTATCAATTCATTTGTGCCGAACGAATTTCCTGAATCAACTTTACCCGGTACCGCAAATACCTCGCGGCCCTGCTCTAAAGCAAAATCAGCTGTAATAAGAGCACCACTGTTTCTTGCTGCCTCAACCACTAACACCCCTAAACTTAATCCGCTGATAACGCGGTTCCTGCGGGGAAAATTCTGAGACAGGGGTTTTGTATCTATAGGAAATTCCGAAATCACAGCTCCGGATTTAGAAATTTCTTCTGCTAATTCTTTATTTTCTAATGGATAAATATGCCCGAAACCGCTTCCTATTACAGCAATCGTGCGGCCCATCACTTTTAAAGCACCCTTATGCGCATAAGTATCGATGCCACGGGCCATTCCGGAAACAATAGTAAAACCGTTGACAGCTAATTCCGAAGCGAACCTTTCAGCAGCTGATATACCGTAAAATGTAGCCCTGCGAGAACCGATTATCCCAACACTAAGTTTATCTTCCGGCTTCAATTCTCCTTTAACATAAAGCACGAGCGGAGCGCCGGGGATATTCTTCAGATTTTCAGGATAATCTTTGTCATACATAGTTATTATTTTTAATCCTGATTTTTCAGCCGAGGCAAATTCTCTGGATAAATCTACTTTTTTTAAAGAAACTATTTTTGCGGCTATTTTTTCCCCTATGCCAAAAACCCGGGTTAATTTTTCAGCCGGAGCGTTTAGTATGCTTTCGGGCTTACCAAAATACTCAAGCAGCTTACTTAACCTTACGCTGCCGATATCAAAGACCATATTTAAAGCGGTAAGGGCTTCGAGACGGGTCATTTTTTCTTAAGGGCTGGCTTTAGGATTTTTTCCACCGTTTCTTTTATAGAAAGTTTTGATGTATCAATGGTTTTATCTGCCTGGGCGTAGTAAGGAGAGCGTAATTTAAGAAGCAGCTCTATCTGTTTACGCGGATTGTTTACATTTAACAGCGGCCGATGGAGATAGGAGCTGGTCCTTTCTAATATTGCCTCAGGCGATGCAGCCAAACAAATAATTATGCCTGCCTCTTTCATTGTTTTAATATTATCTTTATCCAGCACAATCCCGCCGCCGCAGGCGACTACGAAATTTTTATCTTCGCTGACTTCCTTTAAAACTCTTTTTTCTAACCTGCGAAAATATGGTTCGCCATTTTTAGCAAATATCTCAAGGATCGTCCTCTTTTCCTTTAATTCAATCAGTTCATCCAGGTCGATAAACTGCCATTTCTTATTTTTGGCGAGCTCTTTGCCTACGGAGCTTTTTCCGGTACCCATGAATCCAACCAGATAGATATTATTCATATTGACATGTTTACCCGGCCGCCTCACTCACTCGGCGGCGTGCTAACGGCGCTCCTTATCCGTCGCGCCAGCACCCCATAAACCCTACCAGATAAATATTTTTCATTCCGAACATTCTCCCGGCCGCCTCACTTTCTCGGCGGCGTGCTAAACGGCGTAGGGACACCCTTCGCTTTAGTTCCAAGGGTGTCCCTGCTTTGATTCTAAGGGTGTCCCTTGGTTATTCCTCGTAGGCGGCTAAAACCACATCAGCAAGATTTTGGCGTGCCTCTTTGGTCAAGGGCAGAAAGGAATTATACCACTTTCCGTCTTTTGCCTTCTCCTGCGGCATTGCAAGGAATAAACCCTTTTGCCCCTGGACAATGCGCAGGCCCTTGACTAAAAAATCGCCGATGGAAATATCGGCAAACGCCTTAGTCTTTGAATCCGAATCCAAACGATGCAGCCTCACTACTTTCAAAGATACATCCTCTGCCATCCTAATCACCCCCTTTATCTGTAAGTTCGGCCAGACTACTTACGTTCACTTCGTTCCGTAAGTTGTGGCCTCACTTAAATAGACGAAGGAGGAGTGATTTTCTAACTTAAATTTTTAACTTAATAGGCGCTTTCTACGTATATCTCGTGCCTGTTTATATCTTTACCAACCTTATCATACTCCAAATCTTCTATATATTTATCAAAGCTCTTTGTCCCTCCGTTAAGAAGCCCGTTTACCACTAACACAGAATTTGCTATAGGGATATTCTTGATAAACAGAATAATCCGTATGGCACGGCATTATAATTTTTTCCTGACCTATTTTCTATATCACCTTTCACAACCACCTAGTTAGTAGTTTTTGATTTAGTGACGGTAACATTATAAAAATTAAGGGCTGGCATCTTTTACCCGATCCTTTTTAAGGTAATCAATATACGCTTTCTTTATATCCGGAATATTATCCCCTCCGAATTTTTCTAATAACGCATCTGCCAACACAAATGCAACCGCCGATTCAGAAACTACTCCGGCAGCCTCTACCACGCAGGTATCTGATCGCTCAACAGCTGCCATAGACGGCCTTCTGGTAATAATATTCACCGAATCCAGCGGGTTCATTAGTGTAGCGATAGGTTTCATGCAGGCGCGTAAAATTATATCCTCGCCGTTAGAAATGCCTCCTTCAATACCTCCGGCATTATTTGATTTATGAAAATACCCTCTACTTTTTGAATAGTAAATGGCGTCATGGACCTCTGAACCAAAACTAACAGCATATCCTAATCCCAGTCCGATTTCGACTGCCTTGATACCGGGTATAGCCATGATTGTTTGCGCAAGCCTTCCGTCAAGGCGCCTGTCCGGCTGTGCATAGCTTCCCAATCCAACAGGCACACCTTTTGCCGAGACTTCAAATATTCCTCCGACAGTATCTTTGCTATTTATGGCCTCGGTAATTTTTTGCTGCATACCCTCACTTGTAATTTCAGCTCCGATAGATAACACCTTGCTGGATATTGCTATACCAAAAACTTTTAATAATACCTTGCATACGGAGCCTATCCCTACAGTCGCAACAGTGCTTCTGGCTGAGGCGCGCTCCAAAACATTCCTTATATCGCTGAATCCGTATTTTAACAGGCCAGCTAAATCAGCATGCCCCGGACGCGGACAAAGCACCTTCGGAAGTTTTTCAATGCTACAATCCTTGTTTCCGATGAGCAAAGAAATAGGGCTGCCTAAACTTATGCCGTTTTTAAAACCCGATATAATCTGCGCGCGGTCTTTTTCTATTTGCATGCGCTTGCCGCGGCCAAACCCCTGCTGCCTACGCCTTAGCTCATGATTTATGAAAACCACATCAACCTTTAACCCGGCCGGCATACCCTCCAAGATTGCAACAATCCCTTTTCCGTGCGACTCACCTGCAATTAAATAACGTAACATACAAGCCTCCTTTGCTAACCCTTGCTCTAGCGGGACAGTCTCCTGTTCATCGGCGGGACACC
>CAKKQZ010000029.1 GCA_919902445.1 Omnitrophica bacterium GWA2_41_15 | reverse complement strand
GCGGTTGAACTTCTCCCGCTGTACCTTAGGAAAGCAGGATGCGGGATTAATTCGCGCAGATAACTTATGTTCGTAACGAGCGTAAGCGAGTACTCCATAAGTTATGCGCTCATTAAAATTATTTGACATTTATTTTTATAATATTAAACTATTGCAGTAGGGACTGTCACTGTCAAAGCTAAGACCTATCTGACAAGAGGGACTGTCCCTACCTAGCGAGATAAGGCTTGACCGCAAGAAAAGCCAAAAGAAGGTAAAGGCGAGAAAAGGAGATATTATGAGAAAGGGTTTTACGTTGCTGGAACTGATTGTAGTAATAATTATTCTCGGAATCTTGGCAACCTTGGGTTTTACCCAGTACACGAGAGTAGTGGAAAAAGGAAGGACAGCAGAAGCAAAGACGATTTTAGGCACTATCCGTTCTGCCCAGGAAGCATATAAATTAGAGAATGGCGTTTATACTGGCACTATTGGAAACTTATCAGTGGAAGTTCCAACTACCTGTGCAACTACCCATCATTTCAGTTATAATACTACTGACACCGTGGTAACAGCTACAAGATGTACTGCAGGCGGTAAAACTCCGCAGGGCTCCTCAGCGTATACTATTACATTGACATATTCAACCAGCGCATGGGGCGGGACAGCAGGTTATTATTAAACGCTTTTAAAATAAGCTCCTTGACCTTAGAATACAGCGACACTTAACCGCATGGACTCGTCTGTTAAGGTGGTTAATTCGAGGGAGATAAATTAATCACACTTTCAATGTTCGTAAGTATGCGCTCATTAAAAAAAGGGTTCACCATTCTGGAACTTTTGGTTGTGGTGCTTATTATCGGGGTTCTGGCTGCTTTGGCCTTTCCGAACTTTGGCAAGGCCAAAGAGTCAACCCTTGACAAGGAAGCCCAGATAAATCTTAGGCTTATCAGTGCCGCTGAGAAAATCTACCATATGGAGAACAATATTTACTTTACGAGCGCAGACCGTATTGCAATAAACGATAATCTAAAATTATCTTTACCTGCACAGAATTGGAACTATAAGATTGTTACTGGTTCAGGTTTCACCGCAAAGGCACAAAGAGCAAATGACGCCACTAATGTCTGGTGCATTGACCAGGCTGCAGATGATCCTTATAAAACGGGTTGTAACTGGTAGTTATGCTAAAAAAAATCCCATATCAGGCAAAAGGTTTTACCCTTCTTGAAGTCTTCGTATCTACCATAATCCTGGCCCTGGTATTAATAGGAATAGTCAATGTTTTTATTTCCGGAAAAAGATGGATTCTGCATAGCCGCGAGCGCATGAGCGCAGGAGAATTGGGAAAACTTTTTCTTGCCCCCTTGCAGATGGGCGTGCGAACGGATACATGGGGTGCTGCAGGAAACCAGCTTCAGCTTACAGCAGGCGATCCAGAGGGCTTAAGGTATTGCGATGGCGTAAGCGGACACACTCAACAATCCGGATGCCCGTCTTTGCAGGACCGGACACTTGACAACATTGCCTATAGTGCGCAGTATAATATAGCCAATGTTACTACTCGTACAGAGCCGAATAATATACGCAGGGTCGTAGCTACTGTTAGCTGGAATGAACCTACCCAATAGAATCAAATCCGTAACCCTCCTTGAACTTTTGATCGCAATAGTATTAGTATCATTCGTGATAATCGCTATAACTAGTATTGAGGTGTTCAGCCGTTATCACGTATTAAGTTCGGACAGAAGGGTAAAGCTTCAGAATGAGGCTTCTTTAGCTTTGGAGCATATGACTAAACATATAAGCCAGGCAATAGGCAATACAGTCAGTGACCCGATGGTGAAGGCCTACGCTGATGGTAGTGGGGTAAGGGTAAGGGTAGATAGCAATCAGAATGGAATGGCTGATGCGGCTGATACATGGATTGCTTACAGGATCGAAAATATAGGCACTCCTGTTACAGATGCTGAAATAAGATATTATGAGAATGCCGGTAACGGTGAGGCCCCCGCCGGCTCCTACCAATCAATTGCCCGCAAGGTAGTTATAAAACAGGGTAGTTCCTCCGGGCTTGAATTTATCGGAAATTTTGATCCTCAGAGATGGTTGACCGATAGGCCTATCGAAGGAAAGGTTGTCTGCCGTTTTAGGCCCGCTGAAGCCGTATCGGTAGATAACCCTGAGACTACCATGCGCACCAAGATAGATATGCCTTTTGTTTCCACTAACTAACCCCCCATCATTTTTATTTGCCCCCTTATAAATTAATGGTATAATATTTTCAAAAAGTCAGATAATTGATAAGTTGCTGTTCGGGGTTAAATTTTTACAGAGTAATTATTCTCGGGGCTGTAGCTCAGTGGGAGAGCATCTCGTTCGCAACGAGGGGGTCGGGGGTTCAACTCCCCCCAGCTCCAAATAAATTTCATTAATGAAATTTATTTGGTGTGCCGAATTAATGTAATTCTGCCTAAAGCAATAACTGGATGAAACGCTTAGTAAAACCAATCTTCGTTTTAATGCTTCTTTTTAGTTCTGCTTGTTTTGCTGAAAATGCAAAAGAACCCAATGTAGCCGGAACATTCTATCCTGATAACCCAAAAGAATTGTCTGCGATGATTGAAGGGTTTCTTAATGAGGCAACGCCTAAGCCTTTGAGCGGCGATATTTTTGCTTTAATTTCTCCGCATGCAGGCTACGGTTTTTCAGGAAAGACCGCTGCCTTCGGGTATAGATTAATCAAAGGCAGGCCTTACACGACTGTAATTATAATTGGCCCAAGCCACTATGGGTTTAATGGCGTATGGATATATCCGCAGGGAAATTTCAGGACTCCTTTAGGCGATTTGGAAATAGATAAAGAGTTTACGCAAAAATTACTGAATAAAGATACGGATATAATCTTTGACCCTGCAGCTTTTGAAAAAGAACATTCGGTAGAGGCGCAACTACCTTTCTTGCAAAAAGTTTTATCGGATTTTAAAATCGTTCCTATAGTAATGGGGGACTCACCCTTTTCTACCTGTAGGAAATTAGCCGCTTTACTTAAAGAGGCGATTGGTAGCCGGCAGGATGTTTTAGTTATTGCTTCGACTGATATGTATCACGGTCATGATTATGACGAGGCAGATGCTGTGGATAACTTGACCTTGGCATATTTAAGCAATATGGATGCAGAGGGTTTATATTACGGTCTGCGCGAACGTAAACTAGAACTTTGCGGGGGTTTTGCTGTTGTAACCGCGCTGATTTTAGCCAAGGAGTTAGGCCATAAAAAATTAGATTGTTTAGCGCATACCAATTCCGCTATTGTTACAGGCAAAAAGGTTAAGGGGTTGTGGACAGTTGGTTATGCCAGTTGTGCCATAGATAATGAAAAAGGAGAGCCGCAGATGTTAAATAAGGAGCAGAGAAAGAAACTACTGGAGATTGCGCGTAAGTCTATGGAAACTTATTTAAAGACAGGCAAGACAATAGAAGTTAAGGAAACCGACCCTATTTTACTTAAAGAGTTAGGCGCTTTCGTAACCCTTAAAGAGAAAGGCCAGCTGCGCGGGTGCATCGGAAACATCGTTGGGCGAGAGCCGCTTTATCTTACTGTAAGGGATATGGCAATTGAAGCGGCTGTAAGTGACCCGCGTTTTGCGCGGGTGGAAACGCAGGAATTGGAAAATATTGAAATCGAAGTTTCCGTACTATCCCCTTTAGAGAGAGTAGATTCAGCCGATAAAATTCAACTAGGGAAGCACGGCGTACTGATAAGAAAAGGGCTTGATAGCGGTGTTTTCCTGCCGCAGGTTGCGCAAGAAACCGGGTGGTCTAAGGATGAGTTTCTTTCTAACCTTTGCGCCCACAAGGCAGGCCTAAATGCCGATGCCTGGAAAGATAAAACTTCCGAGATATATATATTCACTGCCGAGGTTTTTTCCGAAAAAGAAAATTAACCGTTATGATTAGACTGCATGTTTCTTATAAAGGTATTCATGATGGTAAAATGTGCATCCGAGATAACAATCAGGTACATTACCTAAAGGATGTTCTGCGAGTTAAGCCCGGAGAGAAGATTATGCTTTTTGATGAAAAAGGGGATGAATACGCGTCAGAAATAAAAGATTTACTCCCTGAGAGTATAATCTTATCGGTAAAGTCAGTTCCTGCGCGCAGCAGATTAGGAAACCTTGGTCTTACTATCGCCTGCGCAATACCGAAAAAATCAAAGATGGACGATATAGTGGATAAGCTTACCCAGTTGGGAGTAGACAGAATTATCCCCATGGAAACAGAGCGGGTAGTGGTAAAATTAGACAGGGATAAAAAAATCTTAAAAGTCAAGCGTTGGAGGAAAATCGCAGAGAGCGCCTCTTTGCAAAGCCAGAGAAATACTATTCCGGTTATAGAGGGGGTTCAGGATATAAAAACGGTGTTGGGTAATTCGAGCCCCTACGATTTAAAACTTATTCCGGCTCTGGAGGGAAACAGAAAGCATTTAAAAGATATACTTTCAAGGCTTAAGCCAAGGAATGTGCTGATTTTTATCGGGCCCGAGGGTGATTTTACCTGCGAGGAAATAAAACTTGCGCAAAATTACGGGTGTATTCCGGTTACATTGGGAGACCTTGTTTTGCGCGTTGAGACAGCCGCAGTGGCGGTTGCAAGTTTTATCAGGCTATATGCCTTCTAAAAATTTAATGAGGGAACGGGGCAGTTTGTTATGAATAAAAAGAAGGTGTGGAGTGAAAACCATTAAATTTTATACATTAGGATGTAAAGTAAACCAATACGATACGCAAAGCATCAGGGAACAGTTTATTCCCTTGGGTTTTAAGGAACTGGCTTCGGATGAGAAGGCAGATGTTTATGTAATCAATACCTGCACGGTCACCCATAAAGCTGACTCTGAATCGCTTAGGCTAATCCGCAAGGCAAAAAGGGAAAATCCTTATGCAAGGATCATCGTTACAGGGTGCCTGGCAGAGCTAGACACAGGGAGAATAAAAGAAGAGGGGATTGTAGATTTAAGCGTGAGGAATAAGGATAAGGGGAAAATAGCAAAACTTTTCTATAGCATGTTTGAAAAAGATAAGAAATTAGAGCCGAATAGTAAAAACTTATATGTTGGTATTTCTAATTTTAAGGGCCATACGAGGGCATTTTTAAAGATTCAGGACGGCTGTAACAATTTTTGTTCGTATTGTAAAGTTCCTTTAGTCAGAGGCCCCTCCAAGAGTAAGCCATTAGATAGCGTTATCAAAGAAGCAGAAAAACTCGCAGGGGCCGGTTTTAAGGAGATAGTTTTAACCGGTATTTGCCTTGGCGCATACGGTGAAGACCTGAAAGAAAAAAAAGGCATTCTGCATGTAATTGAGGCATTAGAGAATATAGGCGGCTTGTTACGAATTAGATTGAGTTCTATAGAAGCGGGGGATGTTACCGACGGGCTAATCAAAAAAATAGCAGATTCTAAAAAATTATGCCCTCATTTGCATATACCGATACAAAGCGGGGACGATACAATTTTAAAAAAAATGCACCGTAATTATACTGGCAAGGTTTATTTGAATTTGATAAAAAAAATAAAGAATAGGATTCCTGGAATAGCGATAACAACCGATTGTTTAGTGGGGTTTCCGGGTGAAACGGATGGGAACTTTAAAAATACGGCGGATTTAATCCGAAAGATAGCGCCTTTAAGGGTGCATATCTTTCCTTATTCTAAGAGGGAAGGCACATCCGCGGCTAATTTAGGCTCGGATGTGCCTTCAGGTACAATTAAAGAAAGGGTGAAGCGCCTAAAAGAGGCAGCAGATAAATGCTCCAGCGAATATAGGAAAAAGTTTCTAAATAAAGTTATGGGAGTGCTTATAGAAGGCGAATCTAAAGCCGCTCCCGGTTTTTTGGAAGGCCACACCGATAATTATATAAGAGTAATATTAGAATCAGGGCTTAACTTAAAAAACAAGCTTATTCCTGTAAAATTAAAAAAGTTAGAAATAAGCTCGTTCTTAGCGCAATTGGTTTAATGCAAGGATTAATGCAGGTTTATTCTTGACAATCCTTTAATAAAATGGTATAAATTAATCGAGGTGACTAAGCGCAAGAAAAAATGGCTCTTAAGATGAGAAATAGAAGATATCATTTTAAAGATAAAAAATAAGAGGCCAAAAGTGTGCGCGTACAAAAGTTAATTTTACCTTGGAAAGGAGGCTTTATAATATGAACAGAAAAGGTTTTACACTCGTAGAAATCATGATCGTTGTGGCAATTATCGCTTTGTTAGCCGCTATCGCTATACCTAACTTGCTCACGGCAAGGAGAACCGCGAATGAAGCAGCTGCAAAGGCAACTCTGCGCAGTCTTTCTACGGCAGCTGAAACTTACTCAACCTCTAATAGCGGCGCATATCCGGATACCGTAGCCAGGTTGACAGGTTTTATTGCTTCAGGCGGTAACTATTGTGCAAATGCAGCAGGTGGGGCAACCGCAGTTCAGGGTTACAACTACGCCTGCACATTGACAGCAGGTGGTTACACATTTGTAGCCACGCCTGTTACCTTAGGCACAACCGGAAGCGTAACTTACACAGCTAGCACAGGCGGAGTTCTTACGCCGTTATAATAAAATCCTTTGCATCTTGTAAAAGGGGAGGAGAATTTTTCTCTTCCCCTTTTTTTAATGAGCGCATAACTTATGGAGTACTCGCTTACGCTCGTTACGAACATAAGTTATTTGCGCGAATTAATCCCGCCTCTTGCTTTACTAAGGTACAGCGGGAGAAGTTCAGGCATAACTTACCCCACGAGGTAGTCCTTCCTATACCTATTTAAGGAAGGGACTTACGAACACGTAAGTGTAGAGTAAGTTATTTGCGCGAATTATTGAGCACACAAAGTTTCTATTAGCGAAATCCCGCGTAAGCGGGGACCCGCATCTTGCTTTCTTAAGGAAACAGCGAGGTAACTTTAAACAAATGCCTAACTCCAAAATGAGGTTATTTTTTTTCGCCCTTATCCTAATATTATCCTGCACCTTTTTGGCCTATTTCAATACCCTTAATAATCCGTTTATCTGGGATGACGATGCGTTAATACTCAAGAATCCGTTAATAAAAGATGCAAATTTGCTGGTTAGGGCATTTTCAAGCGACCTTTATTACGGAGTTTCCTCAGGCTCAAATTTCTACCGCCCTATTCAAACCGTATCTTATATGTGGGATTATTATTTCTGGCAGTTAGACCCCAAAGGCTACCATATTACTAATATTTTATTGCAGGGTATTGTTTCATTCCTTGTGTTTCTTTTGCTTTACCTGATTTTTAAAAGACCCGCCATATCTTTAGCCGCTTCCTTATTATTTGCAGTCAGCCCTATTCATACGGAGGCGGTCAGCTATATTTCAGGCAGGGCAGATATGCTGATGGCAATATTTTTGCTTTCTTCCCTGCTGTTATTTATTAAATTTGAGAATGCTAAATTTAAAGCAACCTTCCTTACCCTTTCCTTATTTTCATTTGGGTTAGGGCTTTTATCCAAAGAGCTATCAGTAGTATTTCCTTTAGCCATACTTGCTTATCTATATTATTTTAAAAGAGCCCGCATCGCGTCTTCACTCCCGTTTTTTCTTATCTCCGGATTATATGTATACTTGAGGCTGTTCTTTTTTAAATTCTCTACTTTAAGGCCGCCCTCATTAGTTAAGTTCCCTTTTCTTATCAGGCTCACCGTGCAACCTAAGGTCATTTTTTCTTATTTAAAACTTTTATTTTTGCCTGTAGATTTGCATATGTCGCGCGAGCTTGTAAGGCCGGTGAGTTTTTTCGGTATTTTTGCCTCCTGGTTTATCTTAGGAATGATTTTTGTAAGCTGTGTTCACTTTCTAAAGTATAAAGATAAAATGAAAGCCGCCTCATTTTTCCTATCCTGGTTTTTGATTTTTCTGTTACCGCAATCAGGTATATTTCCTATAAACGCTTTTGTCTCTGAGCATTTTGTGTACCTCTCTTCGCTAAGTTTTTTTGTTGCGTTTTCATACCTACTTTTTAAGGCCCTGAAGAAAAAGATATTCATACTCTCTATTCCGCTGATTTTAGTTCTTTATGGTCTTCTCACGCATACCCGTAACATCGAGTGGGGCAATCCGCAGGTATTTTTTGAGAGAATTATTAAATTTTCTCCTGATAGTTTTCAAGCCCTTAATAATCTGGGGTTGGAATACGAAAAGTGCGGCTTGTTCGATAAGGCAATAGACTCTTATAAGAAGGCATTAAAGATAATGCCGGATTTACTGGAGGCGCATTCTAATCTGGCTAATCTTTATTTTAAACTCGCCAGATTCGATGATGCCCAAAAGGAATATTTAATCGTCGAGAAAACAGCCCCCGGAAGCAAGGCAGGGGAGATCCAGAATAATATGGGAGCTCTCTATGAAATGCAGGGCAAACTTGATCAGGCAAAAGCAAGGTACAGCCGGGCCTTGAGCCTTGACCCGTCATTAAAATTTTCTCATTTTAATATTGCCAGGATTTACCTTATTAAGGGCAATGCGGATTTAGCGGGTTCTGAAATCTTATATTCGCTTTCAGGAGATCTACGCAAAGGCACCCCTGTTTTAAGAATAGTTTCTGATTTCCTGAAAGAGCAAAAGAATATAAGTTGTTCCCCCGCTTTTTATAACGACCTCGGGGTAAAATTTGCACAGGCGCGCCTTTTTGACGAGTCGATATTATCTTTTAGCAGGTCGTTAGACTTATCCCCTTCTTATGCCGATGCGCATTTTAATTTAGGGCTCGCATATTTAAACAAGGGCCTAAAGAGGCAGGCATCCTTAGAATTTAAGGCTGCGCTGAAGATTGACCCGGCTCATGAGAGGTCAAAGGCGTTGTTAAGCGAGATCAGAAAAAATACTTTGAAAAAATAATAAATTTATGTTAAAATCTATAACACTGTAATAAGCTGTAGGCTTTAAGGTTCAATCTTAAAACTAATATGAAAAATAATATAAGGGGGTTTACATTAATAGAAATAATGATAGTTTTGGCTATTATCGCCCTTCTGGTTTCGATGGCAATAGTTGAGGGGGTCCAATTCAGGAAGCAGGCCAATGAATCCAATGCTCAGGTAAATCTTAATACGATAGCTACTGGTTTTGAAGTTTACGCCGCGCGTCACTCCGGAGTATATGCCCAGGGAACAGAAAGCAATTTAGAATTCTTAGTTGCTGATGGCTGCCTTTTTCAGGATTTAGTCAATATTGGGCAGATCGGAAATTTTCAGTATACGGTTGGCTCTATTGGGCCCGGGGGGTATGACATGCGGGCCATGGCAGTAAATCCCGCGCTATCAGACCATAATTACCAGATTGTCACCGGTGGCCAGTTACGGCGCACTGACACCCCATCTCCATCAGATACCGATTTTAAGATTTTTAAGTAAACCCCGAGAGATACACCATAGTTTTCTCCCGCCTGCTTATATCCCTAACGGCGTAAATTAACCCGCCTTTTTTAAAGCCTATTTACAGATTTTTCTTGCGAAGGCTTCCTTTTTATGCTAACATTATTCGACATAAATAGTTACGGCTTTTAATTTAAGATAATAATGAATAATAAGGGAAAAAATTTTATAACCATAATGGTTATTATCGCTATTTCAGCAGTCCTTCTTAGGGTTATCACCGTAAGAGTCATTGAGAGGAATACCGCGCAGAATAAATCTTCCGCTCTGGGTACGATTAAGTTAATTGCCACAGCTTTGGAGAATTATGCGAAGGACTCTAAAGGCTTATACCCGGTAAGTTTTCAGTCCCTAACCGAAACAAAACCTCCCTATCTGGACATAGATTACATTACGCAGTCCCCTGTAAAGGGTTATACTTACAGCTGCTCAAGATTAGAGCCTTCAGGATACAATTGTTCCGCGGCCCCGACTATATGTAAAGTAACTGGAAGCGCTGCCTTTACTATCACCACCGGCGCTCTGCTGGTATCGGAAGAATGCGACAAAAAAGAATAAGTTACAAAATTTGGCTTCTGAAACACTCAAAGAAGGCATTTACTTTGATTGAGTTGTTATTAACAGTTACCATGCTCAGCTTTTGCCTTTGCGGTATTTTGATAACTTATATAAATATGTTCTTTCTATCTGATTTGTCGCGCGATATAACACTGACAACTAATGCTGTTCAGGCTAAGATGGAAGAAATAAAAAAGACGGGTTTCGATAATCTTTCTGCTCTTAATGACACAACCTTTGACCTTGACGGTTTTAGCGGATCAACTGCCAAAGGCCTTATAGAGGTAACTAATACCGGTTATTCGGACCTGAAAAGAGTAAGGATTAGCGCATCTTTTAAAAGCCGTTTTCAGACAGTAGGAGAGGATAGTAATTTTAACGGAGTATTGAATTCAGGAGAGGATGCCGATGCTAATGGCCGCTTGGATTCCCCTGTCGAATTGGTTACGCTAATTGCAAAATGACCCCGCTTCCTAAAGTGGTTGTACAGCAATGAGATTACATTACGCATTATACATTAAACATTACACAAATTTTAGGTATAGGGTGAAGAGGGGTTTTACTTTGGTAGAAATGATGTTTGTGGTTTTGATATTTGCTTTTTTGTTTGGCGCTATACTTGTAGTTATGACGAGTTCAGACAAAAGCTGGCGCACGGGAAGGGACAAGATTACTGAACAGCAAGAGGCAAGAAAGGCGATGGATAATATGAATTGGTTGCTTCGCCAGTCTAACCCCAACTGGGTTATAAACGCAACAAACTATCCGGTAACCATAACCTCAAATAATAGGATCGATTTTTATCAGCCCGTATTCGATGAGCAGGGAAATATTAGCATGCTGCAGAAGGTCACCTTTAAACTTAATCCCTCGGACACAACCCAGTTATTAAAAAAGGTAGGGACGCAGAATGAGGCTGTTATTGCCACCAAGGTGCAATCTATTAATTTCGGAGGAGGCTGTTCAGGATGCAGCGCTTATACCTGTTCTACTGTTGCAGCTGATTGCCCGGTAGTTAAGATAGACATACAGACGCTGGAGGATAAAGGTTTCAGCCTAACCTCAAAGGCCAGCTTGAGGAATACCAACATAGCCTTAAGCGATGACACTGAGGTCCAGCAGCCTGAATCAGGAGAATTTTAATGATTAAAATGGCAAATAAAAGAGGAGTAGTTTTAGTTGTTTCTTTGATAGTAATGACCATACTTCTGGTTTTGACCGGGGTTTATTTTTTAAGCCTTATGACTGAAAAAAAATCGGCGGACTCAGAGGAATTCACCCTGCAGGCTTTGGGGCTTGCTGAAGCCGGGGCTAATCAGGGGGTATCGGAATTAAGAAAGCGGATAAGGGTTGACTTATTAAATAATATATCTGTTTTTACACAGGGTTCGGTGATAAAGGCTTACGTTACCAACAACGATTCATTAGGCCTTTTAAGGGATTATGCCTACGGCGCAGGGCAGCCTCAATTTGTCGTTTCGTCAGGCCAGGCAACAGTAGCTGTTTCTGCTTTAAATTTAAATACTGCGGTTTCGGGAAACTATAACGCAACAATTATAGTGACGGCAAACGGTAATCCCAGTAATCCATCCGGAGAAATTTACCTCTTTCCTTATAAATACACTATTGATTCTATCGGGACCATAACGCGCCAGACCCCTAACATACAAAAGCGCACGCGTTTATTGCAGGGCGTTTTTACGCTTACCGTGCGCCGTGATACTTTTGCAAAGTATGCGCTTTTTACCTCGCATCACTCTACGCCATCAGGCACAACAGTCTGGTTTACCAACACCACCAACTTTACCGGCCCTGTTTCCACAAATACCAGGTTCAGCTTTAGGAATAACCCCTCCGGCCATTTTACTGAGGAGGCATCGCAGCATGAGACAAAAGCACGTTTTTATAACAACGGATTAACCATACTTTTAAACGCAGATAGTAACCCGCCAAATGACGTGCCTGTTTTTGATAATGGGTTCACCAGAGGCGCGGATATAATGAACCTGGAGTCCTCTGTTTCGCAGGCAGATTTAAAAAAAGAGGCATTGGGCACGCTGAGTAATCCGGGCTCAAACGGCATATATGTGCCTAATAACGGCACAATCCTGACCGGAGGAGTTTATATCGTCGGTAATTCCTCGGTCAGTATGGGCTTGGGTACGAATAATAATCCTGTATACACAATCACCCAGGGGGCAACTACAAAGATTGTCACTGTTGATTATGCCAATAACCAGACAAAAATTCAAACCGGCTCCGTAACAGAAACATACCAGGGGATACCAGACGGAGAAAGCAATATAGGCACGCTTATTTACGCAAAGGATAATATAAATAATTTTTCGGGCACAGTGCAGAAAAATACAGCCCTTACCGTATCCAGCGAAAGGGATATCGTAATTACCAACCATGTGCAATATCAGGAGTATACCTCAAGCCCCTTGAGCGCTTCAGGTTATAATAACCTGCTAGGCATACTTTCATGGGGAGGCAATGTTAGGATAGGCACATCAGCGCCCAATAATATAAATATCCACGGTGTAGTTATGGCGCCGCACGGAGTATTTACTGTAGATAATTATAACAGCGGATCTGCGCGTGGGACTGCTACATTACTGGGAGGCGCTATAACTGATTTTTACGGGCCATTCGGCACTGTTTCCGGAGCAGGTTACGGAAGGAACTTTGTTTACGATGCCCGGATGTTACAGGGAATGGCTCCGCCTTATTTTCCTTACTTGACCAATTTTACCTCTTTTGATAATGGCGGATTGGATAATAAGCTTGTTTGGCAGGATAAAGGGGTTTGACATGGATAAGAAAATGTTGTTTTTGTTTATCATTGGCGTAAGTATATTTGCAATAATAATTTTCAGCATCAATATTATGATAAAGAAATACGGGGCAGAGTCTCTAAGGTTAGAGCCGCCTAAAGCGGCAGTTGTAACTATAGGGGCGCCATCCGAAAATAATAAAGTTTCCTCTAAGGAGGAGCCGGAAAGGGAGCCGGTTCAAACCGGGGGCCCGCTTTTACAATGATTATCACGAGGGGTATCCCATGAGCGCAAAAGAAAAATTTTCAGTAGGGTTTGATATCGGCACGCACTCAATAAAACTGGTAAAATTAAGGCTGGTTAAAGATAGCCAGGAATTATTTTCTTTTGCTTTAGAGCCGATAGGATTAAATTTATCCGAGCAGTTAAAGCGGATTAAGAGTGAGCAGGGTATCGAATCCGCAAATATATCGGTTTCAGGGGCTGCGACACTGCTTAGATACATAAACTTTCCTAAAATGAACGAGGCGGAGATGAGGCAGGCCTTAAAGTACGAAGCGCAGAAACACATCCCATTTTCTACTTCCGAGATAAATTTGGACGGCTCTATCCTTAAAAGTGACTTACCGGATAATAAAATGCTCACTCTTATTGCTGCAGTGAAAAAAGAGCTTGTAAAGGAGCGCCTGAAACTCTTAGAAGATGCAGGTATCGGGGTAAATGTAATAGATATCGACTCGCTTGCGTTAATCAACGCATTCAATTTTAGTTACGAACTCGACGATAATCTAAAACATAAGGCGGTTGCCTTGGTTAATATAGGGGCATCGATGACTAACCTAAATATCATTGAGGAGGGTATTCCGCGTTTAAGCCGCGATATCCAGGTTTCAGGCAACAATTTCACCCAGAAACTTGCGGATATTTTTGGCGTAGATTTTAAATCAGCTGAAGCGCTTAAGCTGAATCCCGAAAAAGAAAAGGCGAATAATGTAGCAGCTGCGCTTGAGGCAGCGTTTTCCAGCATGGCAGGCGAAATAAGGACCTCGTTTGATTACTATGAGAGCCAGGGCGCTTCAACAGTGGCAAGGATTTTCTTAAGCGGCGGCTCAAGCTTATTTAACGGCTTAAAAGATATTTTAGCGAATCTTTTGGGGATAGAGGTGGTTTATTGGAGCCCTTTTAGCAAAATAAATTTATCCCCGCAAGTTGACGCGCAAAAAGTTAAGGGATTATCCGCACAATTATCGGTTGCTGCGGGCCTGGCCTTACGCTGAATAAAATGATAGAAATTAACCTGTTACCGGAAGAACTAAAAGATAAACATAAGGGTAAAACAAAAAAAACCGCTGCTGACATCAGCGCGGTGCTGGCTAATTTTAAGGTAAAATATTTTATTTATCTTATTCCGCTGGCCTTAGGCATATTGATTTGTACCCATATTTATTTGGGGTTAATGTATTTTGTTAAAACCGGCGCGCTAAGGCAGCTGGCCAATAAATGGCAGGGCTTGGAGCAGCAAAGAAGCGAGCTGGAGGTTTTTAACGCCGAATACGCGCTAATTTCTGAGGATGCAAAGGCCATACAGCAGATTTCTCAATCAAGGATTAATTGGGCGCAAAAATTAAATCTCTTAAGCCTGGGGCTTCCTTCAGGCATATGGTACAATGAAATTAATGTTTCGCCAAAGGAATTCATATTGCAGGGAACAGTTGTGGCCTTGCAGAAAGAGGAGCTGGTCTTGATTAATAAATTAATCTCCAACCTTAAGAATGACCCTGACTTTTTCAAGGACTTTAGTAGCCTTGAATTAAGCTCTGTGCAAAAGAAAACAGTCGGAGGCTATGATATATTCGATTTTATTCTGCAGGGGGCTTTGAAATGAAAATGAACGGGCTTTTTTTAAAAAAATTAATCCCCTTTAAGGCGCTGGAAAGATTGGGGCTGGATAAAAAGAAAATATTTTTGATTGCCCTTATCTGCATAATTTTTCTCTATTTGGATTTTAGCCTTATTTTTAAAAGCCAAATACAGGCCCTAAAAACAACAGAGCCAAAAATCGCCGTATTAAAAAGAGATTTGGATAACTTCAAAAAAGACACGGCAAAGATGGAGGAATTGAAAAAGAAACAAATAGAGCCTGTTCAAAAAGCCGCAGCAAAGATTAAAAAAATAATTTCATCGGAGCAGCTGGCTATACTGCTGCAGGATTTATCCGATATAGCCAATAAGAATGAGGTCAAGATCGAACAGATTAAGCCCTCTAAGGATTCGCAAACTTCCAAACAGGATAAGGTTGCCGGGATAGGCAATCTTCAGCCTGTTTTAATAACATTGGACCTAACAGGAGATTATCATCACTTCGGAAAATTCATAAATGACATTGAGGGCGCCCAGTCTTTTATTGCTGTGCAGAGCATGAAGATATCCTCCGGTGCTGGTGAATATTTTAAGCAGAAAGTCAACCTGGTACTAAGGGTCTATGTTAAAAAATAAAATTATCCTCTCATGTGTTTTCCTCGCATTGTGCAATATTACCTTTGCGCAAGAAGGATTTATCTACGGCCCTAAAGGAAAACGCAACCCCTTCATCCCTTTGATTACTCAAGATGGCCGGCTTATGAAACTGGATAAGGAGGAAGCGAAAGGGGATTTAATTATTGAAGGCATAATATACGACAAGTATGGCCGTTCTTTCGCAATAGTTAACGGCTCTGTCGCCGGTGTCGGTGATGCGGTGGGAGGCTACCAGGTTTTAAGAGTAGAAGAAAACAGGGTTATTTTTATTAAAGAGGGCCAAGTTGTGGAAGTTGACCTAAAAAAGGAGGGGGAGTGAAAAGCTTAAGAAAGATTAATTTTTTAATCTTTGTTTCCTTAATTATGCTTATTCCTTATTCTTATTCATTAGCCCAGAATAATAATAAGCAGGCGCTAACAGATGAAAAGCCGTCTTCGGTTAAGCCGTTACAACGGGAACCCGCGCCTTTAGTTGAAAAGCCAAAAGAGCAACCGGTTGAAGAGGCTAAGGAAGGCGCAGAAAATACGGAAAATTTTTTAGCAGCCACAAATGTTACTCTGGATTTCAAGGAAGCCGATATACAAAACGTACTTAAGATTATTTCCTATAAATCCGGAGTAAACATTGTTACTACTCCCGATGTAGTGGGGAATGTTACTATCCGGCTTATGGATGTACCCTGGGATACGGCATTAGACATGATTTTAAAAACATACGGATTTGCTTATCAGAAACAGGGGAATATTATTTTAGTTACGAAGCTTGAGAATATCTCTAAAATAGCGGCTGAGGAGTCGCTGCAGACGGAAATTTTTACCCTTAAGTTTTTGGATGCGCAGGATGCCCAGAAGATCCTTATACCTTTACTTTCTCCGCGGGGTAAAATTTCAGTATTGTATGCACGCGGCCAGAAAGGATGGCAGTTTGGCACATTTAAGATAGGAAAAGAAACGACTACGAGTACTGCATTACAAGGTGAACAGCAAGATGCGATAAAAGGAGAAACAATTTCCATTGAAAGAAATGCTGCAGGAGACGTTGTTTCTAAAAAAGCAGAATTTCAACCCTCGATTAAATCCAAAACCTTGATTATCACCGATACTACGGCTTCACTGGATAGCATACGCAACGTTATCCTTCCGCAGGTAGATAAAAAACCAAAACAGGTATTGATTGAAACAAAGATTATGGAGGTTAACCTGGATAGGTTAAAGGATATCGGTTTTGACTGGGGTAGCGGTACGGGTGGCGCTTCAGGGTCAACTACAGCACCTACAGATATAGGCCTGAACGCAAAAAATACCAAAACCCTGGCAGGGAGGAATCTCGCGTCTGAATTTACACCCGGTAAATTCAACCCTATCGAAGGAACTACTACTTTTCCCGGGACATATCCTTACAAGGCAGGGATGGAAATATTATTTAAAAAGCTGGGAGGCACTCAATTTGAGGTAATTTTGCACGCCTTGGAAGAGGATGCCCATACAAATACGCTTTCAGCTCCCAGGATTCTAACCCTGGATAACCAGGAGGCATCCATCTTGGTGGGTTTTCATACCCCCATATTGACATCTTCCGTGACTGCGGGCAGTACTACTACCGGACCGACGCAGACACAGAGCTTGGATTATTATCAGGAGATAGGTATCCGGCTTAATGTCGTGCCGCAGGTCAGCGAAGAAGGCTACATAAATATGATTGTCCATCCAAGCGTTACCTCTTCTAGTTCAAATGTCACTGCTACAAATGTTGCAGGTACCGGCTCAAGCGCAATTACCAGCACGGTAAACTATCCCGTAATTGACGTGCGTGAAGCCCAGACGCAGATATTGATGAAAGACGGAGAAACTATTGTGTTAGGCGGCTTGATTAAAGACGTAAAAAGTAAAGAAACAATCGGAATCCCTTTTTTAGGCAAAATTCCTATTTTAGGGAATCTTTTTAAAAGGGAGATATTTGATACCCAAAAGGTTGACCTTTTAATATTTATCACCGCGCATATAGTAAAAGAAGGTGAATTTACCGAAGCGGAAATCGCAAAATTGGAACAGAGGTTTAGCAGCCCCGCGGCAGTGAATATCACTTCGCAAGCCGCAGTCTCTAAAAATAAGAAAAAATAGGGACACCCTTTAGGGACACCCTTGGAACCAATCGGAAGGGTGTCCCCCTATTGTTTTAACCCGCCTTCGCAGAAGACCACGCGCATGCACTTATGATGAATGCGAAGAAAAAGCTGTTCTGCGGGATGTCACTAAATGCGTGGGGTTGTTTTCCATGTATAAAGTAAATTTCGTTTTTTGCAAAAAGGGACAGATGAAATACATTTCGCATTTGGACCTTATGCGCTTATTTATGCGCGCGATGCGCAGGGCTGATTTGCCTATCAAAATAACAGAAGGGTTTAGCCCACATCCGAAATTTAGTATCAAGCGCGCCTTAAAATTAGGGCTTGAGAGCGAGCATGAAGAGGCAGCCATAGTCTTAAAGCTTATCGTAAGCCCTCAGGATTTTAAAGACAGATTACAGAAACAGCTGCCGGAAGGGATACAGATAAAAGATGTCTTCTAAGGAAATATTAATTAATGTAGAGCCACAGGAGAAGCGCGTAGCTATAGTTTCCGACGGTAAACCGGAAGAGTTTTATATCGAGAGGCCTCAGGATAAAACTATAGTGGGCAATATTTACAAGGGGATAATTGAGGCTGTCCTTCCTTCGATAGGAGCCGCTTTCGTGGATATAGGATTGCCGAAAAAAGGCTTCTTGTACTTATCAGAAGTGGAATCTGCTTATGAGGCGCTGGAAAAGCCTCAAACGCCTAAGCCCAAAGAAATAAAGAAGGGCGAGGAGGTGTTGGTGCAGGTAGTAAAAGAATCATTCGGCACTAAGGGGCCTCGCTTGTCTTCGGATATCGGGATTGCCGGAAGATACCTGGTGCTTATGCCGCTGGATAACCAGGTCGGCGTTTCAAGAAGGATAGAGGATGAGGCAGAGAGAAAACGCCTGAGAACGGTGCTAACCGAGTTAAAAATTCCTGACGCCGGATTTATTGTGCGCACCGCAGCGTGCGGCCGGACAAAGCAGGAATTATCACGCGATGCGCAGTTTCTTTATAAGTTATGGAAGAGGCTGCAAAAATCAATCGGCCAGAAAAAAGCTCCGGCCCTCATCTACGAGGAATATGATTTGGTCTTAAGGGTGATCAGGGATTCTTTTACCGACGATGTATCCAAACTTATTATTGACTCAAAGGCAGAATTTTACCGGATACAGCATTTTATGAAGACTTTCTTAAGTTATCTTAAGGATAAGGTAGAGCTGTATAAGGGCGATAATTTATTTGAAGATAAAGACATCGAAAGACAAATACATAAGATATTCGAGAGCAAGGTGTATTTAAAATCCAAAGCCTACCTGGTAATTGAGCCGACCGAAGGGCTGGTTGTAATTGATGTTAACAGCGGGGGCTTCAGAAAAAAATTTTCACAGGAAGAAACCGCTTTTAAAGTAAATTGCGAGGCAGCGGTTGAGATTGCCCACCAGCTGGTCTTAAGGGATTTGGGGGGGATTATCGTAATCGATTTTATCGATATGGAGAAGGATTCTCACAGACGTGAAGTGCTTAATATATTAAAGAGGGAATTGAGTAAGGATAAGGCAAAGTACGATATCTTGGGCATTTCTAAATTCGGCGTAGTTGAAATGACCAGGGAGCGTATTCACAAGACGGTCCACATGCTTTCTTATCAGCCCTGCCCATATTGCCAGGGAAGAGGAAAGGTGCGTTCTCCTGCCACAATCGCTATTTATGCGCTTAAGGAATTAAAGAGGTTTTTAAAAGGCAAATCGCTAAAACAGGTCAACCTTACGCTTGCTCCGGCAGCAATCGAAGAGCTTCTTAAGGATAAAGAAAATTTAAAGTTTATAGAGCGCAGGTTTAGAACCAGGATTAACCTTATTTCAAGCCCCGCCATGCACATAGAGGATATCAAAATATCCTAAATTTCCGCTATTTTCTCCGCTATTTTCTCCTTGACCCAAAACCTTTTATGTGCTAACATTATACTTCTATTAAAATAACCGTTTTTACTTACAGGAGGAATACAAATGTATGCGGTAATTGAAGTTGGAGCAAAACAGTACAGTGTAAAAAAAGAGGATATCATTGATGTTGAGCGCCTAACCGCTGATAAGGGTAAGGAAATCTCTTTGGGTAAAGTGCTTTTAATATCAGGTGATAAGAAGCTTGAGGTTGGGCAGCCTTATTTAAAGGAGGCCAAGGTAAAAGCACTTGTAGTCGGACATTTAAGGGGTGAAAAAACCGTTGCCTTTAAGTACCGCAGGCGCAAGGCCTCTCATACCAGTAAAGGCCACAGGCAGGAATTGACGCGGCTTAAAATAAAAGAGATAACGGCAGGATAAAAGGTGTTTATTGACCGGGCAAAGATATATGTTAAGGGGGGCAGCGGCGGGAAAGGCTGCGAGAGTTTCTACCGCGATAAATTTCAGCGAGAAGGAATTCCAGACGGAGGGGACGGAGGAAAAGGCGCTGATATAATTATCAGGGCGGACAGGAACCTGTATACGCTCTTAGATTTTCAGTATAACAGGCATTTCTTCGGCCGGCACGGAGGCCATGGTTCTTCAAAAAATAAAAAGGGCAAGATGATGCCCGGTATTATAATCCGCGTTCCGGTAGGAACGGTTATTAAGGATATAAAGATAGATTGCGTGTTGCGCGATTTAGAAAAAGATACGGAAGAACTTGTTGTTGCCAGCGGCGGCAATGGCGGCCGCGGTAATTCTCATAACCGAGAAGCGACCTTAGGTGAACCGGGTGAGGAAAAAGAGTTACTCTTAGATTTAAAGCTTATCGCTGACGCCGGCGTAGTCGGTTTTCCGAATGTAGGTAAATCTACGCTCATTTCTAGTATTTCAAATGCCCATCCTAAAATAGCGGCATATCCGTTTACAACAAAAGTGCCTGCTTTAGGAGTGGTCAAGGCATATAAGAAAACTTTTGTTATAGCTGATATCCCCGGCCTCATCGAGGGTTCGGCCGGGGGAAAAGGCCTGGGCCACAGATTCCTAAGGCATGTTGAGCGCACAAAAGTCATCGTGCACCTTCTGGATATGTCAGGATTTGAAGGAAGAGACCCGGTAAAAGATTATGAGACTATTAATGAAGAATTAAAAAAATATAGCCACGCAATCTCTAAGAAACCTCAGGTCATTACTGCAAATAAAATGGATCTGGAAGGCGCTGGCCTTAATCTAAAAAGGTTTAAAAAGATTATAAAGAAGGATGTGTACCCGATTTCGGCTTTTGAAAAACGCGGCCTGGAGGAATTAATTGAAGCAATCGCAAAAAAAATACGATAGGATAGTGATAAAAATCGGCTCAAGCCTCATTTTCTCCAAACAGAATACTTTGGACTGCAGCCTTCTTAGTGAAATCACCGCGCAGGTCTCAGGATTAATGGCGCAAGGTAAAAAAATTGTCCTGGTTTCTTCCGGCGCTATAGCAATCGGGATGTCGATCTTAAAATTAGAGTCGCGGCCAAAGGAATTAAGTTATCTGCAGGCGGCGGCAGCCATAGGCCAGCACGAGTTGATGGATAATTACCGCAAATTTTTCAAGCAAACGAGCGTTAATTGCGGGCAGGTTCTTTTGACCTGGGAGGATTTTGATGAGCGCAGCCGATACCTCAACGCAAAGAATACATTGCTCACTCTTTTAAAATTAAATACTGTCCCGGTAGTTAATGAAAATGATACTGTTTCAACCTCCGAAATTAAATTCGGAGATAACGATAAGCTTTCAGCCCTGGTTTCTATAATGGTAGGAGCTGACCTTTTAATAATATTGTCTGATGTCGATGGCCTGCTCGATAAGGATAAAAAAGTGATTAGGATAGTAGATAAGGTCACCCCCGCCTTAAAGCAGCTTGCCTGTCCGACCGGTAGAAAGACTTGCGTTGGAGGGATGATTACTAAATTGGAGGCAGCAAGAATCTCCATTGATTCAGGAATTCCCTGTATAATCGCAAACGGCAGGGTTAAGGATGTGATTAAAACCTGCGTTGAGAAAGGCCATGAGATAGGGACTTTATTTGTCCCGAAAAAAGAAGCCCTTGCTGCGAAGATGCGCTGGATAGCATTCGGCACTAAGCCCAAAGGAAAAATAATTGTTGATGACGGGGCACGTGAGGCGCTTGAAAATAAAAAGAGCCTGCTTGCCGTAGGCGTTATTGCTCTTGAAGGAGAATTTGTCAGAGGGGATATTGTTACTGTGAGAGATGAACAAGGAGAAGAAGTTGCAAGAGGTAAAGCCGGGGTCTCAAGTGAAGAATTGAAAAAGGTCAAAGGCGCTCGCTACGATAAAGAGGTAATTCATAGGAATAACATAGTAATTCTGTAGAGAACTACTGCAGTAGGGGCTGTCCCCGTCAGAGCTCTTGAGTTCTGTTTAAGGGGGACTGTCCCTACCAAGATAGATATGGTTTGACTGCGGCTTTAAGCCAAAAAGATGCTTAAATGAAGGGCAAGATGGACCTGAAAAAAGAATTAACCAGTATGGCTAAAGAAGCGCAATCTGCCTCAAGGTTTTTGTCTTCGCTCTCTAGCGCAACAAAAAATAAAATTATCAAAGATATGGCGCGGGAGTTGATAGGCAAAAGAAACGCTATTTTAAGAGCGAATAAAAAAGATATACTTTTGGCTAATCGTGAGAGGTTAGCCCCTTCATTACTCGAGCGTCTTACGCTTAATGAAAAGCGTATTAAAGATATGGCTGATTCGCTTATGGAGTTGGCTGTATTAAACGATCCCGTAGGTGAGGTTATGAAAGCATGGCGCAGGCCTAACGGATTATGGATCCATAAGGTGCGCGTTCCTATAGGGGTTATCGCTATTATTTATGAGTCACGCCCTAATGTAACTTCTGATTGTATCGGTTTATGCTTTAAATCCGGAAACAGCGTGATATTGCGCGGTGGAAGCGAGGCGTTGAATTCCAATATCGCAATTTTTGAAATACTGATGAGCGTGATTAAGAAGCACAAACTTCCTGGCGGGGTTATAAATATAGTAACCACCAAAAACAGGCGGGCAGTGGATGCGTTATTAAAACTTAAAGATTATATTGATCTTGTTATTCCGCGCGGAGGAGAAGGACTGATTAAGCGCGTAGTTAATTTATCGCGCATCCCACTGATAAAGCAGTACAAGGGAGTCTGCCATGTGTATGTGGATGAGTGGGCGGATTTGAATATGGCGGAAAATATCTGCTATAACGCTAAAGTCCAACGGCCCGGTGTCTGTAATGCAATGGAGAGCATGCTTGTGCACAAAGATGTTGCGGCAAGATTCTTACCCGCAGTGGCTAAAAAGTTTAAGGACGCAGGGGTGGAAATCCGCGGATGTCCTATGACGCAAAGAATAGTAAAATATGCAAAACGCGCAACAGAGAATGACTATCATACAGAGTACCTCGGGTTAGTGCTTTCCGTAAGAGTCGTAGCGAGTTTACAAGAGGCGATGCAACATATAAATTATTATGGAACGCATCATTCCGACAGTATAGTTACTGATAATTATGAAAATGCCTTAGAGTTTTTAAAGCAGGTTGATTCTGCCTGTGTTTACGTGAATGCCTCAACTCGTTTTACCGATGGCAGTCAATTCGGGATGGGTTCTGAGATAGGGATCTCAACGGATAAATTGCATGCGCGCGGGCCCATGGCCCTTGAAGAATTAACAACGTATAAATATATGATTTTCGGAACAGGGCAAATCAGGGAATGAACTCAGCCCTTCCTATCTGGAAGGGTAGGGTATAATAAGGAGGAAGAGCTGGGTGAAAATCGGTATCTTAGGAGGGACGTTTAATCCGGTTCACATCGGCCACCTTATTTTGGCAGAAGAGGCGCGCGAAAAATTAGGCCTTGATAAAGTTATTTTTGTGCCTACATTTCTTCCTCCGCATAAGGATAATTCCGGTATCGCCCTAGCGACAGATAGGCTTTCAATGATAAAGCTCGCTATCAAGACAAATAAATATTTTGTGGTCTCGGATACCGAGATTAAAAGGAACGGCCGCTCTTATACGATAGATACCATAAAAGAATTCAAAGAAAGATTTCGCACTGATGACCTTTATTTTATTATCGGTTCAGATCTTTTAAAGTATCTTGATGAATGGAAGGATTTAAATGAGATTATCAAATTGGTAAGGTTCATCGTTGCAACGCGCCCCGGCTTTCCGCTGGAAAAAATACCTTCTTACATCGATACTTTGCCGATCAGGGCAGTGGATATCTCTGCTTTTGAAATACGCGAATGCGTAAAGGAAAATAAGTCATTTCACTACCTTGTCCCGGAGGGGGTTTTTAATTACATCAACAAACGAGGGCTTTATAAATGAACCCCGCATTTCCTAAATCTATTAGAGCCGGTAAGACACGTAGGGATAGAAGTATATATAAGAGAGGAAGGGCTTAGGTGAAGATAAAAATAGCGCCTTCTATACTTTCCGCTGATTTCAGCTGTCTGGATAAAGAGATAAAAAAAGTGGAGGATGCCGGTGCGGATATGCTGCATATCGATATAATGGACGGGCATTTTGTGCCCAACATTACAATCGGCCCTGTTGTAGTAAAACATATACGCAAGGTTACAAAACTGCCTTTGGATGTGCATTTGATGATTGAAAACCCGCAAGATTTTATTGATTCTTTCGTATCAGCCGGAAGCAATATGATTACCGTGCACATTGAAACCATATCCAAAGAAAAGATTAAACTCCTAAAGGAAAAATTAAAGTCTCGGGGAGTGAAATTAGGGGTGTCTTTAAATCCTGATACGCCTCTTGCAAAAATTAAAGGTGTTTTGGATTTAGTGGATCTTGTCCTGGTAATGTCAGTTAGCCCCGGTTTTAGCGGGCAATCATTTATTAAGAAGTGCGTTCCTAAGATAAAAGAGTTGCGCTCGATATTCTCCGGGGATATTGCAGTAGACGGGGGGATAAACCTTGAGAGCGCAAAATTAACAATCAAAGCCGGGGCTAATATCCTCGCTGCCGGTTCGTATATATTCGGGTCAAAAGACGTAAAAAGCGCGGTAGAAAGGATAAGAAATGCAGGGTAATAACGAGATTAAATTCGGGACTGACGGATGGAGAGCGGTAATCGGAGATACTTACACGTTAAAAAATGTGAAAATTCTTTCACAGGCCGTTTCTGATTACCTCGGCCCCGGTAAGAATGTCGCTATTGGTTACGATACCCGTTTTATGTCAGGGACTTTTGCAGAGGCAGTTGCAGGGGTGCTTAGTAATAACGGAATAGAGGTCATCCTTTCAGATAGGTATATTCCTACACCCGCATTAAGCCTTTGTGTAAAATCGAGAAAACTTGACTTAGGGGTCATGATTACCGCATCGCATAATCCTGCGGAATACAACGGCTTTAAGATTAAAGATGCAACCGGAGGCTCGGCAGGGCTGGAAATCACAACTGCAGTAGAGAGTCTTCTCGGCAAATCCGTTGTAAAAGAAAAAAACAGTTCGCCCATTCCGGTAAAAAAAGAAGATTTATCAGCTTATTATGTAAAGTTTATGCGCTCTTATGTTGATTTAAAAAAGATAAAAAATAAAAAGTTTAAAGTCTTGGTTGATGCTATGTATGGGGCAGGGAACAGTTTTATGGCGCAGGTTTTAAAAGGCACTGCCATAAAATTACAATTTATGCACAACAGCGTTAACCCATCTTTCGCAGGAAGGCGCCCTGAGCCGGTTGAAGAGAATTTAGAGGAGTTAAAGAAAAGGGTAAGAAAAGAAAAATTCGATTTAGGTATTGCCCTTGATGGCGATGCGGATAGGATTGCAGCTGTTGCGCCTGGAGGAGTTTTTATACATCCGCAAAAGATATTGGGCCTCTTAGCATTGCATTTAAGCCTTGATAAATGTTGGTCTGGAGGGATTGTTAAGACAATTGCAGGCTCGACCTTGATTGATAATATAGCAAAGTTTTTAAAGGTTAAACTTTACGAGACTCCGGTCGGCTTCAAATACATCTCTGAGCTTATGGAAAGGGAAGACATTGTTGCGGGAGGGGAAGAGGCGGGCGGTATGGGGGTAAAGAACTATATCCCTGAGCGCGACGGGACCATGGCCGGCCTTTTACTTTTAGAGATGATGGCCTACCGCAATAAAGATATTTTGGAGATCTTAAATGAAACTGAAAAAAAGTTTGGGAAATATTATTATGTGCGCCGTGACCTGCATTTGAAAGAGCGATATGAGCCGACGAAAGGGATGCTTCCAAGTGAGTTATTAGGCAAGAAGGTTATAGATGTAAAAGATTATGACGGGGTAAAGCTCATTTGTGAAGATAGCTGGCTTATGTTCCGCGCTTCCGGCACCGAACCGATTATGCGTTTATATGCAGAGTCAAGAAGTTTAACCAAGTCAAAACAGTTGTTAGCGCTCGCTGAGAAGATAATCGCGAAATGATCCATACCGTCAGCCGATTTATCTGTTTCTTGATAAGTAAGTTTTTTTTTAGGATTAGCTGGCAGGGAAGAGAAAACATACCTAAAAGGGGAGGGTTTATTATAGCCAGCAACCATGTTAGTTTCCTGGATCCGGTTATGGTTGGAGTTGCCTGCCCCAGGAAATTAAATTACATGGCGCGCCACGATTTGTTTTCAAACCGTTTTTTTTCCTGCTGGTTGTATAATGTAGGAGCCTTTCCTGTAAAGAGAAAGACAGCGGATATCTCTGCTTTAAAAGAAGCAATTAAGCGCCTCGAAGACGGAAAAGGCCTGATTTTATTTCCTGAGGGAGCCCGGGTAGAAAATATAACCTTAAATAAAAGGCCTGAGCCGGGAGTGGGATTTTTAGCATCAAAAGTTAATGTGCCTGTAATTGCCGCTTTTGTTAAGGGTGCGGAAAAAGCATTCCCTAGAGGAGCTAACTTCTTCAGGCCTGAAAAAGTTTCGGTTTATTTCGGTAAGCAAATCCGCATAGATACAAAGATACCTTATCAGGATATCGCCGATATAATAATGGCGGATATAAGGCAGCTTGCCAAAAATTCTTCATAGAGGAGGTGTTTTTAAGCCGTAAGTTCTAATGGTCAAGTTAAACGTTTGAATAAAATTAAAAAAATAAAATTTAAAGGAGAAATAACAAATGGCTGAAATAAAATCAGAGATGGAGGAGTTGTACAATCAAAGTATCAAGTTGATCAGGGAAGGGCAGGTAGTAGCGGGAAAGGTTGTTTACATAAAACAAAAAGATGTGCTTGTTGACGTTGGTTTTAAATCCGAAGGAGTTGTTCCTATTGCGGAGTTTAGCAAGTCGGACCTTCAGGTTGGAAAGGAGCTCGAGTTTTATGTCGAGTCTATCGAAAATGATGCCGGCAATATAGAGTTATCCCGCGAAAAAGCGATGCGTATTCAGGGTTGGGATAAGATTGTAAAATTTTCTCAGACCGGAGAACTGGTCGAGGGCAGGCCTGTTAAAAAAGTCAAAGGAGGGTTTCTCGTAGATGTTATGGGGATAGAGGGGTTTCTTCCGTCTTCGCTTTCTGCCTTCAAGAATGTCCCTGAAAAAGACACAATGTATAAACCATTTAAGTTTAAAATCGTCAAGGTGAACAATCTACGCCGCAGCATCATTGTCAGCCGCCGCGAAGCGGTGCAAAAGGATAAAGAGGAAGCAAAGGGCAAGATCTGGCAGGACCTAAAAGTAGGCGGCGTTTATCCCGGAACTGTCAAGGCAATAACCGACTTTGGCGTATTTGTGGACTTAGGCGGAGTTGATGGGCTCTTGCATATTACCGATATGTCCTGGTCAAAGATAAGCCATCCTTCGGAAATTGTTGCTTTGGGAGACAAAATTGAAGTCGCGATTTTGAATTTAGACAAAGATTCAGGAAAGATATCGCTCGGGTTAAAACAGAGGTTACCTGACCCGTGGCAGGATATTGAATCAAAGTATAAGGTTGGTGACAAGCTAAAAGGGAAAGTTGTGAATATCCTTCCCTACGGAGTTTTTGTAGAGTTAGAAAAAGGGATTGAAGGGTTGATTCATGTTTCAGAGATATCATGGACAAAGAGGATAAGCAATCCCGGAGAGATGTTTGCAGTCGGAGATATTTTGGAGACGCAGGTGTTAAGCGTGGATAAAGATTCACGCCGCATATCTTTAAGCTTAAGGCAGCTGGAGCAGAATCCCTGGCTTGAGGCAGAGTCCAAATATCCCGTTAACACAAAAGTTTCCGGCAAGGTAAGGGGTTTTACGGAGTACGGCGCTTTTGTCGAGCTGGACAGTAATCTGGAAGGGATGATCCACGTCTCTGATATGTCATGGACAAAAAGGATAGCCCATCCGCAGGATGCCTTAAAGAAAGGGCAGAAGGTGGATGTGGTTGTGCTTTCAGTGGATGCCCAAAACCGCAGAATCGCTTTAGGTTTTAAGCAGTTGCAGCCAAGCCCATGGGCTGATATTGCCGCAAAGTATCCTTTAGATATTGTTTTAGAAGCAGAGGTTGCCAGTATCACCGATTTCGGAGTTTTTGTTAAGATAACCGATGAATTAGAAGGCCTAATTTTTGCAAGCGAGATTGACAAGGATGAGGCTGCCAAATTAAAACCGGGAGATAAAATAAAAGTCAAGGTGATCAAGGTGGATGTTGAGCAGGCAAAAATCGGCCTTAGCGCCAAAACCTAAAACAGGGACGTTTCTCAAGCTGAATATAAGGTGTCCCCAAGTTGGGGACACCTTATAGCTAAGTTAAGAAACGTCCCTAAATGAGGCAGCATGGATATCAACAAACAATTAGAAATTATCAAACGCGGAGCAGTAGAAATAATCTCCGAAGAAGAATTACGCAAAAAACTAGAGCAGAGTATTAAAATTAATAAGCCGCTTAAGATTAAAGCCGGTTTTGATCCTACCGCCCCCGATATCCATCTCGGCCACACTGTGCTATTACGAAAATTACGCCAGTTTCAGGAATTAGGCCATGAGGTTTATTTTTTGATAGGCGACTTTACCGGGCAGATAGGCGATCCCTCAGGGCGCTGCGAAATAAGAAAACAACTCAGCAGGGAAGAAGTTGAAACCAACGCCGCAACCTATAAAAAACAAATTTCGAAAATACTTGATACGCATAGGTTAAGAGTAGTCTTTAACAGTAAGTGGTTTGAGAAGATGCCGGTTGTTGAAATGTTGAGGCTTACTACGCACGCATCAGTTTCTCAGATGCTTGCCAGAGACGATTTCAAGAAACGTTTTTCTAATGGTGAAAACATATCCATCCTAGAGTTTTTATATCCTTTGATGCAGGGATATGATTCTGTGGTATTAGAGGCAGATGTTGAATTAGGGGGCACTGACCAGATATTTAATCTTCTGTTTGGCCGCGAACTGCAGAAGGATTTCGGCCAGCCGCAGCAGGTAGTAATCACCATGCCTATTTTAGAGGGGACTTCCGGAGTGCAAAAGATGAGCAAATCTTACGGAAACTATATCGGCATTAATGAAACATCAAAAGATATGTTTGGCAAGATTATGTCTATATCCGACGAACTAATGATTGAATACTATGAGTTTTTGACCGATGAGAATCTTGCCGATATAAAAAAGATGCACCCTAAAGAGGCAAAAGTTAAACTAGCGGAAAATATTATTACACAGTATCATTCAAAAAAAGAGGCTAAAAGCGCAAGGTATGAGTTTGAGAGAGTGTTCGGCCAAAAAGAGCTGCCGCAAGACATCCCTGAATATAAAATAGACGGCAAGCAGACAATCCTGAATATCTTATTGAAGGGCGGACTGGTAAAAAGCGGAAACGAAGCGCGCCGGCTCTTAAAGCAGGGCGCAGTTATTTTTAACAACGTGAAAATAGCAGAAGAAAACTTCATCCCCAGCCAAAGCGGCAACTTAAAAGTCGGTTCCCGAAGATTCTTAAAGCTGGCTCGTTAAATACTCTCCTAAATGTTAGATAAGATTCAAAAGATAGGCAGTTTCAATCAGAACATCTTAATTGTTTTTGCGGGAACTTCTGTTTTAAGCTTTTTTAATCTGCTCTATCAGTTATTGATCGCCCATAAACTCCCTGCTTCAGAATTTGCCTCCTTTAACTCACTTCTCTCAGTGTATATTTTAATTTTTTCCCCCCTGTCCACAATACAGACAGCAGTTGTCAAATATAGTTCAGAGTTTAACGCAAATAACCAGCTTACGAAGTTAAAATTTTTACTCTCCGGCCTGCTTAAGAAAGCAGCTGTTATGGGTTTAATAACCCTGTTGATTTTCTCACTTTTCGCTTCGCGCGTAATCAATATTTTAAAGATACATTCAGTATCTTGCGGCTATATCCTGGCTGGGCTAATTGCCTTAGCATGGTTCATTCCTGTTTTCTCGGGAGCAGCCCAAGGATTAGAGCTTTTTGGTTGGTTTGTGTCGTCCTCTGTCATTTCCGGGGCCTTAAAATTAATTTTTGCCTTTATACTTATTTTATTAGGGTTTAATATCGCAGGGGCTTTAAGCGCGTTGTTGCTTTCTACCGTTTTAGGTCTTGCCATTCTTTATTTTCCGCTCAGGAAATTCTTCCAAATAAAAGCTGAAAAAGAAGATATTAACTACAGAGAAATATTTTCTTATTTGTTCCCTGTGGCTCTGGCTATTTTTTGTTTTGCAGCGCTGACAAACATGGATATGGTTTTAGTGAAATATTTCTTCACTCAAGCAGATTCCGGAATATATTCCTTGGCCCAGATGATAGGGAAGATTTTTCTTTTTCTGCCGGCCGCAATAAGTATTGTAATGTTTCCCAAAACCTGCGGCTTGCACGCAAAGAAAATGGATACGCTTTTTACATTAAAGATGTCACTATTGTACGTGTCCGGTTTATGCATTATTGCCCTTTTAATCTACAATATTGTTCCTGCATTTATCCTATTGGTTCTAACCGGTAAAACTTACGCTGAGCCGGTGCTCTTAGGAAGGCTTTTCGCAGTCTCAATGAGTTTCTTTGCGCTTTTATTTGTTTTAATCTCCTACTCCCTTTCTATAAATGACCTGCGTTTTATTAAATATTTAATTGTATTTACCCTGCTTCAGGTTTTGGGAATAATGCTTTTTCACCGCTCCTTAATAACTATCCAGGTGATTCTTTGTATAAATTCAGTTTCGTTATTCTTTATTCATTTTGCGTTAGTTTATCTGTCTCCGCGCAAAAAACTCCAGGTGGTAAAATTCGCACGATGAATGCGGGCCACGAGCGCTTTCGGTGAATGTCGCATAGAGAGTGTTGAAGGCGGGTAGTAGAAGGCACCACGCCCTCTAAAGGCGCAGGGCTCCATAAAAGACTAAAAATAATGAAAAACGTAAAGGGTAAAATATCCGTAATTATGCCGGCTTTTAATGAGGCAGGGCATATCGGCTACAGCATCGAAGAGACTGTAAAGACCTTCAATGATTTCGGCTGCCAGTGGGAGTTAATCGTTATTGATGATGGTTCTTCGGATAATACGTTTGAAATAGCCGAGCAGTCTTCTTTTAAGTATCCCGAACAAGTTACCGTGAAGAAAAACCCCTATAACCTCGGTAAGGGCAGGGCAATAAAAAAGGCAGTTCATTACATAACCGGAGACTACGTAGTTTTTCTCGACGCTGATATGGACTTGCATCCTGTACAGGTGCAAACACTCTTCGATATTATGCGGCTGGATAATGCGGATATCGTAATCGGTTCAAAACTTCATCCTAATTCTGTTGTGAATTATCCGTTTGAACGCAGAATTGTGAGTTTTGTTTATTATTTATTTGTCAGGATATTATTTAATCTGCCTTGCCATGATACTCAGACAGGGCTTAAGCTATTTAAAATAGAAGTGGTGCGTAAAGTTTTCCCGAGGATTTTAGTCAGAAGGTTCGCTTATGACCTTGAGGTTTTGGCCAATGCGCATCATTTGGGTTACCGTATTGCGGAAGCGCCCATAGTTCTTAGCCCTAAGAGGAAATATGGGCGGATAGGCACTTTTGCAGTTATCTCAACCCTGATAGATACGCTGGCTGTGTTTTACAGGATGCACATATTAAAATACTATGACAACATCGATTATTATCGCCGTAAAGGCCTGGCAAAAGAATTTAGAAGAATGCGTAAGTAAGTGCCTGGAACTGGATTATTCTGATTTTGAAATCTTAATTCTTCCGGACGCACCTTTAGAAAAAGAATACCCGTTGAGTTCATCGGGCAGGGTAAGTATTTTTCCCACCGGGCATGTTTGTCCTGCGGATAAGCGTGATTTAGCTTTGAAATATGCCAAAGGCGAAATTTTGGCTTTTATAGACGATGATGCGTATCCTGCCAAAGACTGGCTTAAGTGCGCCATTGAAGATTTTGAGGATAATTCTGTTGCTGCTGTGGGAGGGCCTTCGGTTACCCCTTTTAATGACAGTTTGCGCCAGCAAGCAAGTGGCGCAATATATTCTTCTTACCTTGTAAGCGGTAATTTTATTTACCGTTATATACCCGGTAAAAAAAGAGAAGCGGATGATCTCCCCAGTTGTAATTTTCTGGTGCGCAAATCAGTTATGCAGGATTTAGGCGGGTTTAATACTAGTTTTTGGCCGGGAGAAGATACAAAGCTCTGCCTTGATATTACGAAAAAACTTAAAAAGAAAATAATCTATGACCCAAAGGTTCTAGTCTACCATCACCGCAGGCCTGTTTTTACTCCCCATCTTAAACAGATTGCAAATTACGCTCTTCATCGCGGTTATTTTGTAAAAAAGTACCCGGAGACATCTTTTAAGGTTTCTTATTTTATCCCTTCGCTTTTTTTACTTGGCCTTTTGTTTGGGGGCGCTTTGTCTTTATTCTGCATTCCCTTAAAGATGGTTTATTCATCAGCGCTATTCTTTTATCTTTATTTGGTTTTTATCTTTAGTATTTCTAAAGAGTTACGTTTGATTCCTCTTGTATTTTCTGGTATAATATCAAGCCATATTGCTTATGGTTTGCTTTTTTTAAAAGGGCTGCTCTCTAAGAAGCTCAAAGAGGAATTATGAAGGTAGTTATATCCTATCCTCCATTAAATAGCGAAAAAGGATGCCCGACTCTCGGGCAGAACAGGCAGTTTCAGTATTTTAACAAGCCAACTTTTATTTATCCGGTTGTCCCTGCCCAGGCAGCCACGCTTTTAAATGAGGCTGGCCATGAAGTTATCTGGAATGATTGCCTTGCGCAAGGATGGAATTATCAACAGTTTTTGGATTTTATCCGTAAAGAAAAGCCGGACCTAATCGCTTTTGAAACAAAAACACCGGTAATTAAGCAGCACTGGAAAATAATTAATGAAATAAAAAGTCTCTTCCCGAGCGCAGGGACTGTCCCCGTCAGAGCTCTTAATTGCATAACAAGAGGGACTGTCCCTGAAGAGAGTAATTGGACAGTCCCTAAGACTGTTTTATTCGGCGACCATGTAAGCGCGCTACCGGAAGAATCTTTTCAAAACTCTAAAGTGGATTTTGTTTTAACTGGAGGAGATTATGACTTTTTATTATTAAATCTCTGTAATGAGTTAAAAGAGCCAAACCTTGGCAATTTAGAGCCTGGGATATGGTATCGCGAAAACGGAGGAATAAAGAATACGGGAGAATTCCAACTCAATCACGATTTGAATTCACTCCCCTTTATAGACAGGGAATTGACCGGTTGGCAGTCCTATGCTTTTAAGAACGGAAATTATAAACGCACGCCCGGAACTTATATTATGTCTTCACGCGACTGCTGGTATCATGCTTGTACATTCTGTTCCTGGCCTACACTTTACCCTAAATTCAGGGCAAGAAGCGTTGAGAATGTTTTAGATGAAATAGGTGAACTAATCGATAAGTATAATGTTCGCGAAATAATGGATGATAGCGGATGCTTTAGCGTTGGGGAGTGGTTAAGGGATTTTTGTAAGGGGGCTATCAAGCGCGGTATTAATAAAAAGATATACTTAGACTGCAATATGCGCTTTGGCGCCTTGTCGGACGAAGATTTTTCTTTGATGAAGAAAGCTAATTTTCGCCTCCTTTTATTCGGATTGGAATCGGCAAATCAAAATACCCTTGACAGGATAAATAAAAACGTAACTGAAGACAGGATTATTCAGGATTGTATCTGTGCTGTAAAAGCAGGGCTTTTTCCGCACATCACTATAATGTTCGGATACCCCTGGGAATCCTACGAAAGCGCTCTCAATACTCTTAAACTCGGGAGCTGGCTCCTTAAGAAAGGTTATGCCTATACCATGCAGGCAACTATTGTGATTCCTTATCCGGGAAGCCGGCTTTTTAAAGAATGCAAAGATAACGGGTGGCTTAAGTCCATTGACTGGGATGATTACGATATGAAACAGCCGGTAATGCGCTCGCCGATTACTGATGAAAAGTTAATGGGATTAGTCCGGAAGATGTACAAGGTTTCTTTTCAGCCGGAGTTTATCTTAAGGAAAATATCAGCAATGAAGGATATCGATGATTTGAAATATTCATTGCGGGCCGCAAAGCAGGTGTTGGGCCATGTTTTTGATTTTAAAGCAAGGAAAGGATGCAGCGCGTTTGAAGAGAATCAGGGATGAGTCCTGGATCGAAGCCGGTATGCAGATTCCGTTTTAATAAAGTAGAGGTGCGGCGTAAATGTTCTGGACAATAGTAGGTTCAGTTGCAGCAACATTAACCATGTTTTCTTTTATCCCGCAGATTATCAGGGTTTTTAAACATAAGTCTGCCAAGGATGTAAGCCCGGTTATGTTATTTCAGCTTTCTCTGGGGGTATTACTCTGGTTTGTTTACGGAATACACCTTAAAAACGCTGTAATTATAACCGCCAATTTTATAACCTTGTTAACTTTGATTATCCTATTATTTCTTTATTTTTCTTATGGGAGGAAAAAATAATGAAAAAGGCATTTATCACAGGTATTGACGGGCAGGATGGCTCGTATCTTTCTGAACTCCTTCTGGAAAAGGGCTACGAAGTCCATGGGATGGTAAGGCGAGTGGCGTTGGAAGATGAAGAGCATCATCTTTGGAGATTAAGGCACCTCCTAAATAAAATTAAACTGCACCCCGCTTCTTTGGAAAGTTATCCGAGCATATTTAAGTTAGTTGAAAAAATAAAGCCGCATGAATGCTATCATCTGGCTGCGCAGAGCTTTGTCAGCTATTCTTTTGAAGACGAGTTCTCAACCATTAATACCAATATAAACGGCACGCATTTTGTTCTGTCGGCGATTAAAGAAAAAGCGCCTAAGGCAAAATTTTATTTTGCAGCCTCTAGCGAAATGTTTGGCCTGGTCAAAGAAACACCGCAGAATGAAAAAACACCTTTTCATCCCCGCTCTCCCTATGGTATCTCCAAGGTGGCTGGTTTTGATTTGACCAGAAATTACAGGGAGGCATACGGGTTATTCGCCTGTAACGGCATACTTTTTAATCATGAATCGCCGCGCCGTGGCTTTGAGTTTGTAACCCGTAAAATCACAAACCGGGTAGCAGAGATAAAAATGGGATTGGAAGGTAATCTCAGGCTCGGAAATTTAGAGGCAAAAAGAGATTGGGGTTTTGCAGGAGACTATACAAAGGCAATGTGGTTGATGCTGCAGCAGGATAAGCCGGATGATTACGTGATTGCAACCGGGGAGACTCATTCGGTAAGGGAATTTGTAAAGCTTGCCTTTGATTATGTCGGGCTTGACTGGAAGGATTACGTTAGGATAGATAAAACTTTTTATCGACCCGCTGAAGTCCATCTGCTTAAAGGTGACTATTCCAAGGCGAGAAGGATACTGAAGTGGAAGCCGGATACAAATTTCGAAGGATTAGTAAGAATGATGGTAGATTCTGACCTTGAAAAGTTAAAATCAATGAAACGGAGCATTTGCGATGCTAAGGATTAGGGTAGGCGATCTTAAATTAGGCCGCGAAGAAAAGGAAATAATAAACGAGGTTTTAGATTCCGGACGCCTTTCCGAGGGCGCAAAGGTAAAGGCGTTTGAGGCAAAATGGGCTAATTTTATCGGCACCAAATATTGCGTTGCCGTGAATTCAGGAACCTCCGCGCTTATTACAGGTTTATTCGCCCTTAAACATTTATTGAAGTTAGAAGA
>CAKKQZ010000028.1 GCA_919902445.1 Omnitrophica bacterium GWA2_41_15 | reverse complement strand
GATGAGCAGGCTGTTGATGACGGGGTTTTAATCCCTGTTGAGTTCGGCAGCATAAGCAGGATAACAAGAAGTGTTTTTGAGGATTTCAAGGGTGACGATGCGGCTGAGGCTTTCCTTGCATTTATCGATGAGGCTCTAAAACAATTCGGGGAAAATGCAGAGAGAAATCCCGATGACTGGTTTCAAAGCATAGAGCTTGCAGGTAGGGAATATTTTATTTGCTTCAATGGCGATGGCTTTACCCTGATGAAGCCGGAAGACTATTGAGAAAACCGATTTATTTATTTCTTATTTTTCTTTCTTCTTATCAAGCCTTGCAAGCATGCCCTTTATGACATAGAGAACCCACTTGCCTTTAAGCTTCCTTAAATCATCAGGCAGGAAGAAAATCCCTTTGTTTATCTCTATGTTATTTTCTTTTATCTGCCTCTTTATTTCCGCTTTTCTATTATTCTCTGGTTTTTTCTTACTCATTTTCACAGCCTTTTTTGTGCCTATCAAGGAAAGTATCGTAGCCGCAGAACTCACAATGTCTGCCATATGGCTTTGTTTCCCCAGACTCTGCGCAATTCCCACAGATAAATGCGTTAGAATGCCTGTTATAATATCCTCTTGCCTTCTCCTTGCTACAAACCCCGCATTTTCTTTTTGCCATACAAATTATAATTGATGGATTCTTATAAAGATTTTGACATGACAAAATATACCTTTATTTCAATAGAAACCCATAAAAGGGGTTTCGCCAACTGCTACTGCTCAACCCCATTTTAAGGCTTTCTATCTCATAATCTATGCCCCAGCTCTGATTGCCGAGGGCTGATGCCATCTCTGGCAATCGAGGGGGCACTTCGTGCCTCTCTGCCACGACTTAATCTACTACCTTACTGATACTCCTATACCTGTATATGTTGGACTCATCTACTACTTTACCTACACCTCTATACCTATGCTACTTACTACTACCTTTACACTTACACTACTACTCCTCTACCTACTCTACTTATACTTACTACTCACCTACTTCTTCTACACCACATCTTGCTCTGCCTTTACTGTCTTTAACGCCCCTTCCTCATCATGTTAATCCCACTGACGCTACCGCTATGCTCACACCCTGATTGATTCTTATGCTTTAATTTGTTTATTTTATGTAACTCTTTTATTTACTCTGACTTATTTTTATTTCTTTATTTATATATGGATAATAGAAGCGAAGAAACAGAAACAAATGGAAGCTAACGGCGCGGCATCAATCCTTTGACAGCTTTTTTTAGTTTTGGTTCAATTTCCCGGTGTTCAGACACTGCATCATATGAATTTCTGGCCATAACAGCGATTTTTTTGAGGTTTTCCCATATTGCCTTATTTTCTCTTTTCAGCTTATTCATTTCCCTCTCAAGCTCTGTTTTTGTAACACCTAAAAGCATTGATTCCTCTGTTACTGTGTCTTCCATACCCAAAAACCGCGAGTAATAATGGGCCATCTCCAGCTGTTTCCATCCGAACCTGTAGAGCAAGCCTTGTATATTCGGGTAGCGCGGATACCAGTAGCATGCTGAACTATGCCTGAAATCATATAGCGTTAAGTCATCTTTTCCTAATACGCTCCTGCCAATGGGCTTAAGCCTCTTGTTTATATC
>CAKKQZ010000027.1 GCA_919902445.1 Omnitrophica bacterium GWA2_41_15 | reverse complement strand
TTAAAAAGCTCACCGGCTTTCTGGTATAATTTATTCCAGTATTCTCTTCCCTCCGCAGTTTCCGGAGAGGTGAATTTTGCCACGTCTTTCTTAAGCTGCAGGTCTGCTTCTAAGAGGATTTTTCCTACGTCAGTTTCGGCTAATTCCTGACTAATAATCTGGTCTTCTGAATCCGGCCGCAAATTAACCCAGAAATTATCATCAGGAAGAGCTACTCCTACCAGGAAATATCTTAAAAGCTCCTGGCCTTCCTTTTTAAGCTTTTCTTCAGGGACAGTCCCCTTCGGGGACAGTCCCTTTTCAAAGTCGCCTTTATCCAAAAGCATCTGGAAATTATCCTTAAGCGGGTTATAGGAGAAATAGCGAAGCTGTAACGGCCGGAATTGCTCCGGGCCGGAAAATGCGCCAAAATACTTAGCTATATCCAGCTGGGCAATACCCTGGGCAAAGCCAGCCTGCTGAAATATCAGGCTAAAGGCCACTAACAGTGATAAAATCTTCCTCAATGCTCTACTCTTAATCTTTTATTCTCCTTAATGAGCGCATAACTTACGAACACGATTAGTGTGAGTAAGTTATTTGCGCGAATTAATCCCGCTTCTTGCTTTCCAAGGAACAGCGGGAGTATAACTTTTGTAAACTTTTTAGAAAGCCCAAAAAAATAACTGAATTGACCCTTTTCAATTCAGTTAAACCGGTTAAATTAATAACCTTAAATCTTCTAACCTTCCTCCTAAGTTAGAAGACTCTAAATCCGTGGCAGAACTATTATTATAAAGAAGTTTAACATATTTTTGGGGTTTGTCAAGTTTTTTTGGGAATTTTTTTAGGGTTTTAAATGAGCAGATAATTTACGGAATGAAATGACGTAAATTATAGGCGAAGCCGTCTGCGAATTATTGAGCACACAAAGTTTCTATTAGAGCGAAATCCCGCGTAAGCGGGGATCCCCGCATCTTGCTTTCCAAGGTAACAGCGGGAGAAGTTTGCCTAAAAACCAAAAGGGGCGATAGATTTAACTATCGCCCCTGTACTTATTTTTGGCATATCTCGGTGTTTAAGAATTAACTCGCTAAGTAGGGGCAGTCCCCTGCGGGGACAGTCCCTACTTCAGTGGGTTTAATACATCCCTCCACCCATTCCACCCATTCCTCCCATTCCTCCCGGAGGCATTGACGGCATCCCAGCTTCTTTTTCAGGCTTATCAGCAATAACAACCTCTGTGGTTAATAATAGCGCTGCTATGCTTGCTGCGTTCTGCAAAGCTGAACGGGTGACCTTTTTTGGGTCAATTACCCCCGCTTCTATCATATCCACATATGCATCCTGATCAACATCATAACCGATATTGGTCTTTTCTGTCTTTATGCGCTGAACAATAACCGAACCTTCTAAGCCGGCGTTTCCCACCAACTGCCTTAAAGGCTCTTCTATTGCACGCCTTATAATACTGACGCCGATTTTCTCGTCACCCTCTAATTTCAACTTATCCAGCGCCGGAGCTGTGCGCATCAATGCTACGCCGCCGCCAGGAACAATACCTTCCTGAGAAGCTGCACGCGTTGCGTGTAATGCGTCCTCAACCCGTGCTTTTTTCTCTTTCATCTCTGTTTCTGTGGCAGCGCCCACATTGATAACCGCAACCCCGCCTGCTAATTTTGCCAGGCGTTCCTGCAGTTTCTCTTTGTCATAATCAGAGTCGCTACCTTCTATCTGCTTTTTGATCTGGGCTATTCTTCCACTAATTGCGGTGTTCTTGCCTGCGCCTTCAACAATAGTAGTATTTTCCTTGTCGATTTTGACTCTCTTTGCGCGGCCAAGGTCATCAATATCAAGGCTCTCTAACTTGATACCTAATTCCTCGGTAATAGCTTTACCGCCGGTAAGTGTCGCAATATCTTCAAGCATTTCTTTTCTTCTGTCGCCGTATCCCGGAGCTTTTACTGCGCAAGCGGAGAATGTCCCGCGGATCTTGTTTACCACCAATGTTGCAAGCGCTTCTCCTTCAACTTCTTCAGCAACGATTAAAAGCGGCTTTCCTGCGCGTGCAATCTTTTCCAATAAAGGCAGAATATCCTTTATTGCGGTGATTTTTTTCTCGTAGATAAGAATATAAGGGTCCTCTAAAAGGACTTCCATTCTCTCGGCATCAGTGACAAAATAGGGGGAAAGATAACCCTGGTCAAACTGCATGCCCTCTACGACATCCAGGGTTGTCGCAGTTGATTTTGCCTCTTCAACTGTGATTACCCCGTCTTTGCCGACCTTATCCATCGCCTCGGCAATCAAGTCGCCTATTGCGGTATCAGAATTTGCAGCTATAGCCGCTACCTGGGCTACTTCTTTTTTATCCTTTATTGGTGTTGCGAGCTTTCCTAATTCCTCAACCACCTTTTCAACCGCCTTTTCAATCCCGCGCTTTAATGCCATGGGATTTGCGCCTGCAGTAACATTCTTCAGGCCTTCGCGATAAATTGCTTCCGCAAGAATAGTTGCGGTTGTTGTACCATCGCCTGCTATATCAGATGTCTTTTCAGCTACTTCCTTTACCATCTGAGCGCCCATATTTTCAAATGGGTCTTCAAGATCAATCTCTTTTGCAACGGTTACGCCATCCTTGGTGATTGTGGGCGAACCGAATTTCTTATCAATTACAACGTTACGGCCCTTCGGGCCAAGCGTCACCTTAACTGCTGCGGATAGCTGCTCTATACCGCGTAATATCTTTCGGCGCGCTTCATCAGAATATATTAATTGCTTTGCCATTCCATGAACCTCCTTTAATGAGCACATAACTTACGAACACAAAGTGTGCGTAAGTTATTTGTGCGAATTAATCCCGCTTCCTACTTCCCTACGGAACAGCGGGATAAGTTCGGACTTATAAGTTATGTCGTTTACCTTATTGTTAATATATGTCTCCATAACTTATGTCTTCACTTATTTTATAATCGCCAGGATATCCTCTTCACGCATGATTAACAGTTCCTCGCCATCCTTAGTGGTAATCTCATTACCGGAATATTTTCCGTATAAGACCTTATCACCCACTTTTACTTCCGGTGTCTGAACTGTCCCGTTGTCAGAAACCTTGCCTCTGCCTACGGCAACAACTTTACCCCCCTGCGGCTTTTCCTTGGCAGTATCAGGCAAGACAATACCACCCTTGCTCTTAGCCTCCGGCTCTAACGGTTTAATCACTACCCTGTCACCTAATGGTTTTATTTCCATATCTTTTACACCTCCTTTATATTGTTTATTTTAGCCCTTCGACTCCGCTTTAGGGCTAATAATGAGCGCAGTCGAATTATTAGCACTCTAGTTGTTAGAGCGCTAATTATAAAGCAAAAAAAAATCTTGTCAAGATTTTTTTTAATAAATTAACCTTAACCCCTTAAGAGTCAAATCGCGGTCTATTATATCAAGATTCCTGCAATATTTCTTAATTAAATTTATGTTTCCTCCGGTGCCGATTACTTTCGCATTTCTGCCTATTTTTAATTTTATCCTTAGGCTTAAATCATCGCTAAGGCTAGCGAAACCGTAAATTATCCCGCTTAGCATACTATTTTTTGTATCTTTTCCTATAAGGCCCTTTGGTTTATTTAACTTTACTTTCGGCAAAAGCGCGGTACGCTCATGTAGCGCATCCAAAGAAATCTGCAAGCCGGGCAGGATCGCCCCCCCCAAATACTCACTCCTTTTTGATATCGCATCAAAGGTAATCGCGGTTCCAAAATCAATTACGATCAGGGGTGATCCATAAAGTTTTACACCGGCATAAGCATTTACTAATCGGTCCTGGCCAACCTGTTTGGCCTTGCGGTATAAGTTTTTTATGGGGGCCTTTAAATCCTTACCTATAATATGTGCCCTAATCGCTAAAAGCTTTTCCAAATCCCTGGCGAGAATATCTGTCGCCTTAGGGACTACGCTACAAATAATAGAATCACTTATATCCGCCCTTCCTAAATTCTTCTTTAAGCGCTTTGCGCAGTAGGATCCTGTCAGGATATTAAACCTCTTTACGATTTTATTTCCTTTGAATACACCAAAACTTATATTCGTATTACCTATATCTACGGCTAATAGCATCTTTTTAGGGACACCCTTTTTGCCAAAGCAAAGCCGCTCTTTCTGCTAAAGCTAAGGGTGTCCCCCGATTAGTTTCAAGGGTGTCCCTAAAGATTAAAGGGTGGTACCCTTAAGATTTTTTAGCTGGTCGCGTAAGGCTGCTGCTTTCTCAAACTGTAGATTGCGCGCGGCAAGCTCCATCTCATATTGTAACTGCGAAATATATTTATTCAACTCATATTCATCCTTTTCAAGACCGGTTAAATTACAAACGAACTCTTCAGCAAGCGCTAAATCCTCAATCCCATGCCTGATCGCTTTTTGAATACTGCGCGGAGTGATTTTGTTCTTCTCATTAAACTCCAGTTGTATTTTTCTTCTGCGGTTGCATTCATTGATAGCTTTCTTCATGGAACCGGTTATGGTGTCAGCGTACATTATCACAGTGCCGTTGATATTACGCGCTGCTCGTCCGGAAACCTGGATCAAACTAGTGGCAGAGCGCAAAAAACCCTCTTTATCGGCATCAAGTATTGCAACTAAAGACACCTCCGGTAAATCCAGCCCCTCCCTTAACAGATTTATCCCTACAAGGCAGTCAAATTTCTTCTGCCTTAAGTCTCTGAGGATTTTTGAGCGCTCAATGGTTTCTATTTCCGAATGAAGGTATTTTACTTTTAGCCCTTTATCCTGCAGATAATTTGTCAGGTCCTCTGCCATCCTCTTTGTAAGCGTAGTCACCAAAACCCTTTCATTATTTTTAGCGCATCTTTGCACCTGCAGGATCAAATCTTCAACCTGGTTTTCTGTAGGCTTAACAATTATTTCGGGATCAACAAGGCCTGTAGGCCGGATAATCTGCTGAGTGACCTTACCAAGGCTTTTCTTAATTTCGTATTCATCGGGAGTGGCTGAAACAAATATGGTGTGTTTAACCAAAGACTCAAACTCTTTAGGCTTTAATGGCCTATTATCCAGGCATGAAGGAAGCCTGAAGCCGTATTCCACCAGGGTTTCTTTTCTGGCGCGGTCGCCTGCATACATCCCCCTTATCTGCGGTATTGCTACATGCGACTCGTCAATTACAACCAGAAAATCACCGGGAAAATAATCAATCAGGCAATATGGCCTTGAGCCCGCAGGCCTTCCGGCGAGTATCCTTGAATAATTTTCAATCCCGTGGCAATAGCCCATCTCTCGAAGCATCTCCATATCATACCTTGTGCGGGATTCAAGGCGCTCGGCTTCCAGCAATTTATTATTGCCTTTTAAGAAATTAAGCTGGCCTTGCAATTCCAGTTCTATCGCTTTTAGCGCGCTCTCAATCCTTTGCCCTGAAACTATAAAATGTTTTGCCGGATAAACGGCAATCCTCTCAAGCGGATTGATTGTTTCTCCCGAAACAGGGTTTATTTCTGAAATTCTTTCTATTTTATCCCCGAGAAATTGTATGCGCAGCGCTTTCTCCTGATAAGAGGGGAATATATCCATTACCTCCCCCCGTATGCGTATTTTTCCGCGGATAAATTCATAATCGTTTCTTTCGTATTGTATCTGTATGAGTTTGAAAAGTAGTGTATCGCGGGGAATAATTTCTCCTTCCTGAATAAACACCATCAGTCCGCGGTAATCTTCCGGGCTGCCAAGGTTATAAATACAGGATACGGAGGCTACTATTAAGACATCGCTGCGAGACATGAGGCTTGATGTTGCCTGAAGCCTGAGGCGGTCCAGCCTGTCATTGATTAAGGCATCTTTATCAATATAGGTGTCAGTGGAAGGAACATAAGCTTCGGGCTGGTAGTAATCGTAATAACTTACAAAATACTCCACTGCATTGTGGGGAAAAAATCCCTTAAATTCCGAGTAAAGCTGCGCAGCGAGAGTTTTATTGTGCGATATAACAAGGGTAGGCAAATTTATCTTTCCTATTACATTTGCCAGGGTAAATGTTTTCCCGGAGCCGGTAACACCCAGCAATGTCTGGTAGCTGCCATCTGAAGAAAGAGATTCAACTAATTCTTTTATCGCCCTCGGCTGGTCGCCGCAAGCTTTAAAATCACTAACCAACCTGAACTTTTCCATTACTTAATTAGGGACGTTTCTTAACTTAGCTATAAGGTGTCCCCCACTCGGGGACAGTTTATATTCAGGTTGAGAAACGTCCCTATTTTTGGACTTCTAAACTTATGTCGGAGGATTTGACATCATGGGTAAGAGCGCCTATAGAAATTATATCCACTCCTGCTGCTGCTATTTCCTTAACCGTGTTAAAATCTACTCCTCCGGAAGCTTCTAATTTAGTGGGGGGATGATGGCTTTTAAATTCGGTATTATTTCTAATCTTAACCGCTTCTTTTATATCCTCAATACTCATGTTATCAAGCATTATAACATCAGGTTTAAACCTCAATGCATGCCTGAATTCATCTAAATTTTGAACCTCAACCTCGATTTTAAAACCTTTTGGGACACGAGGCAGCCTGTCGTACCCATCGGTGACTTTAATATGGTTATCCTTTATCAGGATCATCTCATCAAGGCTCATCCTGTGGCTTGAGCCTCCTCCGACCCTGACCGCGTATTTCTGTAATTCCCTTAAACCGGGAAAGGTTTTGCGGGTATCGGTAATCTTAGTCCTATGCGGCTCTATATGTTCTACATATTCGCGCGTCTTTGTCGCAACGCCGGAAAGCATGGCCAATAAATTAAGAGCGACCCTCTCTGCGCTTAATATGCTGCTTGCTTTTCCGTATACCTGGGCAATTATTGCGCCGCTTGCTGCCTCCTCGCCTTCCTTAACCAGCTTTTTAAATTTAACCTTGCTATCCACACTTTTAAATGCCGTCTCTGCAACTTTTAACCCGCAGACTACACAACCCTCTTTTTCTTTTACAAGCAAATTAGCTTTTATCTTTTTATTTGCAGGAATCGTTAATTGCGTAGTTATATCGCCTTTTCCTATGTCTTCAATCAATGCCCTACGGACAATACTAACTAACTTCTCCTGATTCAACTCCGGCTTTTTTTCAGAAAGGAAATATTTATCTGAGACCATCTTTGAGTGCCTCCAGTTTTTTTAGTAATTCTTTTAGTTCATTTAATTTATCCCGCTCTTTATCTACTATTTCCTTCGGTGCCCTTTTGAGAAAATCTGCATTTGATAACATCTTCTCTTTTGACCTGATTTCTGAATGGATATTCTCGATCTTCTGACCTATCTTTACTTTGTGCTCTTGCACACTGCCAGATCCGGAAAGAGGGATAACTATATGCATATCCTTAAAAACCGCCGCAAACTCACCCTCCGAGCGGGAATATTCAGCCCCGATAGTCAGTTTGTTTAAACGCGAAAGCCTGCGGATATGCCCTGACATCGACTCTATCAACGCCCTCTTTGCCTTACTGCTTAAAAATACCTTCGCATCTATGCTGTCCTGAGCCGGAATATCCAATTCAGAACGAATATTTCTTATAATATTGATGAGTTCAAATACGCCCTCCATTAGTTTTTCCGTCTTTTCATCGATAATATTTTCCTGAAGGTGCGGCATAGCTTGCGTCATTATTGAATTGCCTGTATGGGGAATCCTCTGCCAGGCCTCTTCGGTTATAAACGGCATAAACGGATGCAACAGCCTCAAAAATTTCTCCAAGACCTTGTACATTATAACCTGGTTCTCTTCAGATTTAATATCCGTTTTAATCAGTTCAAGGTACCAATCGCAGAACTCATGCCAGAAAAATGAATAAAGCGTATTTGCGGCCTCATTGAACCTATATTTATCCAGATGGCCGTTTACTTCCTTTAAAACCGAATAGAACCTGCTTAATATCCAACGGTTAACCAGGCCCAAGTCCTTGTCTTTATAGAACGCGCATAAATCAACCCTGATATTTGACTGCTCTAAATTCATCAGGATGAACCTCGAGGCATTCCAGATCTTATTGGCGAAATTCCTTCCCTGCTCAAACCTTTCCTTTGATAAATACACATCCTGTCCCTGGCTGGTTATAGATATCAGGCTAAAACGGAGCGCGTCAGAGCCGTATTCATTTATTATCTCAAGCGGGTCAATAATATTCCCTAAGGATTTAGACATCTTCTTGCCTTCGATATCGCGCACAGTGCCATGAATGTAAATGTCCTTGAAGGGGATATCTTTCATAAATTCTAACCCGGCCATTATCATACGCGCCACCCAAAAAAAGATTATTTCAGGAGCAGTTACAAGTACTGAGGTAGGGTAGAAATACTTTAAATCCAATTCAGGGAGAGTCCCCGAAGGGGACAGTCCCTTCATTTCCGGCCAGTAGAATGTTGCAAAGGGCCAGAGCCAGCTTGAAAACCAGGTATCCAGGACATCCTCATCCTGATAAATATCGGTTGAATCGCAATGAGGACACTTTTCGGGCTTTAGTGTTGAAACAATGACGCCTTTTTTGTCCATAGTCGATAGTCCATAGTCCATAGTTTCTGTGGACTGCCGACTGTGGACTGCCGACTCGTTTGCCTGTTTCTGGCAATCTCTGCAATAGTAAATAGGCAAGCGGTGCCCCCACCATATCTGGCGCGATATACACCAATCCTGGATATTTTCCATCCAATTCAGATAAACTTTTTCCCAGCGTTTTGGATAAAACTTTATTTTTCCCTTTCTTACTGCTTCGATAGCCGGTTCAGCTAATGGTTTCATTTTGACAAACCACTGCCGGGATAAATACGGCTCAATAATGGTGTGGCAGCGATAACAATGCCCTGCAGATAAACTGTGAGATTCAATTTTTTCCAGAAGGCCTTTTTCTTTCAAATCTTCTAAGATAACTTCTCTTGCCTTGAATCTATCCATTCCGTTATAATCGCCTGCATTTTCATTAAGGCGTCCGTCCGGATGCATGATATTTATGAATTCTAAATTATGTTTTTTGCCTAAGGTATAATCATTAGGGTCATGCGCAGGGGTGACCTTTAGCGCCCCTGTTCCGAATTTCATCTCCACCATATTATCGGCGATGAGTTTTATTTCCCTATTAACTAATGGCAGAATTAAAGTTTTTCCTATAAGCTTCTTGTATCTTTTATCTTTAGGGTTAACCGCTACCGCAGTATCGCCTAACATTGTCTCGGGCCGGGTAGTAGCGACGACGACATAAGGGACTGTCCCCGAAATGTCTCTATCGGAGTCGCGCTTAGGGGGCTGTCCCTTAAATGGATATCTAATGTAATATAGTTTTCCTTCTATATCATGATGCGGCGCCTCTTCGTCTGAAAGCGCGGTCTGGCAGCGCGGGCACCAGTTAATTACTTTATCACCCTGATAAATAAGGCCCTTGTCCCAAAGTGCGACAAATACCTTTTTTACGGCCTCCGAATATTCGCTATCCATGGTAAAGCGGGTACGAGCCCAGTCACAGGAAGCACCAAGCTTCTTAAGCTGATGTATTATGGTTGAGCCATATTTCTCCTTCCACTCCCGGACCCTTTCAATAAATTTATCCCTGCCCAGATCCTGGCGCTTAAGCCCATCTTTAGCGATGGATTTTTCAACTACGTTTTGAGTTGCGATACCGGCATGGTCAGTTCCCGGCATCCAAAGAGATTCTTCGCCTTTCATCCTGTGATAGCGGATAAGGATATCCTGAATGGCGTTATTCAAAGCGTGGCCCATATGCAGGATTCCGGTTATATTCGGAGGGGGGATAACTATGCAGAAAGGTTTCTTGGAAGGATTGGGTCTAGCAGAAAAAAGGTTATTCTCTTCCCAGAATTTATACCACTTATCCTCTGTCTCTTTGGGATTGTAGCGGGACGAAACTTCATTCATCATTACTGACCTTGTCCTTCAGCAACTTATATTCAACACTATCAACAAACGCTGCCCCTCGAGTTAAGAATCTATTTAACTGTTTCTCTGGACTTCGCGCCTTGATCCTTCAGTAACTTATATTCAACGCTATCTACAAGCGCTTGCCAGCTGGCTTCGATTATATTTTCATGCACACCGATAGTGCTCCAGGTATCAGTTTCATCCTGCGACTGGATTAATACCCGCACGCGCGCGGCAGTACCTACTTTCTCATCCAAAACACGCACCTTAAAATCAGAAAGATGCATTTTTGATAATGTAGGATAAAAATCTTTAAGTGCTTTACGCAGGGCATTATCCAAAGCATTTACCGGGCCGTCCCCTTCAGCTGCAGTATGCTCTTTTACGCCTTTTACCTTTAATTTAATAATCGCCTCTGAAGTGATTTTTTTATCCGAGCGCTTCTCCACCACAATACGAAAACCTTCTAATTCAAAAAAGTTCTTATATTTTTTAAACGCCTTCTTTACTAAGAGTTCAAAGGAAGCTTCGGCAGCTTCAAAATGATACCCCTTATGCTCTAAATCCTGGATGAGCTTTAAGATCCTGCGGGCCTTCGGGTCTTCTTTGCTCAAATCAAATTCTAATTCTTTGGCGCGAATTAAAATCCCGGTCTTTCCCGCTAATTCAGAAACTAAAATCCTGCGATGATTGCCCACAACCGCAGGATCCACATGTTCGTAGGTTTTCGGGTTCTTCATTACCGCGTTAATATGCACCCCGCCCTTATGCGCAAAAGCAGAAATACCTGTGTACGGCTGGGCTGTCCTCTGCTTCATATTGCTGATTTCGCTGACAAAATGCGAAACCTTGGTAAGTTCTTTTAATTTTTGATCGCTGATACAACCGGCCTTGAGTTTTAATTTCAGGTTTGCGATAATCGGGACTAAATCAGCATTGCCGCAACGCTCTCCGTATCCGTTGATGGTGCCTTGTACCATATCAGCGCCTGCTTGAACCGCAGCAATAGTATTTGCTACTGCAAGATCAGCGTCATTATGACAGTGGATACCGAGCGAAAGCGAAATATGCGGCCTTACTTTTTTAATAACTGAAGAAACCTCCGAGGTAAGCGTTCCGCCGTTTGTGTCGCATAAACATACTGCTTTTGCCCCCGCTTCTTGCGCCGTTTGCAAACACTTCAAGCTATATTCCTTATTCGCTTCATAGGCATCAAAAAAATGCTCGGCATCGTAAAAAACAACAAGCCCTTTTGAAACAAGGAAACTTATTGAATCCCTGATCATATGCAGGTTTTCTTCGAGCGTTGTCTTAAGGACATCCGTAATATGCAGATCCCAGGTTTTTCCGAAAATTGTCACAACTTTTACTTTAGATTTGATAATCGCTTTAAGGTTATTATCTTCGGATGCTTTACTATGCGCCTTACGTGTTGAGCCAAAGGCAACTAACTGAGAGTTCTTAAGGCGCAAGCCCGCCATCCTTAAAAAGAATTCCATATCTTTCGGATTTGAGCCCGGCCAGCCGCCTTCAATATAGTGGACTCCAAGTGAGTCTAATTCCTGCGCAATACGGATCTTATCCATTACAGAGTAAGAAATACCTTCCCCCTGCGCTCCGTCGCGTAAAGTAGTATCGTAAAGTTTTACTTTTGACATATTTACCTCTTTTTATAGGGACGTTTCTAAAGTCAGCTATAAGGTGTCCCCAGTACGGGGACAGTTTATATTCAGCTTGAGAAACGTCCCTAAATTTTATTTGGCTAAGCCGAATTTTTTATGCAACGACCTGACAGCTTTCTCGGCAAATTTCTTTTTTATAATACAGGATATGCTTATATCGGATGTTGAAATCATCTCTATATTTACCTGATTACGCGCCAACACCTCAAACATTTTGGCGGCAACGCCCGGATGCGTTTTCATCCCCACGCCAATAATTGATACGCGGGCAATATCCTCATCAGCCAAAACCTCTCCGGTTTTGATGTTTTTGGCAACCTTCCTGGTAATTTTGATGGCCTTGCGCAGTTGGGGTTTATTGACCGTAAATGAAATATCCGTCTGGCGGGTATGGGAGACATTCTGCACGATCATATCCACATTTACACCGGCGCTTGAGAGTTCCTTAAATATCTTCGCCGCTACCCCCGGGCGGTCAGGAACATCGCAAACAGTAATTTTAGCTTCAGTCTTATTTAAGGTAATACCGCTGACAACCACATCTTCCATTCTTTTAACCTCCTTGACAATCTTTGTGCCGGGATTATTAGAAAATGACGAGCGCACATGTATGGCTACGTCGAATTTTTTAGCCACCTCTATCGATCGCGCCTGCATTACCTGAGCCCCTAAACTAGCCATCTCCAGCATTTCATCGTAAGTAATTTCCCTTATTTTCTTTGCCTTCTGTTCAACGCGGGGGTCAGTCGTATAAATTCCTTCCACGTCTGTATAAATTTCGCACTCATTTGCTTTAAGTTCCTTAGCTAAGGCCACGGCAGTTAAATCCGACCCCCCCCTGCCTAAAGTCGTAATATCCTGATTTAAAGTCACCCCTTGAAATCCGGCTACAATAACAATTCTTCCTTTTTTTAACTCCTCTTTTATCTTATCGGCATTTATCTTTATAATCCTTGCGCGAGTATGGCTGGTATCGGTAATAATACCTACCTGGGCTCCGGTAAAAGATATCGCCTCGCAGCCTAACTTATGTATCGCCATGGCAAGGAGGGCAACCGAAATCTGTTCTCCAGTAGATAAAAGCATATCCATTTCGCGCTCGCAGGCCTCGGTATTTACCTTATTTGCAAGCTCTATTAATTCATCTGTCGTATCCCCCAGGGCAGAAACCACTACCACCAAATCATAACCCTTTTTTCTGTAACTAACCACCCTTTTAGCTACATTCTTAATACGCTCTACATTTGCTACTGATGAACCTCCGAATTTTTGCACTATCAAACCCTTATGCATGGCTTTACTCTCCTGAAGATTATTACCGGAAAAACCTCATAAATCATAACACTGGCTAATCCGATTAAAACTATCGATACTATAAAAAGCACTTGATCTTTATCAGTGAAATATTTGATTGCCTGGAATATCAAGGCTGCTAAAGTAGTAATCAGCATAAAAAGTGCCGGCCAGATCACTAATTTTATAGATTTACCCTTGGACAAGAGCCAACAGCTCAGGACAAACAATGCCAAAGCCGCCACTAACTGGTTGGAGGCTCCGAATACCGGCCAAATCTTCTGCCATTTACCGCTAAGGGCCAATGCAGCGCCCAAAATTACGATAATGAGTGTAGACAAATAACGGTTTTTTATTTTAAATAATTCTTCTGTAAGATACCTTGAAACCCTTGTAGCTGTATCCAGGGTAGTAAGTATAAAAGCGTTTAAAATGGTTATGGCAATAAACGACCCGCTCTCCCCTAAAATACTTTTAGTAACCGAACCAAAACCCTTTGCAAATATGCCTATAGGCGTTGCGCTCTTTAATGCACCCGGGAGATCGTCTCCTTTTTTAAATAAAATAGCCGTAACAATAATTGCAAGCACCGCAACTATCCCTTCAGCAACCATTCCGCCATATCCGATTCTTTTGGCGTGCCGTTCGCTTGCCATCTGCTTTGAAGATGTGCCGCTTGCTATCAATGCATGAAAACCAGATACCGCCCCGCAGGCAACAGTTACAAAAAGCATGGGCCAGAGGCTCCCTTCTTTTGTCATCCAGTTATTATAATAAGGCATGGTTATATTTGGCCGCGTTAAGATTAATCCTATATAACCCGCGCCCACTCCGAAAAACAATAAAAAACTGGAAAGGTAATCGCGCGGCTGTAAAAGTATATTAACCGGCAAAACGGAAGCAAAATAGCAGTAAACAAATAAAATCAAAATCCACATCCTTATACCGCCGGCCACCGGTAAAATATTGCCAAAAATTATCAACGCCGAAAGAAGCGTAAGCCCCAGCAGCGTAACCAATACGCTATTTACTCTTAAAGAATATAAAAGATAGCCGATGAGCATTGCCACAGGTATTAACCCGAGCGAGGGTAAAACAATCTTTGGCTCTTTTACAAATGTATCGGCGCACAGGTACGCGAAAACCGCGATTACTAAAATCAAGGCAAGCCAAACAAATAAAGCGAAAAGTATTTTTGCGCGCCTGGATATCACGCCCCCTGCGATATCCGTAACCGTTGAACCACCCTCCCTTACCGATGTTATCAAAGAGCCAAAATCATGCACGCCTCCGATAAAAATGGTCCCTAAAATTACCCAGACTAAAGCAGGCATCCAGCCCCATAACATTACCGCAATAACAGGGCCGATTATGGGCCCGGCTCCGGCAATTGAAGAAAAATGATGGCCGAATAAAACCAGCCAATTTTTTGCCGGAATGTAATCTACGCTATCAAACTTAGAATAGGCGGGAGTCGATCTTTTAGGGTCAATCTGCCATAAGTATTCTAACTTTTTAGCATAGAATCTATAGGCACAGAAAAATAATATTAATACTGGGGTTACAATAAGCAAGGAATTCATTCAGCTAATTTATCCTCCTTTAATGGAGCCCCCCACGGCTTTACAGCCGTGGTTCCTATACTTACCCGTCTACGCTTCGCTTCCGCCTGCGCTTCTTCTAATCTTCGGCGGATCCACCGAAGCACGAAGTGCGTAGGGGGATCGGCGGGTCCGCCTTCAACACGTTTAAGCGACATCCACCGTAGCGCTGGTTACCCGCATTCATCATCCGGGTTTACACCCGTGGTCTTCTGCGCGAAGGCGGATAAAATACCCCATCAACTCATGGCCCTCTTCAAAATACAGGCCTGACTTTTCCGCCTCTTTTTCGCAGTAACCTGAAAAATCTCCGGCAACAACACCCTTGCCATAAATTCCAAAAAGTACCGGTTCCGAGGTATGCGTTTTAATCTGGATTGGCGTGGCGTGGTCAGGTAAAACTAAAATACGAAAATCATGCTCGTCTTTGAAGGCCTCTAATATTGTCCCCACAACCAACTGGTCAAATCTTTCTATGGCTGTAATCTTTTCCCTTAGGTCACCGTTATGCCCTGCCTCATCCGGCGCTTCCACATGCACAAAAACAAAATCTTGCTTCTTTAGGCACTTCAATGCTGCTTTTGCCTTGCCTTCATAATCTGTATCGTAATATCCAGTTGCACCGGGGACATTAATCACACCTAACCCCATTATCTTTCCCATGCCCTTTATCAAATCAACCGCCGATATCACGCTACCGCTAAGGCCGTATTTAACTTTGAAACCTGGCATATTAGGTTTTTTGCCTTGGCCCCAGAGCCATATCATATTAGCCGGATTTTCTTTCAGGTCTATCCTGATAAGATTTACCTCGTGTTTTTCAAGTGCCTGCCTTGAATCTTCCATTAATTTTATAAGAACCTCTGCGCCGTCGCCTTTGGGAAAGTTTTTGGATATGCTTTCATCAACAATGTCATGGGGAGGTATGCATTTTAAATCCTCCAGATGCTGCTTGGCACCGCGTTTTACCACCATCAAGTGCCTGTAACTTACGCCCGGATAGAACTTTACTATCTCCGTACCAATGTTCTGGCCGATAAATTTTATTAGAATAG
>CAKKQZ010000026.1 GCA_919902445.1 Omnitrophica bacterium GWA2_41_15 | reverse complement strand
GAGAACCCTGCAATATCATGAATCTCTGTAAGTGTTTTTCTGTACTGGTTGAGGTAAACAGCCATGAGCCACTCTCTTTCTTCATTTCTAAGCTCAAATTTCTCTTCTTTTTGCTCTTCCCTGATTCTTGGCACAGGCTCGGAGAAATCCTTCATTATGCTCTCATTGTTTTCTGCCAGCTCTTCCTTGCTCATCGGCTCTGGAAAATCTGCATGGATTATCTTTGCCAGAAAAGGCCTTGCCTTTCCAGCGAACTCGATTATCACATCGCGCTCCTCATGCTTCAGCTTGAAGAAGAAAGCCTTCTGTTCAGTGATAGTTACCCCCATGCTCAGCTGCACTGCCCCTATGTCTCTTCCTGAATTAAGCCTGAATACTAGCTTGTTTGAAATATTCGAAAGGATGCCCGGGCTTAATTCAGCTGGAGATTGCGAGCATGGAATCATGTGAATGCTGCCTTTTCGTATGTTCGAGAAAATATCGTCAGTCAGCGTAAGTTCCCTGCTTTCCTGCAGAAGCATGCTTGCATCGTCAACAAAAACCAGCTTCATGCGTTCCTTATTGTTAAGGTAGAGATGCATCAATAATGAATTCACGATGAACTTCTGCTCTGAAAGCGTCAGCCCTGAAACATTGAAAATCACGCTTGCCTTAATGATGTCATCCTCATGCCCCTTTACGCAGTCAAATGTTTTCCCGAGAGAGCTGTTAATCAGGCCTCCAAACCTATTCAAGATGCTTTCCTGGTATCTTGCTGTCCTGCTTAATCCCGGATGTTTTCTCGCCCTGATGAAATAATACAAATCATAAAGATTTGGCTCAGGATTCTTTCTTTTCAGCTCTCTTATTGCCTCAATCAGGTATGCCTCGCTTCCCTCATACAGCACAAAGGAATCATTGAAGACAGAGACAAAAACTTCCGGCTTCAGGAAATGCAGCGGATTTATTTGCATCTTTCCGTTGAAATCATCGTAAAAGATATCTGGAAAAATCCTTATCAGGCTTGTGACGTCATCTGCCCTCGTAAAAATCCATGCCTTGTAACCCTGCTCCAATGCTTTCATGCACATAATCATGCAGCATGTTGTTTTGCCTGTATTGGATGATCCGAAGACAGCAGTGTGGGGCATGTCTATCGGCCATGGGACAGGCATTCCGGTTTCAGTTGTTGCAAACACTATCTTTCCTGCAACATCATCCGGAACATCAAAAGGCGAGCATGTCCGCTGCATCCTGATTATTTCATACGCAAGCTCATCAAGGCATTCCTTGAACAATTTCTGGTTGCCTGGATCTGAAAGGGAATCAAGGCACATTGCAGCTATTTTCCCTTTAAACATGCCTTTCTTCTTCAGGAACTCGAAAAGCTCTAAAGGAGTCTGGGGAAACATTCCTTCTGTTCCCTTCATTGATTCTTTCATTTCCTCTCCTTTCATGAATTTGCAGATTGTACCCCTTGTTATTTGCAAGTGTTATAAGCCACGTGGCTGTTCTTTCTCTGCCTGTAAACACTGTTCTCGCTGAAATTAACAGCAGCATAGGCAAATGATGGCTTCTGCATGTATAAGAGCTGTTTACTGCTCTTGCATA
>CAKKQZ010000025.1 GCA_919902445.1 Omnitrophica bacterium GWA2_41_15 | reverse complement strand
GCCTAGACTGGCACCTCCTTTAGGAAAAGAGAAATCTGGAGCTGTTATTTCTAATAAAAGTAATTGCGATTGTAGCAGATATTTCGCTTTCAGCGAGTATTGACAGATATTATTACCTATGCCAGTATAGTTTCAGCCAACCCCCAGCACCCACAACCCTCGTTTTAATAATTTTTTATACACGAAATTCTTTGAAGGAGGAAGCCGTTATGGCTTCTCTTTTCGTTTCCGGTGTGTCTCGAGCACCTCTGCTGGTGTTCGGTACCTTAAGCATTTCATGATGCGCCGTTGCAGTTTCTCCTCTAGTTTTTTGATGTACGCTCGTGAATAACGAGAAATATCTGAACCTTTTGGAATATACTTGCGAATGATTTTGTTTCGATTCTCAACGCCTCCTTTCTCCCAAAACTTGTACGGATGGCAGAAGTAGATTTTGATGTCAAACTTCTTTTCAAGCTCTTTGTGACAGATGAGCAGTATATCATTGTCCCATGTTACCGTCTTCATCTCCGGATATCGCTTTTTTATGCGCTTAATCGCATTGGTTAGGGTGCGAATGGAAACGGGGTGTATTTTCTCAAGAAGCGGGTAGCGGAGCTTCCGGTCGGTGTGAATGAGAAGCAGTCCCTCTCCATCTTTTCCAGGCGCGATGAAGTCGCCCTCCATGTCTCCATCTCGCTTTTTCGCGTTGATAATACTGGGTCTTTTATCAATCATGCGTTTGTCCGTGATTCTTTGCCAACGTTTTCTTCTTCCGCCTTTTCGTTTGCTGAGCTTGTTTCGATGCACCTCAATTCTTCGTCCGTAGGGACTCTTGATGTAGATTCGTATGGTGATTCCCGATACATACGGTAGGTTTTTGTGATACTTCGCTATCCGCCGTGATATATGTTCAGGCGATTGGTCGTCCATGAGGTAGCTATCAACCGTTTTCTGAAGTTCAGGATGCTCAACAATGGTATTTGGACGAATGCGCCGGTAGTTTTGATTGACCCGTGTTTTGTGTTGCGCATAGTTCGCATCATATCGTCTTCCTCTTCTTCTTTTGTTAGAAAGTTCATACGATATCGCCCCTTGTGTTACGCCGATTCGTTCGGCGATTTCGTGTTGCGTGTATCCTTTTCGAACAAGGATGTGGATCTCGTCTCGGTCGCTTTTCTTGAGTCGCTTTTCTTTTGTTTTTTCATGTCCTTATTCTAGCAGAAATTATTAAAAGCTAAGTTTAATCTGCCTAAGCAGAGGAGCCTGGCAGTGTAAGT
>CAKKQZ010000024.1 GCA_919902445.1 Omnitrophica bacterium GWA2_41_15 | reverse complement strand
GGGACAGTCCCTGCTACTATAGTTGTATGTGCAATAATACAAATGCCAGATTCACCAAATATCCGATACTAAAAGAAAAAAACAGGATAAAAAGAGACATAGAAATCCCCATACGTATCCCGCGCTCTTTTACATTCATCAACAGTTGGGCTATGCAGGGCAGGAATAAAGTCAAAGTAATACAGGCGACTACTAGTTGATTTCCGGAGAGTAAGCCAACTTTTTTTAAATCATATAACCCCGCAGCTCCGTAATCACGCCTGAAGAACCCAAAAAGAAAAGACACTGCTGCCTGATCAGGCAAGCCCAGCGCCCGTATCGGATACTCCAACAATTTAACTAAAACTGCGAATACTCCGGTAATCTGGCCAAGCCAGATAAGTACGCTGGCAAAAATAAACAGAGGCAAAATCTCTTTAAAATACCAGCCCAGGCGGCTTCCTGTCTTTCTTAAGATATTTGATAATTGCGGCAGGCGCAGCGGCGGTATCTCCATATAAAAACTAGGCAGTTCACCGGGCATAATCTTAGAGGCAAGATAACCGACTATTAAAAATACAAGTATAATAACGCTTAACCAAATTATTAATCCGACTGGATATCCGGCAAGCAAAGCCAGTATAACGCCCATCTGCGCAGAACATGGTATTGCCAAAGCCAGCAAAAGCGTTGCAATGATGCGCTCGCGTTTAGTAGGAAGGGTGCGCGTTACCATAGTCGCCATCGTGTCGCAGCCAAAACCTAAAACCAATGGTATAACTGCCCTTCCTGAAAGCCCGATTTTTTTAAAAAGCTGGTCCACTAACATAGCCAAACGCGGCAGGTATCCGGTATCTTCAACAATCGCAAAGGCAAAGAAAAATGTAGCCACTATAGGCAGGATAATTGCAAACGCGTAACGCACGCCTAAAGTAATCACGCCGTATTCACCGACCAGCAATTCCTGTGCCAATTTAAAAGGTACGGCGTAGCGCACCAGATTTATCATAAATGGGTTTATGTAATCTCCGAAAACCTTATTCTCTATGAAATCCACCAGAACCCCTGCGCCAAAAATTCCCACAAACTTGTATAAGCCGTAATATAACACGGCTAAAAGTATCGGGCCTCCGGTCACGGGGTTCATTAAGACCTCACTCAGCCGCTCTTTAAGCGAATGGCTATGCCCTTCTTTAAAATTCATAACCATATTGGCTATGCGGGTTGACTCCTGCTGCCTGCGTAGTCCTATAATATAGCTTAAAGGATGGGTATAATGCGCCTTTGCCTCATGGATAACTCCTAATATGGCATCGAAACCCTCACCCTCTTTTTCTTTAACCGCCTCCAATATTTCTCTATCCTCTTGCAGGATTAATAAGGCGATAGCGCGTTTTGAAATTTTATAATCCGGTGGTAATAGCGGTTCCAGTTTGGATATGCAAATTTCAAGCGGGTCATCATAACCTATTTTTTTAGCAAAATCTTTTAACATGCTCTTCTATCTTTCCCTTTAAAATATCCATGCCTTCGCCGGTGGTTGAAACAGTTGCGGCAACCGTAACATTTAATTCCTTCTCAAGGCGCGCGATGTCTATACCTATCCCTCTTACCCTTGCTTCATCGATTATATTAAGCACCAGGATAACCGGAAGCCCTGCTTCCAACAGCTGCAAAGTTAACGGCAGCATCCTCTCTAAGTTCTTGGCATCAATGATATGCAAGACTACGCAGGGATTTTCATTTAAGAGGATCCGCTGCGTAACCCTTTCTTCTTCAGTCAAGGGCAAGAATGAATACATCCCGGGAGTGTCTATAACCTCGAATTCCTCATCTCCAATGCGGCTCTTCCCCCGCGAGACCTCAACGGTTGTGCCGGGGTAATTAGAGACAGTAACATAACTGCCGGTCAGGTTGTTAAACATCACGGACTTGCCGACATTTGGCGAGCCTACGATTGCAATTTTTCTCATATTAATACCCTGTGTTAATTTTGTTTCACATTATAGCATCATTTTTTAAACCCTGCTATTATATTGAGCGCTTTTCTTACCGCGCTGGCTGCTGCCCCGGATGAGATTGTTGCCGAAGTAACTGCATCTATATCTGCTCCGATACTAATTTTGTTTTTTAGGGACTTGCCTTGAAACTGCCTCAAAAAAGAACGCCGTTTTATCTCGGCGCCGAATATATCGCGGTATTCCAGGACATGAACGCCTGCGACCCTGCCTTGCGCATCAATACCCACCAAAAAGGTTATAGGCTTAACCTTTCCCATTTCATCGAGCTTAACTACCCAGCCAATTATTTTATCTTCAGCGAAAACTCTATAAACTTTAAATCCCTGCCCTTCGGCAACTATAGCCTCTGCTTTGATAGTTTGCGCAGCAGAAAATATCTTTTTAATTGCCTCTTCATCGGCGCTATTATCTTGAGCAGCCGCAAAAGATAAGAGCAATACTGTTATGGTTAAAGCTAAATAGAATCTTCTCATTTCTAATCTTTCCTAAAAACCTATTGCCATTGAAGCCATTACCCCGTCATTGTTTCCCCGTTCCAAGACTTCATTTTTTGCCCTGTTCCACTGGTACTCCAGTTTAAAAACCCAAGAGGGAATAGGCCGGTAATTCATACC
>CAKKQZ010000023.1 GCA_919902445.1 Omnitrophica bacterium GWA2_41_15 | reverse complement strand
ATACAGCAAAGTAGCAAAAGACCCCTGCGCTACTTTTAATTTTCCTGTGGGAAAGACCTTTGCTTTAAAGGTAGATTATCCTAAAGGGATACTCGATAAATTGCCCTCATCTATGTATGAGTCATTTACTGGAGCGAATAATCCTCAGCCGTTTGTGGAATTGAAAAAGGGTGAAATAGTTTTGGATTTAGGCTGTGGAGCAGGATTGGATCTTTATTTTTATGCTCAGGCTGCGGGAACTAATGGCAAGGTCTATGGTTTAGATATCTCAAAAGATATGGTCAATAAGGCAAAGAAAAATATGGGCCTAACAGGAATTAAAAATGCGGAGATTAAATGCGGCCATTCTGATAATCTCCCTTTTCCAGATAATTTCTTTGATGTGGTGACCTCAAATGGAATTTACAATCTCTCACCGGATAAGGGAAAAGTTATGCGAGAGGTCTTTAGGGTTTTAAAGCCTGAAGGAAGAACAGTTTTCTGTGAAATTGTCTTAAAAGATAGACTGCCTGAAAATGTAAGAAAGAACATAGATGATTGGTTTAGGTGTATAGGGGGAGCCTTGCCGGAGAGAGAATTTTTGGACTTAATAGAGAAAGTAGGATTTAAAAATATCGAAGTCATATCAAAAATCAGAAACGCCAGAACCGGTCATCCACTTGCTATCTGCTTTAATATCAGAGCCTATAAGCTATAATGTCTTTCCTATCCTTACCCTACAGGATATTTTTAATTTCTACCCAATTTTGACACACTTTAAGATTTTTGTATAGACAAAAAGCCCTAAATGTGTTAATATTTTATTGCATCATTTGTCAGGGATATTTTGTGATTCATCTTCACCTAAGCCCATGTGCGCTTGAGCTTAGGGTTTACAAATTTCCCGCCCATCGATAAAACCCTTAAAATAAGTTTCTTTAAATGGAAACATATTTTCTAAAAAAAGAAGATCTTTTTAGATTTTATGAGCGGATTACTAATAAAAAATGTTCTCTTCCTTAAAAGTAAAAAATTTCAGGATTTATTGGTTTGGGATGTTTGTTTCCCTTATCGGGACATGGATCCAGTCAACAGCCCAGAGCTGGTTGACTTTTGAACTCACGCAGTCGCCTTTTCTTTTGGGCGTGGTAGGTTTTTTAAGCTCTATCCCGGTATTTCTTCTTTCCCTATTCGGAGGTGTTTTGGCCGACCGGGTGAATAAAAGGAATATCCTTATAGCAACTCAAGGAGCTTTCATGTTCCTTGCATTTCTTCTCGCAGCGCTGACACAGATGAAATTAATCACCCCTTTGCAAATAATGGTGATTGCTTTATTAAACGGGATTGTCATGGCTTTTGATGCCCCGAGCAGGCAGGCAGTGGTAGTTGAATTAGTGGGAAAGGAACACGTGTTTAATGCCATTGCCCTGAATTCAGTATCATTTAATTCCAGCAGGATAATCGGCCCGGCCCTTGCCGGCGTGCTGGTTGCTACGATAGGCATGAGCGGATGTTTCTACTTAAACGGGATAAGCTTTTTAGCCGTAATCTTCGCCCTTTTTTTAATCAAGGTCCATAACAACGCAAGGACCGATAAAAATAGGCCTCCACTAAAAGATTTAAAGGAAGGGCTCATCTTCATTAAGAATAACCGCCTGATATTGGTGTTAATTTCCATGGTAGGTATTGTGAGTTTATTCGGTATCGCCTATGTAATACTTATGCCTATATTTGCCAATGATATTTTAAGGGCCGGGGTTAAAGGGCTTGGCTTACTGATGTCAGCTTCCGGTTTCGGCGCATTGATAGGGGCGCTTATTCTTGCCCGCTTAGGGAACTTCAAGTTTAAAGGCAGGCTGCTGATTTACTCCACGCTTATATTTTCCGTATCGTTAGTCTTATTTTCCTTATCGAAAGATTTATTTTTCTCGCTCTTTACTTTAATATTAGTAGGGGCCTCAAGCGTTACCGCAGTTTCCTTGATTAATACGATATTGCAGACAATAGTCCCTGATGAGTTCCGCGGAAGGGTGATGAGCGTTTTTATGCTTACCTTTGCCGGATTCATGCCTTTTGGCAACTTAATCGCCGGAGTTTTAAGCGAGTCCCTTGGCGTTTCTTTTGTTGTGATGGCAAGCGGCATCATCTGCGCAATATTTTTTATAATCATAGGCCTTGCTTATCCCCAGATAAGGAACCTGCGGTAATTTTTTATTTGCTTTTTCTAAAATTAAGCATTAAAATAATAGGGCTTCACAAAATTCCCTCTCACCCAACAGGGAGAGAGGGTTAGGGCGAAATGGAGCGAAACAATACGGAATAATTTTATCCGTCTTCGCAGAACACCATGTGCATGCACGAAGGATGAATGCGAAAAAGAAACTGCTTTTAGCGGATGTCACTAAATGGGCATGCCCGGGGCTGTTTTTCATTATAAGAAAGGAAAGGAGAGGAGTATGAAAAAGTATTTGATTATTGCCGCAGCGCTTTCCGTTAGCGCTTATATGTCCGGCTGCGGTAAGAAACAAACCATGGAAGAATCGCAGGAACCCATGACAATGGAAACAATGAGCGCAATGAGTGCCACTAATGCTGTAGTCAGCCCTGAAGCAAAGGCAGAGGCAAGGATGGTTACGCAACCGGTAGTATCTACAGTGAACCTTGAAGCCCCGGCGCCGGAAGTTTCCAAGCCATCAGATACAGAGGTCCAGACAGCGTTAAAGAACGCTAATTTTTATGCCGGTCAGATTGACGGAAAGATCGGGCCTAAAACAAAGCAGGCAATAGAGGGGTTCCAAAAGGCAAATAATCTTAAGGCGGACGGTAAAGTCGGCCCTAAGACATGGGCTTTGTTAAGCGCACACCTTAATGCCCCTGTCGAAATACAGGCAAAGAAAAAACAATAAAAAATAAAAGGATATTTACCCCGCGCCTTAAATCCCAGGGTGCGGGGTTTATCATTTAATGAGGAAACTTTGACCTGGTATAGATTCCCGAATAATTTCTTCTGGGGCGCCGCTACTTCCGCTTATCAGGTTGAGGGAAATAATTCAAATAGCGACTGGTGGGAGTGGGAGAAAAGAGCCGGTAAAGAGCCTTCAGGCGCCGCCTGCAGAAGCTACGAATTATACAAACAAGATTTTGACCTTGCAAAAGAGCTTAATCATAATGCCCACCGTTTGTCAATTGAATGGAGCCGTATCGAGCCGCAGCCGGGACAATTTTCCCTAAAAGAATTAGAGCATTATAAAGATGTAATATTAGCCTTAAAGGAGAGGGGCCTAGAGCCGATAGTAACATTGCACCATTTTACCAACCCAAAATGGCTTGCTCGGGAAGGCGGTTGGCAGAATAAAAAAGCGCCCGCATATTTCCTTAATTTTGTTCAGAAAGCGGTTGATTTTTTATGTGCTGATGTGCGTTTCTGGGTAACTATAAATGAGCCCATGGTCTATGTGTATCATGCGTATATATTAGGCCAGTGGCCTCCGCAGGAAAGATCGGCCAGGAAAGCAAAGGCCGTAACAGATAATCTGGTTTCGGCGCATATTAAGGCATACAGGGCAATCCACGGTATTTACAAGCAAAGAAATTTACAGAACTGTTTTGTAAGCATTGCCAAGAATATTCAATTCTTTGCTCCCTGCACATCAAACCCAGGGAATAAATTTGCCTCCTGGTTAAGAGACAGGTACTATAACCTGGATTTTATAAGAAGGCTCCTGCGTTATAAATCCTTGGATTATATCGGCATTAATTATTACAGCCGAAGCGCGGTAGAGTTGAAAAAGTTAGGCTTCCGGAATCTATTTGTTGATGTGTGCGAGAATAAAGGCCATAGCAAATTAAGAAAAAATTCCCTGGGTTGGGATATATACCCGCAAGGGCTCTACGAACTCCTTATAAGATTTAAGCGTTTTAACCTCCCCTTATTTATACTTGAGAATGGCATTTGCACCGAAGATGATAATCTAAGATGGGATTTTATTCAGGAACACCTTAAGGCAGTAAATCGCGCTATAGTTGAGGGCGTTAATGTTATGGGTTACATATACTGGTCGTTAATAGATAATTTTGAGTGGGATAAGGGTTTTCGCCCGCGTTTTGGGTTGATTGGGGTAGATTATAATACTTATAAGCGCACCATACGTGAAAGCGCAAGGAAATTTGCGCAGGTCCCTAAGACAGGTACGCTTAGCGAGTAAAAATGGGGGTGGGCAGGATGGCATATCGCAAAAAACAGATTTTGGTTTTAATTGTTACTATTGTTTTATCAATTGGATGCGCAAGAATAAAAGAAGCCGGGAGGGGGGTGGCGGGTATTTCAACAAAAGTTTTAGAGGAACACAGGAAAGACGCCATAATAAAGATATTTGATTTTGATTATAATACCTGTTACGCGAAAATTAAGGATTTTCTTGTGCGCAGGGGCTCGTATATTTATAGCGAAGATGCCAAGAAACGTTTAATCGCTGTTTATGTTTCAGAGGAGGACACAACTCCGGTAGGGTTATTTTTTAGAGAAATAAGCCCGGCGAGCACGCAGGTAGAGGTTTCTTCAGCGAGCACTTACGCCAAAGAATTTATCGCCAATAAAGTATCCAGGGTTTTCGGGCAGGGTGAGGGCTCAGAAGAAGAGAAAGGAAAGGATGATGTTAAGGGAAAGATTGGGTATTAATGATTTTATCAAAGAGTGCCATCGCATCGCTAAAGAAAAAGGATGGTGGGATGAGGAGCGTAATAACGGAGAACTTATTGCTTTAATGCACTCTGAGCTTTCTGAAGCATTAGAGGCAATGCGCATTCACGCTGACAGGGAGGCGGTTGCCGAGGAGTTAGCTGATTGCTGCATCCGAATATTTGATTATTGCGGGGCAAGGGATATAGATTTAGAAAATGCCCTGCTTAAGAAGATAGAATTTAATAAAACCAGGCCGTATCGTCACGGCAAGAAGTTTTAAGTGAGGACATAAGTTATGGAGCGAAGCGAACATAACTTATCAGTCCGAACTTATCCCGCTGTTTCTTTGGAAACAAGATGCGGGAGCCCCGCTTACGCGGGATTTCGCTAATAGAAACTTTATGTGCTCAATAATTCACACATTGACTTACTCATACTGGCGTATTCGTAAGTCAAGTGTTCATTAAAAGGAGGAAAGGTATGCCATATGACAGCAGTTTAGACAATCAGATATTTTCCAGGTTTTGGGAGAATGATTCCGGGAAAGTAGTAGTGAGTGTTTATTCCTATAATAACGGGCCTAAAAAATTACAGATTACAAGAGAGATTCAGGATAGGGAGGGAAAGCCCGGGTTTGCAAAGCTCGGCAGGTTGACTAAAGAAGAGGCCGAGGGGATTTTGCCTTTGATTCAGGAATCTTTAAAAAGCATGTAAGATGCTCCTTTATTTTCAGAGGATAATTAAGCCTTGAGGCATCTAAAGGCTATTTAATATGGCACAGAAAAAACGTGATAGCTGGGGTTCGCGCTTAGGAATCATAATGGCTGTTGCCGGCTCTGCCATAGGCCTTGGTAATTTTTTGAGATTTCCCGCCAAAGCCGCATCCAACGGCGGCGGCGCGTTTATGATCCCTTATTTTGTCTCTTTATTTTTGTTAGGCATACCTTTGATGTGGATTGAATGGACATTAGGCCGTTACGGCGGAGGATTTGAACACGGGACAGCTCCCGGTATATTCCATAGCATATGGCAGAAGAACCGTTTTATTAAATATTTCGGAGTTATCGGTATATTCGGCCCCTTAGTTATATTCATCTATTATACCTATATTGAATCCTGGACGCTGGCCTATAGTTTCTTTGCCTTGACCGGTAAATACGGCAAATTAGCAGACCAGGCGTCTATGCAGAGTTTCTTAAGCGGCTTTCAAGGCGTAAGCAAAAATCAATATTTTAACGGTATTGGCACGGCGTATTTATTTTTCTTAATTACATTTATTCTAAATATCTGGGTTATATATTATGGCATAAAGGGCGGTATAGAGAAACTCTGTAAATGGGCTATGCCGCTTTTATTTATTTTTGGTTTAGCGCTTATGATTAAGGTAGTAACCTTGGGGGCTCCGGATATAACCAGGCCGGATTGGAATATTGCAAACGGTTTCGGGTTCTTATGGAACCCGGATTTTTCTGCTTTAAAGTCCGCAAAGGTATGGCTTGAAGCAGCAGGCCAGATATTTTTTACCTTAAGCGTTGGTATCGGCGTGATACTTACTTATGCCAGCTATCTTTCAAAAGGAGATGATGTGGTGCTTTCAGGGTTAACCGCCGCCAGCACCAATGAAGTGGCTGAAGTTATCCTCGGGGCGAGTATTATTATTCCCGCGGCATTTGTCTTTTTCGGCCCGCAAGAAATTCAGTCCATAGCGCGTTCAGGTGTATTTAATTTAGGCTTCGTTACTATGCCTTTAGTCTTAAATAAACTTCCGTTATCAGCGTTATTCGGTTTTTTTTGGTTCTTTTTGTTATTTTTAGCAGGGATAACTTCTTCGGTGTCGCTTGCGCAACCGGCAGTGGCATTCATGGAGGACGAGTTTGATATTACAAGAAAGAAAGCTGTCACGATATTCGGGGCAGTCTGTTTTATTCTCTGCCAGCCGGCTATATTTTTCTTAGGTAGGGGAGTGGTGGATGAACTGGATTTCTGGGGCGGGACATTTTTCTTGGTCGTATTCGCAACAATAGAAACCATACTTTTTGCCTGGGTCTTTGGCATGGAGCAGGCATGGGATGAGATACATAAGGGCGCTGATATGCGGGTGCCCAGGGTTTATAAATTTATTATTAAATATATTACGCCTTTATTTTTATTTTTTATTCTTGGGATGTGGTTTTGGCAGCAATGGATACCGATAATATTAATGAAAAATGTTTCCACGGCTGATCATACGTTTATTCAAGCAACAAGGATCGGATTATTGCTGATATTTTTGGTTTTGGTAGTGCTGGTAAGGATTGCATTGAGGCGCAAAAAGGCCCTAGCGGAGCAGTTAAGATGAGGCTTTTCGGCTGGATATTCCTTTTTATTTCCTGGGGTTTAATTTTGGGGCTTACTGCTTTTTGTTTTATAAAAGTATTTTCCAAAAAGGAGCTAAGATGAAAAGAACGGCGCTTTTTTATTTTTTATTCCCCTTTTTTATATTAAGCATCTGTGGTTGTGTGGCGTTAGTGGTTGGCGGAACGGTAGGCGCATTGGGCGGACACGCGGCAAGCAAAGATATGATACAGGCTGACAGCGATAAGCCGTATGATCAATTATGGAATGGGGCTTTAAATGTAAGCAGGATGCGTGGGACTATAAGGCAGGAGGATGCCGCAAAGGGGTATATAGAAGCAGATATAGAAAAAACTAAAGTCTGGATACGCATGGTCAGATTAACTCAAGCAACTACCAGGATGCGGATTTCCTGCCGTAGGTACCATTTGCCTAATTTAGAGCTGGCTCAGGATTTATTCGTAAAGATTATGGAAGAGGCAAAGTGAACCTGTTGGCGAATACCCTTACTATCTTTAGCTTAGGATGCGGTTTTATTTCTATTATTTTTTCGCTGGAGGGCCATTTCACTTTTGCTTGCTGGGCAATAATAATATCGGTAATTTTTGACGGCCTGGACGGCCAGGTTGCCAGGAGAAATCCTATCCCAAGCGAATTCGGAAAAGAGCTTGATTCATTGGTGGATGTGGTTTCTTTCGGCATTGCGCCTGCAAGCATGGGTTATTTTTTTATTTACAGCCGTTTTAATTTTCCGGCAACACTTATATTATTCATGTATTTAATAAGCAGCGTCTTGCGTTTGGCCAAGTACAATGTTACTCCAAAAGAGCAGCTGAAACATTTTTTCCTGGGGCTTCCGACCACTGCAAGCGGAGGGACCCTGGCTTCTTTTATACTTGTATATAAAAGATACACCCAGATGCCCCCTCCGGCTCATTTTTTTCAGATTTTAGTCTTAGCCCTTGCATTTTTGATGGTTTCAAAAGTCCCTTACCCTAATCTGGACGGGTTAAGGCAATTACTTACCGGGAATATGTTATTTATTCTCGAAATAATATTTATCCCGTTAATTGCAGTATTGGTTTTCTTTCTGTTTACGCATACCATATTGCCAGAGTTGATTGTCTTTGCGCTTTTTGCAATTTATTTGCTATTTTCCCCTTTTGTGGTAAAATCGCTTAATACGAACTTATAGCTGCGATATGTTTTTGTCAGTTATCCGCTTGCCCCCTCCTAAGGAGTGAGCGTCACACGAAACGTAGATAAGCAATAAATAAGGCAATAGCAATATTGGTTTACTTACAAGCATTGAATAAGCTATAGCGAACGACATAGCCGAGGTAGCTCAGTGGTAGAGCGCGGCCCTGAAAAGGCCGGCGTGGGAAGTTCGATTCTTCTCCTCGGCACCATATAAAAAGGGACTGTCCCCGCAGGGGGCTGTCCCTTAAGTATTTATGGCGTAATTGTATTGGAAACATACAGTTACGCCTTTTTTATTGCTTTGTGTCCGGTTAAGTATTTTTGTATCAATTTGTACCTTTTTTACATTTATTGGCTCATTAATGGTTCAAACGAAGGGACTGATTAAGGAAACAAGTAAGAAATATCGCTTATAGGTAAAAAATTATGTTAGATTCTGATAGTTTCAACGTCTATTAATAGTAGAAAGGGGGTGATATAGAATGACTGAGCAAGAGTTTTGGAGCTTTTTTAAGAAATCATGCAAAGGAAAAAAAGGGCAGCAGGAGGATGGCAGGGTATCCGAAAAAGATATTGTTACAATAGGCGACATTTTATTTGAGAAGGATGTCAGGCGCGGAGCCAAAGAAGTAATTATTATGACTTTGGCACATCAGCATTCAGATTCTGCTTTGACTATTCTTACGAAGTACAACCTAAATCCGGACCCGGGCTTAAAGTTTTTTGCTGAATTTGCCCTGGAGGAATGTATGTGGTGGAATGAATAAGGCGCTAGAAACAAGAGAATCATATAGGATTGACTCATAGCTAAGGAGGTGGTAAAATATGACAAATGAAACAACCAAATATTTACCTTTCATTAGTATGCCTACAATTACTATAACCAAAACTACACATAAGAAAAGCATATTTACTCTATCTAAGGATATTTCCGAAAAGCCTTATTTTGCTGACTAAAAGCATGAGATTATTTTGTTTCATGCCAATTGCTTTGATATCCTTCCTAAAATTACTGAGAATTCAATTGATATGATTTTTGCTGACCCGCCTTATTTCTTGTCTAACGGTGGTTTTACCTGTCATGCCGGCAGGAAAGTCTCTGTTAATAAGGGCAAATGGGATGTTTCAAAGGGAAGAGAAGAAAACCATATTTTTACATAAAGATGGTTGAGAGAATGCCATCGAGTACTGACGATTGACGGTACATGAGAGTATCTTTTGAGAATAAAATCTCCGAAAACTATAAAAGCTTCTCTCAAAAAATAAGAGTATTGACGGAAGAGTGGGTATATAACGAAATTTTTTGTCCCGCCTGCGGCTGCGGCATAGAACATTACGCAAACAACAAACCTGTTGCTGATTTCTTTTGTCTAAATTGCACAGAAGACTATGAGTTAAAAAGCAAAAAAGACTCTATCGGCTCCAAAATAGTTGATGGAACTTATAGAACGATGCTCGAGCGATTGCGAAGTAATAATAATCCTAACCTCTTTCTTTTAAATTACAGTCCGCAAGAATCTAAAGTCTTAAATTTTTTTGTTATACCGAAGCACTTTTTCATACCGCAAATAATCGAAAAACGAAAACCTCTTTCAGAATCAGCGAAGCGAGCTGGTTGGGTTGGTTGCAACATATCTTTGCAGAATATCCCACGCACAGGTAAGATTTTTTATGTTAAAGATAAACAAATTGAACCTAAAGAAAAGGTTCTGAAAAAATGGCGCAAAACTTTGTTCTTGAGAGAACAAAAAGAGGTTTTAACAAAAGGATGGATTTTGGATATTATGAATTGTATCGACAGGATTAACAAGCAGAAATTCAAGCTTAATGAAGTTTATGCATTTAGGAAATGTTTAGCAGGGAAATACCCAAATAATAAGCACATCGAAGATAAAATACGGCAACAGTTACAATTCTTGAGAGATAAGGGATATCTGAGGTTTGCTACCAGAGGTACGTATGAACTTATTTGAGAAGATCGCGATAGACCTAAGCCCATTTTGGACAAAAATTGTTTTGTGAATTAATCCTTTCGTGCGGCTAAAAGTTATGTGTCGCGGGTATGGCGAGGATTTAGATAATTTTACCGAGCTTGTATGGGAAGACGATAAATACTTAGATTTTAGTGACCATGAAACTTATCCACAATTCCAGTTATGGTACGTATGATATAGTCACTTTTTATAGTCGTTTAATAATTGATGATTATTTGCGCGCGGCTCTATAATGATATTAATGAGACACAATCTCTTTTATGCTCAGTAGGTAAGTTTGCCTTAGGGAATCGCGATTTATATGAACAGGTCAAGAAGGATTACGAATTGGTAAGGAATACCATACGTACAAAAGGATTCGGTGCTTTGACCGGTGCCATGGGTGTATATGTTCAACCTCGGACTAAAGGAGCTGGACACGGTAGTACTAGCCGTGCCTTTTATGCAAGGCCAATATTTATAAAGAAAATATTAGGCCTTTAAAGGCTGGAAAAAATATATTGACAAACAGCGCTTTTGTAATACAATTGTATATACAATAGAATGGGAAAGATTAAACTTACCAAAGAAGAGCAGTGGTATGAAGACCATGCGGAAGAATTTGTTCCGGTGAATAAAGAAAAATTTGAAGCAATCGCTAAGGCGCTTGAGCATAGGAAGAAGGACGCAGTTTTAAATATTCGCGTCAATAGTTACGATCTGGAGCATCTTAAGCAAAAGGCGCGCAAGATGGGAATTAAATACCAAACTCTTATTTCGGAAATCCTGCACCAGGTTGCGAAGCCGTAGAATATGAGAGTAAAAAAAGAGAAGAAAAATTCAGTTAATTGGAGAGAATACCGCATAAGATTATTAGAGGCTGAAAAGCAAAACTATGAGATGAATCCCAATTTTCCATCAAATGTCAAGATGGCAAATGCCATATTAGTTCAAAATGATATAAGGGCGTTAAAAATAACTTCAGGTACGTTCTCAAAAAAGCTACGCAGGTCTATCCGCAACAGCCGCAAAATCCTAAGAATTCCCTGTTAGAGTTTTCATATTACTATAAAATAAAAAACCCCGCATCCATTAATTTGAGTGCGGGGTTTTTTATTCAGGTTTAACTTTATATTTTCATAACGTTAGTTGCCTGGTCGCCTTTCGGCCCTTGAGTAATCTCAAACTCTACTGCGTCGCCTTCCTGTAGAGATTTGTAGCCGTCGCCTTTGATAGCGCTAAAGTGCACAAAGATATCTTTACCGTCATCAGTAGTGACAAAGCCATAGCCCTTTTGATTGCTGAACCACTTTACTTTACCTTTTGCCATTTCTTACCGTTTCACCTCCTCAATTTTCCTCTTTTTCTGCCCGGAAATTCCTGCCTGTCGGCAGACAGGGATCCCGAGCGAAGCGAGGGGCATAAAAAAACCGTAGAGCTTTCTTATTAAAAATTTTAGCTTTACGGCTTGTTTAATACTTCCAAAACTTTGGTTCTCCTTAACTTGTTCCGACTAAAGAGATTGTAACACTCCTTTTTATTTTGTCAACTTATTTTTTTAAAAGGCCCATTGTTTTAAATTATGCCGTGATCGGCAAAAAAACAGCAAGACAATTAAGAGATTAAGCAAACCAATAATTAGACAGGTTTGAGTTAGGCCCAAAACAGGAATCATTAATACTGCGGTTAAAACTGCCCCTGCAAAAGAGCCTAATAAATCCAAACCATAGGTTAACCCTGCTGACCAAGCGGCCCCCCTTTCTTTTTCTTTATTCAGGTAAACTCTGTTTGCCAAAACAAATAATGCTCCCCCCTGCAAGCCGGCTAAGAAAGACAACGCGGGAAAGAAGATGTTCGTGCCAAACCAATAGGCATAATTTGATTTTGCAAGCGAAAACAAAGTAACGGCTGCGGGAAATAAAAAGGCGAAAATTGCAATACTTGATTGAAAAAGGATAAATTTCCTTCTTAACCTATCTTCTCCTGAATCAAACTTGTATGCCTGCCAACCAGCTATGGCAAGCCCGAGCATAAAAAAGGTAAAAAGAAGGCCCAGTTTAAAATAAAGGTACCCATATATGATTTGAAAAGAAAATAAAATCGCAATTTGTATTGCTGCCTGGCTGAACCCCAAGACACAAACACCCGCAAGCGCAACTTTGGTAAAATCCATCCTGCTCTTGAAACCGAATAGCAAGGTAGAAATAACGGTTAAGGAAAAAATTATCCAAATGATCCATCCGGAAACCCTCCTAAGGGCATCTGTTATCAGCGAATCCCGGAATTGCGATGACCAATAGATGATGACGTAATAATATGACGACGGCCTGAAATCAAAATTAAGCCTTGGCCGCGCCTTCTTAAGCGCATTTTCCGTGTAGTAAATTTTATCCGGGGCCATCCTAGAGAATAAATAGTACTCACGCACGTATTGCAGGTCCAGTTTACGCTCTGTAGCTCTTTGCATCAACAACTTATAATCATAGGTAAGCTCACCAGGAGTATCGGTTGCTAGAAAATAGGCGATATTCCCCGGCAAAACCTTTACTTCAGCAAATTCCTTTTGTAAGGTCGCATAAACTGAACCCAGGTATCTTGCCATGTCGGGGTTGATATAGCTTTCAGAACTGCTCAAGCCAAAACTAATTATACCCCGGTCTTTTAAAACGCGCTTTGCCTCGCGGAAAAACTCAAAGGTATAAAAGCGATTTAACTGCGCCGTATAAGGATCGCCAAGATTAACAATAATACAGTCATATTTATTGCCGGTTGTCTTAATAAAATAACGGCCATCCAAATTTTTAATGGAAATCTTGGGATTCTTAAAAGCTGCGATATACTCGTGCGCAAGGAAATCCTGCGCTATTTTGACTAACTCCGGGTCGAGCTCAACATAATCAACCCGTTCAACAGGATGTTTTAATATTTCATCGAGCAAGCCGCCTGCCCCTCCGCCAATCAAGAGTATATCCTTCGGCTCTCTATGCTCCAAAAGACAGAAATGCGCTGCCTCTTCGGAAACCTGCCTGTCCGGTACGCTATAAAGCCGCATTCCGTTATTAAAAAAAGAAATTTGGTTTTCTCTTTTTAAAGTAACCAGGTTAGCGTAAATAGAATTTCGCGCATCTAAAACTTCATAACCCCGCCATTGTTTTTTAAAAGAAACTGCTTCTATCTTCTTCCATCCCTGAAACAACCATAAAAATACTGATAAAAGTATAATCAAACTCGCACCAAGCCGCACCATCTTCTGGCCAGAAGGCCGTGGTTTGGCCTCCGATAGCCAAAGCCACTTTTTTGGCGCTTCCGTAAATATGAATGCAGCTGTCACATTAAATAGGCCAAGCATTGCCATTATTTCAAAGGAATTAAAAAACCGGATAAAGATAAAGCTTGCGATACTGCCTCCTAGCATAGACCCTAGCGCCTCCACAGCGTAAATTCTGCTTATCCCGGAAGCCTTATGGCTTTGGCTATCGGAGGCCAAACCATCGCCTTGCGGCTTATGGCTTTGGCTATCGGAAGGCAAACCATCGCCTTGTGGCCTATTGTTTGTTTCGTAAATACGGCAGGAGAGCGCAAACATAAAACCTAAAATACTGCATAGGGGGATTAGGATTAAGAATCCGGAAAAAGCCAGGATATAAAATGGCAGGATCTGTCCAGGATTTACCCTTAAGATTGGCCTGATAAATCTAATCAGCAAAATGCCCAGCGGTAGGAATAAGCTAAGGAAAATCTGCAGCAGCGTAAATGTAAGGTTTTTTTGTCTTAGTTTATCTGCGATGCCTCTTAAGAATAAGCTTCCGATTGCGCCGCTTAACATCCAACTGGCTAAAATTATGCCGATGGAAAACTCGTCCCCTGAAAAGACGACAAGAAACTCCCTGATAAAAACTATTTGGGAGGCCATTGCCGTAAAACCAAGGCAGATTACAGAAAATAACAACGGTTTTTTCATCGTTTTGCGCTTAAGATAAAAATAACCCCAAATAATATAAGCACTAATGCATAGATACCTTTAAATATTATATTTGAGGCTATCGATCCGGTAATTTTCTTGGGTATCCAGCTTAATGCCCCTGACAAACCGGCAGCAATGATAAAGCCGGAAAGAAAAGTCCCTAACCCAAACATCAGGCCGTAAATAGCCCCCTGCAGAAAAGTCTTGGAGATAAGAGTGATTTCCAGCAGTAACCCCATCAAAGGCGGGCATGGGCTGATACCTACGACAAAGCCGAAAACAAAAAAACCGCCGCTATTTAAAATTTTATGCGCCAGACTTTGGCAAGTTTTTTTCTTTTCCAACCTATAGAAAAAAATGTAAACCCCAAAGGCGATGCTGATGACTCCTGCCGCAGGCTTAAGATAAAAAGTAAAATGTGAATCTATAAACTGCCGCAATAAAGAGCCTGATAGCCCAGCTAACAATCCCAGCAGCGTATAGGCAAGCAACCTCCCGGATAAAAATGTAACAATCCCTAAAAGTATTTTTTTATAGTTTTCTTTGATGCCTGCGCTAAGGACAAGAATTACCGGAAGGCAGTAAAGAAGGCATGGCCCGGTTAGGCCAAGAATAAAACCAATGGAAAAAACCTGCAAAGCGGGAATCAACATTTATTTTTCCCAAGGACCCGCAATTTTATGACCGCAATAAATGCATTTTCCGTATTTGATATTGACTTCTTTTATCTCGTAACCGGCGCGCGAAACCAGAAGTTTTCCGCAATGGGGGCAGTAGGTATTTTCCTGCAGATGGCCAGGAACATTCCCTATGTAAACATATTTTAATCCTTCCTCCTTAGCAATCCTATATGCTTCTTCGAGTTTTTCAATCGAGGTAGGAGGAAGGTTTGCCAGTTTAAATGCAGGCATAAAACGGCTAAAATGTAACGGCACTTCATCACCGAGATTATCCTTAATCCAGGCGCACATTTTACGGATTTCTTCAGGGTTATCATTCTGGCCGGGAATTATCAGATTAGTTATCTCAAGCCAGACACCCTGTTGTTTTATGATTTTAAGCGTATCTAAAACCGGCCGCAATTCAGCGAATGCGCCCATCTTACGGTAAAACTCTTCATTAAAACCTTTTAAGTCAATATTTACCGCGTCCATATATTTAAGCAATTCTTTCAACGGTTCGGGATTAATATAGCCGCAGGAATGCATTGTATTTTTTATGCCTTTTTGGCGGGCAAGCTTTGCAATATCCAGCATATATTCATAAAAGACCGTTGGCTCTGTATAGGTGTAGGCGATAAAATTGCAATTATTCTTAATAGTTGCATCGATGATATCCTGGGGTGCCATAGAATAGCTATCTACTTCATCGGGTTTTGCCTGCGATATCTGCCAGTTCTGGCAAAACAGGCAGCGCATATTACATCCGGCAACCGCTAAAGAAAATACCCTTTCTCCGGGCGCAACGTGGAAGAACGGCTTCTTCTCAATGGGGTCAATATGCACGGCAACCGGATTTCCGTATCCGAGCGTATAAAGAGTGCCGTTTTTATTTATGCGGACCGTACAAAAACCGCGCATCCCATCCTGAAGCACGCATTTCCGCGGGCAAAGCTTACACTGCACAACTGTATCCTGCAGTTTTTCCCAATAACTTGCGATCCAAAGTTTGGCTTTACCTTGAGCCAAGGCCGGTTTCAAAAAAACAGCGGTCACGCAAAGCATAACCATGGATACAAAAAGAATATTTTTCCTCATCTTTATCCTATATTTTTTTAATTCTTCTCCCTCTGCCAAACGCATAAGCTAATTATATAGCAGATTACCTCAATATCAAGGAAATTGCTTTTTATATTTCAGTAGCAAATGGCAAGGGCGGGGTTGACTATTATAGAAAAGTTGATATAATCTTACTGAATCATTATTTATTGGTGGCTCAGTAGTTAAATTGCCGGCGTAGCTCAGTTGGCAGAGCAGCGCTTTCGTAAAGCGCGGGCCGGGGGTTCAATTCCTCTCGCCGGCTTATAGCTAATAATGGACGACCCAAAAGGGGTGTGGGGGAAAATTTCCCCCACGTTTTGGGGGTAACAGCGAGCGATAGCGAGCGCCATAGGGGCACAGCCCCTTTGGGGAGCGACGAGCTTTGACGAGGAGCGACGGGCCGGGGGTTCAATTCCTCTCGCCGGCTTAAAATAATTTATGTCTAAATTCACCGAAGTCCTAAAAAATCGTAACTTTTTCTTATTGTGGCTTGGCCAAATCATATCCCAGTTAGGCGACAGGCTCGGCTTTATGGCTTTAATCGGATTTGCTTATTCCAAGAAATCCTACGGGTCTCCTTCAGAGATCTTCAAGATACTTTTATTTACTATAATCCCGGTATTCTTAATCGGCCCCCTTGCCGGGGCTTATGTGGACAGGTGGGATAGGCGCCGCACTATGTATGTGAGCGATTTTTTGAGGATGGCGCTGGTCTGTATTATACCGGTATTCCTTTTCCATATTAAAAATCTGGCCTTGGCGTATTTTTTGATATTTGTCGTATTCTGTATTGCCCGTTTCTTCCTGCCTGCAAAACTATCGATTGTCCCGGATTTAGTGGAAAGGAAAGATTTATTGATAGCTAACTCTCTTGTGAATATCACCGGGATGATCGCCTTTATAGTCGGTTCCGGCATAAGCGGAGTATTGGTGGAGTGGGTGGGGGCAGAAAAGGGGTTTTATCTGGATGGCTTTAGCTTCCTTGTTTCCGCAGCGCTCATCTTTTTTATCTCTAAAAAAACCGCTCCCCCGATAAACCTGATGAAAATAGGGGGGGATATTGTTGAGGTAATAAAAAAATCCGTGATCCGCGAGATAAAGGAAGGGGCCATGTATTTCATAAATCAGCGGGATATAAGGCTTACTGCCGCTATCCTGTTTGCGGTTTCTTCGGCCCTTGGAGTTGTTTCGGTTGTTTCAATTGTTTTCGTCCAGAACGCGCTGCATTCGGCAACCAAGGATTTAGGATTGTTAATAATGTTCCTTGGTTTAGGGTTATTCTCAGGTTCGCTCCTCTACGGCAGGTTCGGCCAGAAACTCTCTCAATACCAGATAATTTTTGTTTCTTTTATCTTAAGCGGCATAATGCTTATTATTTTCTCTTTGGGTATACGCCGCTATCCATATTTTACACCCGCGGCATTATTGTCATTTTTCTTAGGGTTCATCGCATCTCCGATTTTAATCGCCTCCAATACGATCATCCACAAGACAAGCGATGATGAAATGAGGGGCAAGATTTTTAGTTCTCTTGAGATCGTTATGCACCTTGGCTTTCTATTGTTTATGTACATAAGCAGTATTTTAGCGGAAAGATTTTCGCATGTTTTAATGCTTGTAATAATAGGTTGTATTTTCTGCGCACTCGGAACAATAAGCCTGTTTTATCAACGTAAGATCTCATGGTCAAATTAAAAGAACATAAACGTGAAACAGAAAATAAGGCGATAGAGAAAATTCCTTTGCCTTCCAAGGCCTATATACCTTTGTCTCAACATATCGGAAAGATTTGCGAACCGCTGGTAAAAATCAATGATCTTGTGGCTGTCGGGCAAAAGATTGCCTCTGCCCAGGCGCAGGTAACAGCTCCGGTGCACGCATCTTTATCCGGGAAAATATCTTCGATAGCAGATTGGCCGCATCCTGTTTTGGGCCGCTGTAAGGCAATAGCAATTGAGGGCGACGGTTTGGATACTCGATACTCGATACTCGATACTCGTCAGCCAGAAGAAATAGATAAACTAACAGCAGAAGAAATAAGAGGTATTGTCCAAGAGGCAGGGATTGTGGGTATGGGGGGCGCAAGCTTTCCGACACACATCAAGCTGAATCCTCCTAAGCCCGTTAACACTTTGATTATTAACGGCGCTGAATGCGAGCCGTATTTAAACAGCGATAACCGGCTGATGATCGAAAAAACAGTCCAGGTTATCGCGGGTATCAGCTTGATAGTAAAATGTATCGGGGCAAAATCAATTTTTATAGCTATTGAGGATAATAAGCCCGAGGCGATAAAAGCATTTAAGGCGGTATGCGATAAGCGATATGCGATAAGCATATTAAAATCTCAATATCCTCAGGGCGGAGAGAAGCAGCTGATAAAAGCCATTTTGAAGCGCGAAGTCCCTTCAGGAAAACTTCCCTTTGATATTGGCGTGGTTGTGCAAAATGTGGCGACAGTCAATGCTATTTACGAAGCAGTATACTTAAAGCAACCGTTATATGAGAGAGTGGTTACAGTTACCGGAGATTGCCTGGAAAATCCGGGAAATTTTTTAGTTCGAATCGGTACACCGATAAAAAATTTAATTGCAAAATGCGGGCCCTTAAAAAAAGAACCCAGGAAAATACTTTTCGGTGGGCCGATGATGGGGATTGCCCAGTATAGTTTAGATACGCCCGTTGTAAAAAGCACCAATGGTATCATTGTTTTATCGGAAAGCCGGGTAAGCGAGGCGCAGGAAGCGGTTTGTATCCGTTGCGGCAGGTGCGTTGAATACTGCCCGGTGGGGCTCACTCCCTGCCTTATAAATCTGGCCTCCCGCAAGGAGAAATGGGATCTGGCTTCGGCATATGGATGCCTTGATTGTATGGAGTGCGGCCTGTGTAATTATGTCTGTCCGCAAAAAATAAATATCGTGCAGGCGATAAAGCAGGCAAAGACGAGGCTGCCGAAATGAAAGAGATGTTGAAATACGGTTTTATTTTAGGCCTGATATGTTTTTTAGCTAGCGCAGTATTGTCGGTTGTTAATGCCGTAACCGAGCCGCAAATAAAACTTCAGAAAGAAACAGAAGAAAACCTTGCTTTAAAAGAAGTAATGCCTGAGGCACTAAATTTTAAGCCTAAGTTTGAAGGGGAAAAAGTAATTTATTATACCGCGTATAATAACGTTGGTGAGATTAACGGCTTTATAGTAAAAGCAGAAGGTAAGGGTTATTCTTTTGTTATCGAGGCAATGGCAGGATTAAACCCAAAACTAGAAATCACCAATGTAAAGATTTTGTCACAGAATGAAACACCCGGCTTAGGCAATAGAATTATGAAAGATTCATTTTTGTCTCAGTTTAAAGGAAAGGGCCTGGATTCTTTTAATCAAGTGCAGGCAATAACCGGAGCAACCATATCTTCCCGAGCAGTCATTAATTCAATAGGAAATAAAATATCAGAACTAAAAAATCAACTACTTGAGGAATTACAGCATGGCAGATAAATTAACCGTAGGTACGTCCCCGCATATTCATGGGCGCGAGTTGACATCAAAGGTAATGTGGTCCGTGTTCTTAGTTTTAGCCCCTGCGGGGTTAGCCGGAGTTTGGATATTCGGAATCCCTGCGTTGAAAGTCATTCTTGTTTCCACATTAACCTGCGTTGTTACCGAGGCGTTAATACAGAAATTAACCCGTAAAAAAATAATTATCGGCGATGGCTCAGCAGCCCTCACGGGTTTACTTTTGGCTTATAACCTTTCTTCAAGCGTTCCTCTTTGGATGCCGATTATAGGTGGTGTTTTTGCTATGGCTATATGCAAACACGCCTTTGGCGGGTTGGGAGCAAATATTTTTAATCCTGCTTTGGCTGCGCGGGCATTTTTACTTGCCTCATGGCCAAAGCATATGACAGAGTTCATTAACCCAGCCCTTGTGCACAATGGCTGGGTTAAACTTTTTAGCGCGGACACGGTTACTTCTGCTACGCCGTTAGTAATGCTTAAAGAGGGAAAGGTGCAAAGCCTCGCTGGACTCGGGCTATCCTATTGGGATTTATTCTTAGGCAAACGCGGCGGGTGTATCGGCGAAGTTTGCATTTTGGCATTATTAATAGGCGCGGCATATTTGTTATGGAAGAAATATATCTGGTGGCAGACGCCAACAGGATTTATCCTGGCGCTCGGGGGTTTAAGCTGGATTTTTGGACAGAATGGGTTTTTCAAAGGTGATTTTCTTTTTAGTATTTTATCAGGAGGATTAATCTTAGGCTCTTTTTTTATGGCTACGGATTATGTTACCTCACCGTTAACCAGAAGAGGGCAATTGCTATTTGGCATTAGTTGCGGGGCAATAGCTTTTGTTATACGCCGCTTCGGAGGATACCCGGAAGGTGTTTCTTATTCCATCCTTATCATGAACGCGGCTGTTCCTTTGATTGACCGTTACGTCAGGCAGAAAAGATACGGAGTAAAATGAAAAGCTTGATTAAAGAATTTACTAAAGGCATTGCTATTGAAAATCCTACGTTCGGGCTTGTGCTTGGATTGTGCCCGACCTTAGCCGTTTCTACTTCCCTAATCAATGCCATTGGCATGGGCGTGGCTGCGACATTTGTATTGCTCGGCTCAAATATAATAATTTCAGCAGTGCGCAGGTTAATCCCCGCACAGATCCGCATACCTTGTTTTATTGTAATCATCGCGACATTCGTTACCATAAATGAGCTGATGATGAAGGCATTCTTCCCCGCGCTTAATCAGGCATTAGGGATATTCGTCCCTTTGATCGTGGTTAACTGTATTGTTTTGGGAAGGGCAGAGGCATTCGCCTGTAAAAGGCCTGTTTTAGATTCTATTTTCGATGCCTTAGGCATGGGCGTAGGTTTTACTCTTGCATTATGCATCATTGCTGCGGTAAGAGAGGTTTTAGGCGCCGGTACATTTTTAGGCTTTGGCTTAGTTAAGGGCTTTGAGCCGATAACAGTCTTTATTTTAGCTCCGGGAGCGTTATTGACAATGGGCATTTTAATAGGGATAGTAAATTACTGGCATATTAAACTTAAAACCAGCAAAGAAATAACAAAGGCAGGTTGCGATGGATGTAAGTAAATTGATGGCCATAATGATTTCTATGGTCTTTATCAACAATTTTATACTCTCCAAATTTTTAGGGCTATGCTCATTTATCGGCGTATCCAAGGAGACAAAACCGGCGGTTTCCATGGGCCTTGCAGTCACATTTGTCACAACAATGTCGAGCATTATTACCTGGCTTATTTACCGGTATTTGTTAATTCCCTTTAATATGACATATCTGCGCACAATTTCTTTTATTCTGGTTATTGCAAGTTTTGTGCAGCTTGTGGAGATGGTGGTGCGTAAGGCCTCACCCGGGCTTTACAGGGTATTCGGGATTTACTTGCCGCTAATCACGGTTAACTGCGCGGTATTGGGTGTGGCGGTTTTAAACTCCGAAACTTTTTTTCAGAACGGCCATACTATTGCCGGCAGCTTCCTTATGAGCGCTGCTCAGGGATTTTTTGCAGGCATAGGTTATTTATTAGCCATGCTTTTAATGTCCGGCATAAGGGAGAGGTTAGAGTTAATCGATGTTCCCAGAAGCCTAAAAGATGTTCCTCTTGCATTTATCATCGCTTCTCTTATGAGCCTTGCTTTTATGGGTTTCAACGGGTTCTCCCGCTAAGCTATTTATCCGTCTTCGCAGAAGACCACGTGCATGCACTAAGGATGAATGCGAAAAAGAAACTGCTTAGGCGAATGTCACTAAATGGGCATGCCCGCGGGGTTGTTTTCCATTAGCAAGCGGGATCCCGCTGGCGCTAAGGAATGGATGCAGCGGGAAATTTTAAATTATGAGCGATATATTGATTCCTGTTTTAACACTAAGCGGCTTAGGTATTATTTTCGGCGTGGGGTTGGCTATTGCAGCCAAGAAGTTTTGCGTGGTTACCGATCCGCTCTTACAGAAGGTTTTCGATAAATTACCCGGGGCAAACTGCGGCGCCTGCGGTATGGCAGGTTGCATAGGTTTTGCGGAAGCACTAATCAAAGGGGGCTGCACGGTTGAAAAATGCGTGGTTAGCGAAGAGGATAAACGCAAAGAGATTGCGCAAATATTAGGAGTTGAAGTAAAGGTAAGATTAAAAAAAATAGCGGTATTGCATTGTCACGGAGGAAACAAGAGGGCAAAAGATAAATTTGTCTATACAGGCATTAAGGACTGCATCGCAGCAAATCAGGTTATGGGAGGCCCAAAGTCCTGCTTCTACGGATGTATTGGTTACGGAACCTGCGGCCAGGCTTGTCCCTTCGGGGCCATAACCATGAACGAAGAAGATTTACCGATAGTAAATGAAGAGAAGTGTACTGCCTGCGGAGCATGCGTTGCCATTTGCCCTAAGCAGTTATTCAGCCTCGTTTTAATTGAGAAGGTTTATGCCGTGCGCTGCAAATCCCTTGATATAGGAAAGGCTGTAATGGAGGCTTGTTCGGTAGGCTGTATTGCCTGCAGAAAATGCGAAAAGGCATGCCCTACGGGAGCAATTAAAATAATTAACAATCTTGCAGTTATAGGCTATAATATATGCGATAATAAGGGAGAATGTTTTAAGGTCTGCCCAACTAATTGTATCGCCAAGAAAATAGATAAGGCTTGGACAAACATTAAGTAGGGACGTTTCTCAAGCTGAATATAAAGTGTCCCCGCGAAGGGGACACTTTATAGCTGAGTTAAGAAACGTCCCTAAAAGAAGATGAAAAATATCGCTGTTTTTGCTTCGGGTAGAGGGACAAATTTTAGCGCCATCGCTAAAGCAGTAAAGAGGGGCACATTAAAAGCAAATCTTGCGCTTCTGGTATGCGATAACCCGCAAGCCCTGGTCTTAGAAAAAGCAAAGCGCTCCGGAGTAAAAATAGCCTTGATAAAAAGAGAAGGCTTTGCGAAAAAAAAAGATTTTGAGTCAAAGATTATTGAGGCGCTTAAGGCTAACAAGATAGATTTAATTGTTTTAGCAGGGTTTATGCGCATACTAAGCGTTGATTTTGTTAAAGAGCACGCAGGCAGGATTATAAATATCCATCCGTCACTACTCCCTTCTTTTAAAGGCTCTCAGGGGATAAGGGATGCCTTTGATTGCGGGGTAAAAGTAACCGGCGTGACCGTACACTTCGTGGATGAATTGATGGACCACGGGCCCATAATCCTGCAGGCGCCGGTAAAAATAGAATACGATGATACCTTGGCATCTTTGGATGAAAAAATACACAGGGTAGAACACTCACTTTACCCCGCAGCCATTAAATTATTTGTGGAAGATAAATTACGAATAGAAGCAAGGAGGGTTAAGATTTCTGCTCGATAGGGCCCGCCAAAACCGCCGCACGGTTTAAAATAACCCTGTTTTTTGTAAGTGAATTATAAAAATCCACTTCGTTAAAATCCCTGAAGTCATAAATCTTTATGGTGAGGGAAACAATCTTTTCGATTTCTTTGTCTATATCCGCATTTTTTTCAATCTCAGGTTTTTGAAACTTTAATTTTATGCGGTGCATGATTTGTCCGGCGATAAAATCTTTCATAGCGATATCAGCGTAATCTAAATGGCCTCCTTCTTTATCCCCGATTATCTTTAAGTCGACAGTACTTTCCTGCACGCTCCTGTGTTGAAATTCGCCGGGTGAGATAAAGCCATAAGAAACCTTCTTTAAGTCAAGGTAATAAAAGAGGTCCCTGGTTTCAAACCCGTTTTTTATATCGGCAGTAACGAAGCAGAAGAACTTAGGTTCATTTTCTTTTTTAGAGCGTTTCATGCTGAATAATACCCTGCGCAGCGATTTCCAAACATTATCGGTTTTTTCAATTACCTTCTTATTATAAGTTACATCTTGCGTTTTTTCCTTTTCCTCAATAATTTTAACAGCATACCGAAGATTAAAGTTACTGTCTTTGAATTCTATTTTGTTTTCGGAGATTTCATATTTATCCGTATATTTAACCGGCTTGTTGGCTTTTACAAATATATCCTCAACCGGTATATATATCCAGAGTGTTTCACCGATTAGTTTTACGCTTACATCTATTTTGTATTCATTCTTACAGATATCCCGTATTGCTTTCTCGATACCGCTTACTTGGAAGGTTGGCGCTGTAGAGGAGGAACAACCGAAAGTCAGGCAGGCAATTAAAAATATGTTAAGAAGAAGGACGCACCTTGCCGAATTCTTTGAATATAGCTTCAATTTCGTCATAATTAAGTTCATCTTTAGCAATAAGCTCTTTGGCCAGGCGCTCTAGGAGCGGCGTTTCTTTTGTAAGCAAAGCCTCCACTTCTTTTAAACATCCCTGTAGAATATCTTGCACATCATTTTCAAGGCGCGTCTTCATCTCGGAGGAGATAATAGACCAATTTCCTTCGATCCCGTAAAAATTACCGATAATTCCGGATTTTCCCATGCCCCAGCGGCAAACCATATTATGGGCGATGTACATAGCTTCCTGAAAATCCATATCTACCCCCGCTGTGGTAGTATTAAGTTTAAGTTTCTCAGCTGCGAAGGAGCCAAGGCATGTTTTTATATTTCCCAGGAGTTTATTCTTGTCGCGTATCAATATTTCCTCCCTTTCAGGAACCCACGTTACTCCCCCTGTATGGCCCCGTGGAGTGATAGTGATTTTAAAGACATCCTGTGTTGGAACCAGAAGGTAGGTTACGATAGCATGCCCTGATTCATGGTAGGCAATCTGCCATCTTTCCTCTTCGCGTACTTTTATCCTCCGCTTCATTCCAAGAGCGATCCTTTCGCGCGCCTCATCAATTTCTTGCATAGTAATAAGCTGTTTTTTATTTCTTACCGCGATTAGCGCAGCTTCCCTGACAATATTTGAGATATCCGCAGGGCTCTGGCCTACAGTTATACGGGCGAGCCGGTCAATCTTGAGGTTATTGGGATCATATTGGACTTTTTTCAGGTAATAATCGAAGAGCTTTTGGCGGTCTTCGAGGCTAGGTTTATCTACATAAATTTTTCTGTCAAACCTTCCTGGGCGAAGCAGCGCGCTATCCAGGAAACGTTCAGGCATGTTTGTGGCGCCTATAATGACTACATTCATTTCTTTTTCTTTCAGGCCATCCATTTCAACCAGCAGTTGGTTTAAGGTGGTATTGGTTTCGGTCTGGCCGCCGAAGCCGGAATCAGCTGCCCTCTGCGCGCCTACGGCGTCAACCTCGTCTATAAATATAATACATCCGCCTTCTAATTCGGCGAGGTTGCGGGCTTTTTTAAATAAACTCCGTATCCTTCCTGCCCCGACACCGACAAACATTTCTACAAATTCCGACCCCGACATTGAAATAAAGGGTAAATTTGCTTCCGTTGCAATTGCTTTGGCGAGATAGGTTTTTCCGCATCCCGGAGGCCCTAACATCAGGATCCCTCTCAGGATTTTTCCTCCTATCCGCTGTAACTCTGCGCGGTCCTTAATAAGTTTTACTACTTCCAGCGCTTCCTGTTTAGCCTCATCCATGCCTATGACATCGTCCCATTTTATGCCGATTTGCCCTCCGGCCATGGATTTTTTATTCACCGCAGTAAATGACTGCCCACCTTTTTTATAAAACATCCAGTACATCATATAAGTGTAAACTGCGCCTTGAATAATGCCGACGATAATATAAATAAATATCTGTAAGGGGTATGTCGCAAGCTGGGATTGCCTCAGGTAAGATTCTGATTCATTCCATGCGCGTATGCCGTTTATAATAATCAGGGCCAGGGCTATAAACAAAGCGCTTCCCAAGGAACTCATAAGTATCCTTATCCAGTATAATTTCCAGTAAAATTTTATTTTCTTTGCGCTTATATTCTTTAGGCCCATATTTTATCTC
>CAKKQZ010000022.1 GCA_919902445.1 Omnitrophica bacterium GWA2_41_15 | reverse complement strand
TAAGCTATCTAGCGCGTGATAGTAAGCTTTAGGATTGAACCATCCACCTCCAGTCCCACCTCATTCACAGTTATGCGTTTCACAGTAGCTCCATTAACCACATCTCCTTCTTTTACGATATGGTTATTTACCAGCGCGTACCCTTCATCCCCGGAGAAGAATATTCCGTTCAAAATCAGCAGCCCCTTAGAAGACATCTTAACAGGAGAGCCACTTAAGGCGGCCTGTTGCGCTGAAGGATTAGCCTTGTTTTGGGGAGGGGTTTCTTTAGCTAAAACCTGCTTTGCTTGTGCCTTAACCAAAGAAACTTCCGACGGCCCGGCATTATTGGCTCCAGAAATTTTTTTTGAATGAGTTAAAAAAACAAAGAAGGTATTTACCGCAAAAAGTCCCGCACAAACCACTAATAGATATAAAAGATATGTCTTAAATTTATGCTTAGAATGCACATGCCTAAGATCCTGCGGTTTGGTATCCTTTACACTTGACTGTTCAACCTTTTTTAAAGCATCATATATTATGCTCATTGATGCGCCCTCACGAAATAACTATCCAGCTCCTCAATGCATTTATTTATGATGGCTAAATCTATTTTTTTAGTCTCGGCAACAAAACCCGCTAAAAGCGCTCGGTCGCAGATCATATTTATAAGGCGAGGGGTGCCGGATGAAAAATTTGCTATAACTTCTATTGCTCCTTCGGTGAATTCAATATCACCGGTTGCCCCGGCAACGTTTAAACGGTGATAAACATAATCCCTTATTTCGTCTTTTTCAAGAGGCGAAATATGATACCTGACCATTATTCTCTGCCGCAGCTGCCGCAGGTCATACAGGTTTAGCCTGCGGTTCAGTTCCGGTTGTCCGGCCAATACGACCTGCAGTAATTTCTCTTTTTCTGTCTCTAAATTTGAAAGCAGCCTTACCTGCTCAAGCTGCCCCGGCTTTAAATTCTGCGCCTCATCGATAATCAGGATAACATTGTTCCCTGTTTCGGATTCATTCAGCAGGAATTTGTTTAAATCCCAAACAAGGCCTAACCTGGTGTTATTCTTTGTGGTGATACCGAAATCTTTTACAATTGCCTCCAAAAGCTGTGTTTCTGAAAAATGCGGGTTAAGAATGAAGGCGGTCTTTACATTTTTTACCAGCTGGTTAAGAAAAAAACGGCACAAGGTTGTTTTTCCGGTGCCAATTTCGCCTGTTAAAACAATTATGCCTTTCCGCTGGGAAACTCCGTAAAGAAGGTGAGAGAGGGCCTCTTTATGCTTCCTGCTTAAGAAAAAAAAAGCAGGGTCGCTTGTTACATTGAAAGGCCTTTCTTTTAATCCGTAATACTGGCAATACATAAAGCTCATCCCCTTAATGAGCCCACAACTTACGGAACGTTAGTGAACGTAAGTTGTTTGGGCGAATTAATCCCGCTTCTTGTTTTTCCAGAGTAACAGCGGGAGAGGTTTATTATATCAAAAATACTTGGTTTGTAAAGGATTGACATATTTAGAAATATATGTTATATTTTCCTATAAGAGGTTGTCAGGCCACGGCTTCCTCTTCTAAAAGGCGTAAGTTATGCTATCGAATTTTAAAGAGAAGAGAAATTTCACGAGGTTTGGCCTTCGCACTCCGGTACGTTATCAAATAAGGGGGCAGCCTCAATTTGACAACACAATAAGCAATGATATCAGTTTAGGGGGTATAAGTTTCACTAGCAACGGTTTTATCCCTCTGCAAACTCCTGTAATGCTTGAGGTTAACATCCTGTCGAAAGTATTAAAAGCCATCGGAAAGATTGCATGGGCACAACCAATACCGCATTCTTACAGAAACGTAATGGGCCTTGAGTTTGTAGAATTGCCGCATGAAGAAAGAGCGGTTCTTTCGAATTATTTAAACACAAAACTTTAGTCAATCTTAAGAAAGGAAAAATTTAATATGGCAGAGCAACAATCAGCAACAGTAACTACGCTTGAGAGCAAACCCAAAGAAGAAAAACAGGAAAATTGTTTAAGCTGCAATAAACCGATAAAGAAATTAAAACGCTATTACCGTGATGGAAAATTCTATTGCAGCAAGAAATGCTGGCGTGGATTTTTAGCGAAATTTAAGGAAGAAAAGAAATAATGAAGAAGCGAGGCTCCGAAAGAAGAAAACATCCGCGCATAGATTTAGAGCTGCCTTTAAAAGTAGCGGCAAACGGTTATGATTTTGCCACTTCTACTATGAATGTATCGTGTTTAGGCGCCTACTGCCGCATAACCAAATACGTTCCGCCTTTTACAAAGGTGCTGGTAAAATTAGCCCTGCCTATTACGACAAGCTCCGGAAACAAGAATTACAATGTGGAGTGTAACGGCGTGATAGTACGCAGTGAAGATGAACTTGGTGGAGGATTTAATATCGCCATATTCTTTAACCATATCAAAGAAGGCCAGCGTAAGAAAATATCCGAATATCTAAGCCAGTTCCTGCCCTCAAAAAATCCCCCGTCCTTTAAAAGGGCGTAGTGCCCAAACAAACAAGATGGAAAGAACATTAAAACCTAACCCCGTCAAACTTATTTTTGGTTTTATTTTTAAAGAACAGGATTCGCTAAATTTAACTAAAAAACTTTTGGACAAACATTTCGGGGCAATTGATTTCGTAAGCCCTGTATTTGACTTTAACTACACTCGCTATTACGAGAAGGAATTCGGCCAAGGACTAAGAAAGGTTTTTGTAAGTTTTAAGAAATTAATCAGCCCCGAAGAACTTTCAAAAATAAAAGTTTTTTCCAATAAAATTGAAAGGAAGCTTTCGAAAGGCAATAAGCGCTCTATTAATATTGACCCGGGTTATATCGGCCTGGCAAAGCTCATACTCGCCTCAACAAAAGACTACTGTCACCGCATATATTTAGGAAAGGGCATATTTGCCGAGGTAACCCTTGTGTTTGAAGGCAAATCCTATAAACCCTGGCCCTGGACATATCCGGATTATGGAAGCGAAGAACATATTTCAATATTTAATAAAATAAGGGGTATTTATGCTGCGCAGATTAAAAATATTTAGCGCCGCTTCCATCGTTTTCCTATTAAGTGGCTGCACTACCATTTATAACCCTGCAACCCAAAGAAGAGAAACTTATTTTATAGGCACGCAAAACGAGATAGCGCTAGGCCGCGATATGGATTTAGAGATACAAAAGAAGATGCGAATAATGCAAGACCAAGAAATGCAACTCCGGCTTGGAAAAATAGCAAAAAGAATAGCCGCCGCATCAGATAGGCAGGATCTAATTTATACCTTTAAAATTATAAAGGATAAAGAACTTAACGCCTTTTCAATCCCGGGAGGGTATGTTTATGTTAATACCGGGCTTATGGACATGGCAACCGATGACGAACTCTCATGCGTATTGGCTCATGAAGTAGGCCATATTGCTGCAAGGCATAGCGTCAAAAAACTACAGGCAGTTATGGGTTATGAGATAATTATGGGCATTGCCTTAGGGGTAAGCGGGCAACAGTCGGTTGCCCAAGCAACGGATATAATTTTTAATATCGGGAGCCTGGGTTACAGTAGGAAGGATGAACTTCTGGCTGATAGGCTTGCGGTAAGGTATTCAAAAAATGGAGGATACAGCCCTTATGGCATGATTGGTTTTTTTGAGAAGCTAAAAGAAGAGGAATCTAAGAGAGGGCCGAATTTAAAGATCCATTTTTTGAGTTCACATCCTGACTTAGACTTGAGAATACAAAAAGTTAAAGAGGAGATTGCTTCAAGCCAGTAACAAATATGGGTTACCCCGCATACTTAAATTCATACCAAAACGGACAATTAGATAAATCCATAGAGCAGGCATATAATATGCTTGAATGCTGCCAGATTTGCCCGCGTGAATGCAAAGTAAACCGTTTAAAAAATAAGCGCGGCTTCTGTAAAACAGGCCTTAAGCCAATGGTCTGCTCTTTTTTGGCGCACCAGGGAGAAGAACCGCCCATTTCAGGCACAAGCGGCTCGGGAACAATCTTCTTTACTAACTGCAATATGGGCTGCGTCTATTGCCAGAATTACGAATTCAGCCAGTTAGGGCAGGGAAAAGAGGTAGAGTTTGAGGAATTAGCGGGATTTATGCTTGAGCTTCAAAAACTCGGATGCCATAATATTAACCTTGTTACGCCTACACATGTAATGCCGCAGATATTAAAAGCGCTGAAAATAGCCATTTCCAAAGGCCTTAAGATCCCGCTTGTTTACAATACCGGTGGATATGAATTGCCGGAGATCATCAAACTCTTGGATGGTATTGTTGACATCTACCTGCCTGATATGCGTTACGCAGATGAAGAGATATCCGTTAAATACTCCTGTGCGCCTGACTATCCGAAATACAATCGGAATTCAGTAAAAGAAATGCATAGGCAGGTTGGTATTGCAAGAATAGATAATGAAGGTATAATAAGAAGCGGGTTGGTTATAAGGCACCTTGTTTTGCCGAATAATACTTCAGGCACTGAAAAAATCATGAAGTTCATAGCCGAAGAGGTCTCACCTGATACCTATATAAGCTTAATGAGCCAGTATCTACCTTACTATAAGGCCTCTGAATTTAAAGATATCTCCCGGCGCCTTTTTATGAAAGAATACGAAGGGGCAGGGGAAATAATGGAAAAATACGGTTTATCTAACGGGTGGATCCAGGAGTCCTACGGTTCAGAAAGATTTGCAGGCATACACATAAAACCCGCATTAAAGAAAGATGATTCCTAAGAATTTAGGCGAATTATTAAGCGCTAGCGCGCAAAAATACCCTAATCGCACAGCCATTGTCTTCGGCCAGAAAAAAATATCCTATAAAATCCTCGATGATCTAACCGTCCAGATAGCAGCCGGGCTCTTAAAACTAGGGATTCAAAAAGAAAACAGGGTCGCGATATTCCTGGATAACTGCCCTGAATTTGTGATTAGTTATTATTCAATACTTAAGGCAGGAGCGATTGCCGTGCCGGTTAATTATATGTTCAAGATAGAAGAGGCAAAATACATCCTCCAAGATAGCGGGGCAGTAGGTATTATCACTTCGCGCGCCTTTGTGGATATGGCGGAAGAACTACGGCTTAGGGTTGAGAGCTTGAAACATATTATCAGCACAACTGCTTCAAGAGAAGGAATAGTTGATTTTAACTCTCTCAAGGAAATGAATATTGAAAACCTCAATAGAATTTCAAGTGACCCTAATGATTTAGCCGTAATTTTATACACTTCAGGGACAACCGGTTTTCCTAAGGGGGCGATGCTTTCGCACTACAACTTAATTTCTAATGCCTCTGATTCATCCCTTGCGATAAAGGGGACGCAAAAACACTCCTTTATCTGCATACTACCGCTGTTTCATTCCTTTGCCGCCACTGTCTGCATGAACCTTCCGCTATTTATCGGCGCAAAAATAGTAATCATGAAATCCTTGAGGCCTTTTAAACGCGTAATAAGGGCAATAAAGAAAAACAGGGTAAGTGTATTCGTAGGGATCCCTTCAATCTATAATATCCTAAAAGATATTAAACTGCCTAAAGTATTCGAAACGCCTTTGATTAAATTATTTAACCCGGTAAAATTATGTATATCGGGAGCCGCAGCACTTCCAGCAGATACCTTCAGGAGGTTCGAAAAAAGATTTCGCGTTCCCCTGATAGAGGGTTACGGGTTGACTGAGGCATCTCCTGTAGTTACCTTAAACCCTCTAAACGGCGCAAGGAAACCCGGTTCTATCGGCCTTCCTCTTTCCGGAACTATTGAATTAAAAATAGTAAATGAGAAAAACGAGGCGCTTGCCGCGGGAGAAATCGGAGAACTGCTGGTTAAAGGGCCGAATGTTATGCAGGGGTATTATAAACATGCAGAGGAGACAGAAGAGGTATTGAAAGACGGATGGCTTTATACCGGAGACATGGCAAAGATTGAGCCTGACGGGTATGTTTATATCGTAGGCAGAAAAAAAGAGATGGTTAATGTGCGCGGCTTAAATGTCTATCCGCGAGAGATAGAGGAGGTGCTTTACCAGAATCCTAAGATAAAGGAGGCAGCGGTTATAGGAATTACCGATACGCATAAAGGAGAAGTGCCCAAAGGATACGTGGTATTAAAGGAAATGGAATCCGCTACCGAACATGAAATTATCCAATATTTAAGAGAGCGGCTGGCTTCATATAAAATTCCAAAATATATAGAATTCAGGGAATTTTTACCCAAAAATACTATTGGGAAGATTTTAAAACGCGTGCTTAAAGATGAAGAAGGAAGAAAATAATAAATTCTCCAAGAAAATAGCCTTCGGCGATAACCTTAAGGTGCGATTTTCAGTGGTTAGGAAAGTGTTTTATA
>CAKKQZ010000021.1 GCA_919902445.1 Omnitrophica bacterium GWA2_41_15 | reverse complement strand
AAATTTCCAGCGCGAAACCTATCTGGCGGCCTGTCATTGAAGTTACTCCTACGCAGAGGGGATTTTCTTCCAGTTCTCGCTTTAGCCTTACTTTCCAGTCCTTTTCAACGCGCGTATCTATCAATACTATATCGAATTCTTTCGCTACCATCCTTGAAGCAGAGAGTAAAGATAGTGGTAAGGAAGGATGGGAACGCAAATCATCCCAATCTCCGATATTCGGCTGAATTAAAACTATCTTAGGCACAGCTTGGTTCCTTTTCTTCCAAATATCGCCCAAAGGTACAATTTTATATAATCAGGCGCGACTTTAAATATATAAAACTTTGATTTGCCTATCTCTCTGCCTTTCCATACAGTCGGGACTTCTGTAACAGAACACCCTGCAAAATATGCCTTAAGGGGGATCTCCATTGAAATCTCAAAACCTTTGCTTTCAAATTTTATCGAATCGAGGATAGCCTTTCGGTAGCATTTAAATGAATTAGAAATATCGGAGGTAGGATTTCTGATAAGGTATTTAAGCGAACGCCCGACAAAACGCGAAAAAAAAGCCTGAATAGGAGGGCCGCCTAATTTTGTGCCTCCCCTCATATACCGCGAGCCGCATACAATATCATAACCCTCGGATGCCTTTGCATACATTTCATTAATTGTGCGCGGGTCATCGCATAAATCAGCCATAACCGGTATCGCAAACTCGCAATTCGATACTGAAAAACCCTTGGCCAATGCGTTGGCAAATCCCTTATCCCAATCATTATCAACCAACCCTATGTTAGTAAATTCTTTTGACAGGCTTTTTACTACTTCATAGGTATTATCGGTAGAATGATCATTTACAACCACGATTTCATAATCAACAGTAACCTGCCCCTCTATCGCTTTGATGGTTTTAGCGATTATACCCTCTTCGTTATGCGCAGGGATAACAATAGCTACTTTCATTAGTTTAACCGGTATATCCTAACAGTTTCATTATTAAATACGGGTTTAAATCTATCCGGATTTTCCTCAGCCCATTTTTCCTCAACCGGAAATATTATCTCTCTGGTATGGTGCAGGGAATAAATAAACAAGAAATCGGTTTTACGCCTGTCAAGATTCTTAGTCCACGCTGAATAATCTGCATTCCCCCGGTAATTACCCTTATCCTCAAAACTGTTATGCATATTCTCAGCGCTATCCCAGCGATACCTAGAATGTTTTAAATAATGTAACTGTATCGGGTCTTGAGAATTTATAGAAACGTAATAGACATTATTCTTAAAATTAGTCCCGTAGAGCGGGAATGGCACAGGCCTGCCGACATAGGCAATATTATTGCCTTTAGTGTTATCGTTAAGCCAAGCCCATGCCTTAGTAGCATCAGGCCAGTAGCGGGAATTTTTAATGTACCTGGCATACTCGTTTTTCTGGTAATCTAAAAACAGTATCTTCATAATGATTAAAGTGAAGATAGCTAGGAAGAAAATAAATCGTTTAGAAAATAAAATATTCCATAATTTTTCGTATTT
>CAKKQZ010000020.1:3303-20031 GCA_919902445.1 Omnitrophica bacterium GWA2_41_15 | reverse complement strand
TCCGAACGTGCAGAAGAAATACTGGAAGCACTCTGGATTAATACTGAAGAGCAAGGCAAGAAGCCTCTTGAGTTAGGGGCAAGTAGGGATGATCCGGCTATTGATGAATTGGTAAAACTCGGATACATCCGAAAAGACACAGACCACATACATTTACTTGAAAAAGGTACATCTCGCGCTATGGGATGCGTGCGCAGGCATCGGCTTGCCGAAAGGCTGCTGACGGATGTTTTTGATATAAAGAAAAAGATTATTGATGAGGTCAGTTGCAAGTTTGAGCATCTGCTTCATGAAGGACTGGAAGATAAGGTTTGCAGCATATTAGGCCATCCGCGCATCTGCCCTCACGGAAAGGCAATTCCTGCGGGAAAATGCTGTTCCGAGAAAAAAGATAAAAGATTACTAAAGGTCATTTCTTCTTTAACTGCGCTTGATGTAAAGGATAAGGGCCATGTCGCATATTTACAGGCCAAAGATAAAGACCAGATGCAGAAGTTGATCAGTGTGGGGGTTCTTCCCGGAATGTCCATAAGTTTGCAGCAGAAATTCCCTTCCTATGTAATTTCTTTAGGCCAATCGCAGTTTGCCATTGATAAGGAACTCGCCTCTGCGATTTATGTGCGCTTGACTAAGTAAAAACTTACCTTTATCCGTCTTCGCGCAGTCCACCTACGCACTTCGTGCTTCGGTGGATCCACCGTAGCTCTGAAAGAGCGTAGGTGGAAAAACCCCGCGTGTAAACACGGGGATGAATGCAAGAAATCTGCGCTACGGTGGATGTCGCCAGTAAGCCTGGAAGGCGGACCCGCCGATGCACCTACGTAAAACATGCTTCGGCGCATCCGCCGAAGCGATTTAATCGCGGAGGCGGAAGCGCAGCGTAGGTGGGTAAATAGAGGAACCATGGCTGTAAAGCCGTGGGGCTCCATAATTATTGCCATGAAAGCGATTTCTCTCATGTCCGGGGGCCTGGATAGCACCCTGGCTACAAAAATTACCAAGGATTTAGGCATTGACTTAGTCGCTCTAAATACCGTGAGCGCTTTTTGCCTGTGCAACCACCGTTCTTCTTCCGGTTGTTTTCACGGGGTAAATTCAACAGCTAAAGATTTGAGTATTAAATTAATCAGTTTAAATGTGGCAGAAGAATTCCTTGAAATTGTCAGGAAGCCAAAGTACGGATACGGCTCCAATATGAACCCTTGCATTGACTGCAGGATACTTTTATTTAAAAAGGCAAAGGAATTCATGGAGAAAGAGGGCGCTTCATTTGTAATTACCGGTGAAGTCCTGGGCCAGCGCCCGATGTCCCAGAAATTAAATACTATGCGGCTTATTGAAAAAGAATCAGAGTTAGAAGGGTTTGTAGTGCGGCCGTTATCGGCAAAAGTCCTTGAGCCGACAATTCCGGAGCAAAAAGGCTGGATTGACAGAGAAAAATTATTGGCGATAAACGGAAGAGGTAGGCGGCAGCAGTTTGATCTGGCAAAAGAACTGGGTATAAATGATTATCCCTGCCCAAGCGGCGGGTGCCTTTTAACTGACCCGGAATTTAGCCGAAAACTGAAGGACCTTATTAATCATGGCGAATTTAATCTTAAGGAAGTTCAGTTATTAAAGATAGGCAGGCATTTTCGCTTGACGCAAAGGGCAAAGCTTGTTGTAGGAAGGAATGAATCTGAAAATAAACGCCTGCTTGATTTAGTAAAGGATGAGGATTATATTTTCATGCCTCAAAATATAGCCGGGCCCACTGCGCTCGGGAGGGGTGAGTTTGACGATGAACTGCTAAGGGTTTCCTGCGGTATAGCCTCGCGTTACTGCGACCTCAACGGCAATGACAGCGCGGATATAGTTTATAAAAAAAATACTCAGGAAGATAAAGTCTTCAAAGCCCCTGCGCTCGAAGATAAAAAAGTTGAAAGCTACAGGGTGTAATAAAAAAATACTTGACAATTTTTATTTTTACATTATACTCTACTATGTTAGTAGAGATAATAGTATATCACTCCTGATACTAAATACTTGAGGCAAATAATGCACATAACCTATAAAGGAGATTACGCTCTAAAAGCTGTTTTGGATTTAGCTATATACTACGGTAACGGCGTAGTGACTATTCATGACCTTGCAAAAAGTACCGACACGCCGATTAAATTCTTGGAACAGGTGCTCCTTGAATTAAAAAGAGGCGGATTTGTAGAAAGCAGAAGAGGAAAAATCGGCGGCTATCTTTTAGCAAAAGCGCCTTCGCAGATAAAGTTAGGAGAGGTGATCCGTTTTATTGACGGGCCGATTGAGCCGATAGGGTGCGTAGAAAAGAAATATACCGGTTGCAAGGATTTATACAAATGTATTTTCAGATCAGTTTGGCAGGATGTGACAGAGTGTACTTCTAGTATCATTGACAATATTACATTTGAAGATTTAGCGAACAGGGCTAGAAAACAAAAAGAGACAACAGTTTATCAAATTTAACTCTGAAGTAGAGACTGTCCCCTAAACTAGATAAGCACTGCATACAGGGACTGTCCCCGTAAACAGTTACGGGACATTTTCCGAAACAGTTACGGGACAGCCTCGGTCAAAGCTATTAGATATGGCTCATCACGAGACTGTCCCGTTTAGGACAATGGAAAGTGTTCCGCCGATGATTAGGAGTCTGTCCCGCTTAGTAAGGCCAAAAGGAGGTTGTAAATGAGTTTGCTGGACAACAAGGATGATTTAAAGGAGCTGGTTGAGAAATTAAATTTCAAGGAAAAAGTTGACAGGTCTCTTGCGTTAATTGAAGAGGCCTATAAAAAGTTTGGAGATGGCCTGGTTGTGGCTAACAGTTTAGGGAAAGATTCTGTCGCTGTTTGGGATCTGGCGAAAAAATTAAGCCCTAAGATACGCGGGTTTATTGTTACCACGCGTTTTAAGCCGAAAGAGACAATTGAGTTTATGAATAAAACCGTAGCAAAGTATCCTGAATTAAAGGTCTTTAAAAGCGATATACAGATACCGGATAAACTTTACGAAACCGACCCTGACAAATGCTGCGACCTTTTAAAAGTCGCGCCCACCAGGCAGGCAATAAAAGAAATGAACGTTAAATGCTGGGTTACGGGCTTACGCTGCACAGAAGGAAGGACGCGCACGGATTATAAGGAAGTTGAGGAGCGGGATAAGGGCCTGATTAAGTTGAACCCTATCCTTATCTGGAAGGAGCGCGAGGTTTGGCAGTATCTGGCACTTTATCAGGTTCCGGTAAATCAGCTCTATGCAGAAGGTTATCGTTCTTTAGGCTGCGCTCCCTGCACCAGGATTACTAATGAGGATAATGAACGCGCAGGCCGCTGGATCGGAACAAGCAAGTGCGGCGGTGAGTGCGGAATTCATACCCGTCCTTTGATTAGCAGCGGAGAAGGAATTTAAGGAGCACATTTTGATTAAAGATATTCTCTTAATACTCGTAGTGACTTTTTTTGCCATTAATATGGGCGCAAGCGGAATTGCGCCTTCTTTTGCCGCCACGTATGGAGGCAGACTGATAAAAAAGAAGCGTGCGCTGATACTGTTCGGCATCTTTGTGATTTTAGGGGCTCTTTTTTTGGGTAGGAATGTTGCCATTACCTTAGGCAAAAACTTATTGCCGCAAGAATTAATAAACTTTGACGTTGCATTGACAATCCTTTCTGCTGCAGCCTTAAGCCTTTTTTTAGCGAACATTTTGAAGATTCCCCAATCAACAAGCCAGGTTACGGTTAGCTCAATAGTTGGAGCAGGTTTATATTTTAAGCACCTTTATTGGAAAATGCTTCTTTTTAAAATACTCCCGATGTGGGTGATTCTGCCGGCGCTTTCGTATGTTCTGACGCTACTTTTGTATAAGCAGATTTATCCTCCTGAGCACGATAACCTGCATATTTACCAAAAGATATTCGCTAATGAAAGAAAATTAAAGCTATCTGCGCTGGTTGCCAGTTGCTATGTGGCTTTTGCAATCGGGACAAATAATGTGGCTAATGCCGTAGGCCCGTTGTTTGGAGCTGGGATTATAAATATCATCCCTGGTTTGCTCCTGATTGCGCCGTTATTTGGAGTTGGCGCTTTGATTTTAGGTAAGGGAACGCTTGAAACAGCGGGAAAAGAGATTGTGCCGCTGGGGTTGATTTCGAGTACGTTGGTTTTATTTGTCACGGCAACGCTTCTGATAGTCGCTTCAATTTTAGGGATACCCCAGTCACTCGTTCAGTTAAACTTATTCTCTATTTTTGCAATCAGCTGCCTGAAGAATGGCCATAAATGTACGATTGACCATCACATAACCAGAAAGACATTTTTAATCTGGATAATCACTCCGATGATTTCTCTGATTATCTCTTATTTGTTATTATTTATATTCGTAAAAAGGCCATAATCTATGCTAAGGATAAAAAAAGATTTTTTTGAGCAGATAGTCGGGCACTGCAAGCAGGAATTTCCTAATGAGGCCTGTGGTTTATTAGCCGGAAAAGACGAAAATGTCGCCAAGGTTTACCTGGCCATAAATGTTGATAAAAGCCCCGAGAGTTTTTTAATGGACCCTAAAGAGCAGTTAAAGCTCACAAAAGAGATAAGGAATTCAGGGTTAGAGATGATCGGGATTTACCATTCGCATGTGGCAAGCGAGGCGTATCCATCGGAACATGATTTAAGGCTTGCTTTTTATTCCGACGTTTCCTATGTTATCATCACGCTTAAGGATAAAAACAAACCCGTAATAAGGTCTTTTAATATTAAAGAAGGAAAAATCGCAGAAGAGGAAGTAAGGATAGGATGAGTTTGATTGCTGTAGGCACAAATCATAAATATGCCTCAATTGAGATAAGAGAGAAGCTTTTCTTTTCTAAAAAGGCGCTGAAAAAAGCGCTCACCTGTTTATCCGAACAGGCAGGGATTAATGCCGCCATTATTCTTTCTACCTGCAACAGGGTTGAAGTTTACGCAAACGTTTCGGATGCGGATTGGTGTAAAGGGTCGTTAAAGAGTTTTCTTGCAAATTACAAGGAGATAGATTTAAGTACGCTCGAGCCGCATCTATATACATATATAGGTAAGGAAGCAGTTTCGCATTTATTTACTGTTGCCGCAGGGCTTGATTCTCGGATAATAGGAGAATACCAGATTTTAGAGCAGGTAATTTTTGCTTTTGATGAGGCAAAAAAAGCCGGCTGTTTGGATAATATCCTGCGCGATTTATTTGATCGCGCTCTAAAGACGAGCGAAAAGGTTAGGAAGGAGACAGGGATAGGCAAAGGAGATGCTTCCATCGGTGCTGTAGCCGTAAATTTAATTAAAGATAAGGTAGATTGCCTCGAGGGTAAGAAAATATTGATTATCGGAGTAGGTAAGGTCTCTGAGCTGCTTATAGCGCAGCTAAAAGACCAGAAGGCCTCAATGATTTTTGTTTCAAACCGCACCTTTGAAAAAGCAAAAGAGCTGGCTGAAGGGGCAGGGGCGTTTGCGATAAAATTCGAACTACTGAAGGAAAAATTGCAGGAGGCGGATATTATTATCAGCACAACCTCAAGCCCGCACTTTATCTTAAAAAAGGAAGATTTATTAAACATATTACGCAAGCCGTTATTAATCGTGGACCTGGCAGTGCCGAGGGATATAGACCCGCGGGTAAAAGATATTGAGGGCGTAGAACTTTATTGCCTTGATGATTTAAATTTCATAATTGAAGAGGATTCTATCGGGAAGGAACCGGAGGTCAGGAAGGCGCTAAGAATAATAGAAGAAGAGGTTGATAATTTATGCAATTCAACAGGATTTTTAGAGTTGGAACGCGCTCAAGCCCTTTAGCCTTAAAGCAGGTTGAGGAGGTTTTGGGTTTATTAAGAGAATTTGATGCAGACCTTAGGCTTGAGGTTGTTACTATAGATACTTTCGGCGATAAAGATAAAGTAACTCCGATTTCCGATATTGAAGGAACTGATTTTTTTACGCGCGAGATTGATGATGCGTTATTGCGGGGAAAAATTGACTTTGCGGTCCATAGTGCTAAGGACTTGCCTGATGAAATCAGGGAAGGGCTGATTATTGCCGCGATAACAAAGCCGCTGGAGCCGTATGATTGCTTAGTTTCAAAGAATAACTTAAAACTCAAGGAACTTCCGGCCGGAGCCAGGATAGGGGCAAGCAGCGCAAGAAGAAAGGCGCAACTAAAGAATTTCAGGCCTGATTTGAAGGTTACGGATATACGGGGGAATATTCAAGAGCGGTTAAAGAAGCTCAAAGAGTCAGATTTTGACGCTATTGTTGTTGCTATCTGCGCATTAATGCGCCTTGGGCTTGAAAACATGATTACCGAAAGAATTCCTCTAGAAATCTTAAAGCCGCATCCTTTGCAGGGGTCATTAGCGGTTGTTGCAAGAAGCAGCGATCTGCAGTTAATTAAATTTTTATCAAAAATAGATTCAAGAGAAACGGTTAAAATATGAGCATAAAGAAAGTCTATTTTGTGGGCGCAGGCCCAGGAGATGCCGGATTAATCACGGTGAGAGGCCGTGAAATATTGCGCCAGGCGGATACGGTAATCTACGATTATCTTTTAGATATACGTCTTTTGGAGGAGGCAAAAGAGGGCGCAGAATTAATCTGCTGCGATACATTGGGTAAAAAAAGATACTCCGACGGTTTCAGCAACGGCCAGGATAAAATAAACGCTTTGATTGTCAGGGAGGCAAAAGAGGGAAAGCGTGTTTTGCGGCTCAAAAACGGGGACCCGGCTATATTCAGCAGGATTTCTCAGGAGCTGGAGGCATTGAATAGGAATAAAATAGATTATGAAATCGTGCCGGGGGTTACTGCGGCATCTTCCGCTTCAGCATTCAGCGGTATTCCATTAACCGATAGGAGATTTGCTTCAAATGTTATTTTTGTAACCGGGCATGAAGATATAAATAAGAAAGAAAGCTCCATTGACTATAAAGGGCTGGTAAGCGCAGGAACAATTGTTTTCTATATGGCAGTTGAGAATTTTTCCGGGATTTCAGAAAAATTAATAAGCGAAGGTAAGCCTAAGGGTACTGCGGTGGTCGCTATATCTAACGCAGGTAAAATAAATCAGAAGGTTGCTAAGGGGAATTTGGGGAATATATGCGGGGTTATAAAAAGAGCGGGTATAATTGCCCCGGCTATCCTTATTGTCGGCAAAGCAGCTACTTTAGAAAAAGAATTCAATTGGCTAAGAAAAACAAAGAGGGTTTTGTTTACCGGTTTATCTAAGGAAAGATTTTTTCTAGACGGCTTATATTTTCATCTGCCCTTGATTAAAATAGAGCCAATTGCGGATTATAAAGAGCTGGATAATCATTTAAAGAATATACGGGATTTTGACTGGGTAATCTTTACCAGTCGTTACGCGGTTGAGTATTTTTTTAAAAGATTAAATTCAATCGGTTATGATTCGCGTGTTTTGAGGGATATAAATATAGCGGTAATAGGAGAATCTACGAATAACCATTTGCGCTCCTATGGAGTGAACGCGGATTTAATCCCTAAATTAGAATCTTCTAAAGGGTTGCTCAGTGAGTTTAAAAAGATAAACCTGAGAAATATAAGGGTCTTTTTCCCGCGTTCTGATATTGCCGATAAAGGTTTAACTAAGGCGCTTAAAGGCTTAGGCGCGCAAGTCACGGCTAGTGTTGCCTATAAAAATGTCATAGCAAAAGATCTGCCGGATTTAGATTTAAGTTTCTTTCATGAGATCATGTTTACCAGCCCCTCAGGTGTGCGTAGTTTCGTTAAAAGATACGGCAAGGTCCCGAAAAAAGTAAAGGTGAGCTGTATCGGAGAAGTTACTTTAAATGAGGCGAAGAAATGCCATTTGTCAGGTTAAGACACTTAAGAAAAAATGCTGGAGTAAGGGATCTGGTTAGCGAAACCGGACTTGCCGTAAGCGGCCTGATTATGCCCTATTTTGTATGCGAAGGCAAAAATACAAAAGAGCGGATAGATTCATTGCCCGGTATATATCGCCTCTCCATCGATAATTTAATAAAGGATGTAAAGGAAGCAAAAAATCTCGGTATAAAAACGGTCCTTATTTTCGGAGTTTCCAAGGATAAAGATTCCCGGGCAACGCCTGCTTACCGCAAAGACGGTATTGTGCAGAAGGCAGTTACGCAAATAAAGAAAGACATAGGAGATATTGCAGTTATCACTGATGTTTGTCTTTGCGGATATACTACGCACGGCCATTGCGGTATAGTTGTGTCGCCGGCCGCCGGCCGCCGGCCGCCGGATAAATTTATTATAGATAATGATTATACTTTAGAAATCTTAGCTAAGATTGCGCTTTCGCATGCTAAGGCAGGGGCGGATTTTGTGGCGCCGTCAGCAATGATGGACGGACAGGTAAAGGCAATCAGGGACATTTTAGATATGAACGGATTTTCCTGCACGAAGATATTAGGTTATTCTGCGAAATACGCTTCGAGCTTTTACGGGCCTTTTAGGGAGGCGTTAGGCTCAAGGCCAGAATTCGGAGATAGAAAAACTTACCAGATGGATTATAGAAATACCGACGAGGCGTTGCTTGAAGTGGGGCAGGATATTAAAGAAGGCGCGGATATAGTAATGGTTAAGCCGGCATTGGCGTATCTGGATATTATAAGCAGGGTAAAGCAAAATTTTAATATCCCTTTAGCAGCCTTTAACGTAAGCGGCGAATATTCGCTGGTTAAAGAAGGCGCAAAAAAAGGCATTGTTAATGAGCGGGATATAATTTTAGAGATTTTGACCGCGATTAAAAGGGCTGGAGCAGATTTGATTATTACATACCATGCAAAAGAGGTAGCTAAATGGTTAAGGCAATAAATAAACAATTATTTGCAGAAGCAAAAAAATATATTGCCGGAGGGGTAAATAGCCCGGTAAGGTCATTTCGCAGCGTAGGAGGCACTCCTATTTTTATAAAGTCAGGGAAGGGGGCAAAGATTTACAGCGAAAACGGCAGAAGTTTTATAGATTATAACCTCAGCTGGGGGGTTTTGATCCTAGGGCATAGCCATCCGAAGGTTATAGGCGCGCTAAAGAAAGCCATAGATAATGGCGCCAGTTTCGGAGCATCCACAAAAGCAGAAACGGAATTAGCGAAAATTATTATAAAAGCCATACCTTCAATCGAAAGGATAAGGTTGGTAAATTCCGGCACCGAAGCAGTTATGAGCGCAATAAGATTAGCGCGCGCTTTTACAAAAAAGAATAAGGTAGTAAAGTTTGAAGGTTCTTATCACGGGCATGCGGATTATCTTTTAGATTGTCCGGGAGTACCGGAGGAATTCAAAAAAGATACGCTAACCGCTCCTTATAATAACCTAAAAATAGTTCAGGGGTTAGTTAAGAGGCATAAAAATAATATCGCGGCAATAATTGTTGAGCCGGTTGCCGGAAATATGGGAGTAGTTTTGCCGGAAGAGGGTTTTTTGCAGGGGCTAAGAAAGATTGCCGATAAGCATAAAATTGTTTTGATTTTTGATGAAGTGGTAACCGGCTTCAGGCTTACCTTCGGAGGAGCGCAAAAAGTATTTAATGTTAAGCCGGACTTAACATGTTTAGGAAAAATCATAGGCGGGGGATTACCGATAGGGGCTTTTGGCGGGAGAAAAAAAATTATGGATATGTTGGCACCGCTCGGCCCTGTTTATCAGGCAGGGACATTTTCAGGAAACCCGCTTTCAGTAAACGCTGGCCTTGCAACCTTAAAGATTCTTTCCGCTCAGGATCCTTACAGGAGATTGACAGAATTGACGCGCAGGCTTTGCGAGGGAATAAAGGATATTTCCGCAGGCAGCAGTATTAAATTAAGAGTCAACCGTGTAGGCTCTATGTTCAGTGTATTCTTTGCTAATAGGGATGTAATAGATTATAATACAGCCAGAAATCAGGACACAGGTTTGCTTAAAAAGTTTTTTCATGGCTTATTAGAACAGGGGGTTTATTTATCCCCGTCAGGTTTTGAGGCTAATTTTTTGTCTACCGCGCATACCGCGCAGGATATAGATAAAACCTTAAAAGCTTTAGGGACGTTTCTCAAACTGAATATAAGGTGTCCCCATACCGGGGACACCTTATAGCTGACTTAAGAAACGTCCCTAATTGGAAGGAGTTAAATGGCTATAACTATTGTTTTAAACGGCAAGAAAGAAGATATTCAAAGCGGTATAAGTATTTTGAAACTCTTGGAGGCTAAAAATATCAGGCCCGAGGTAGTAACTGTAGAATTAAATGAGAATATTATAGAAAAAAATAAGTATCCAGAAATTATTTTGAATCCAAATGACCGGTTAGAGTTTGTTTATTATATGGGAGGGGGTATGCCTTTTTCAGACAGAATAGCTGAGAATGTTGCGGAGTTGATTGGGCAGACACCTATTGTCCGGCTGGGTAGGATAGTGGATAAGGATTCGGCGCAAATTTTAGCTAAGGTAGAAATGTTTAATCCCGGAGGAAGCGTAAAGGACAGGATATGTTTGTCCATGATTGATGATGCGGAAAAAAGAGGGCTTTTAAAGAAGGGTTCTACTATAATTGAGCCGACCAGCGGTAACACCGGTATAGGCCTTTCCATGATTGCCGCGGTAAAGGGGTATAAATGCATCTTGACCATGCCTGAGACAATGAGCCTGGAAAGGATTTATATCCTTAAATCCTACGGTGCAGAGATTATTCTTACGCCGGGGACAGAAGGTATGCAGGGAGCAATAAAAAAGGCAGAGCAGCTTTTGAAAAAGACGCCGAACAGTTTTATGCCGCAGCAGTTTACGAATCCTGCAAATCCGGAAATTCACCGCCAGGAGACCGCAAAAGAAATAATGCAGGTAACAAAAGGGAGCATAGATGCGTTTGTTGCGGGTGTTGGCACAGGAGGCACGATTACCGGAGTAGGAGAGGTGTTAAAAAAACATAATTCTAAAATAAAGATAATTGCTGTGGAACCAAAAAATAGCGCGGTATTATCGGGAAAGGAACCCGGGCCGCATAAAATACAAGGTATTGGAGCAGGATTTGTCCCGCAGGTCCTTAACCGGTCGGTTATAGATGAAATAATCCAGGTAGATGATAATGATGCTTTTACTACCTCTCGCAGGATCGCAAAAGAAGAGGGCCTTTTTGTGGGGATTTCAAGCGGAGCAGCTGTGTGGGCGGCATTAAAAGTTGCCAGGGACTTAGGTAAAGGAAAAACCATCCTGACTGTTTTGCCTGATACGGGCGAAAGATATTTTTCCATGCTGCAATATTTTGAAGCCTAACATAGGGACGCTTCTCAAGTCAGCTATAAGGTGTCCCCTTAAATGGGGACAGTTTATATTCAACTTAAGAAACGTCCCTAAATAGGGAGATAAGATGTTTAAACTACCCAAAGAAGTAATAGATAGCATAAAAGATTATAGGGCAGCGCTGGATGATTATCTGGCGGGCAGGACTAGCTATGCCCGTTTTTCCGGGGTGCGCGTGCCATGGGGTAACTATAGCCACCGCGGCGGAAAAGTTTTTATGAGCCGCATAAGGATTCCTGCCGGTGTTGTTGATACCGAAGGGCTCAGGGCAATCGCCTATGCTGCGGAAAAATTCGGTAATGGAAAAGCTCATCTGACTACCCGTCAGGATATACAGCTGCACGAGGTAAAATTAGAGGATACTATTAAGGTAATAGAGTATTTAAAGGTCTATAACCTTTCTCCGCGCGGCGGCGGGAGCAATACAGTAAGGAATATCACTGCCTGCGTGCGTTCAGGAGTTTGCAAGGAAGAAGTTTTTGATGTGAGGGCTAATGCAATAGCCCTCACCGAATACCTCTTAAGCCGGGATACGAGTTTTAATTTGCCGCGTAAATTTAAAGTAGGATTTTCAGGATGTAGTGCCGATTGCGCAGGGTGCCTGGCAAATGATGTGGGATTGCTGGCGCAAGTAAAAGAGGGGAAAAAAGGTTTTAAAGTATATGCGGGCGGAGGCCTGGGTGCTGAATCCAGGTTGGGAAGATTACTGGAGGATTTTATTCCCGAAGAGGAATTAGGATATTGCGTTGAAGCGCTAAAAAATACCTATTATAAAAACGGAGACAGAAGGAATAAGCATCATAACCGTTTAAGATTTTTAATAGGGGATATCGGCTTTGATAAATTCCGGGCTTTATATGAAGAGGAGTTAAAGGCATTAAAGGAGAATGAGCATATTGTTTTAAGGAAAATAGAATTTAGTTATCCTAAAAGCGAAAAAGAAGGATTTCCTCAGGTTGAGGATAAGGAATACAATGATTTCTTAAAATATAGTATTTATCCGCAGAGGCAAATTGGCTTGGTCACTGCGGAGTTGAGGATTCCTGCTGGCGATATTGCGGCAGATAAATTAGCAGCTTTGGCAGATCTGGAAAAAGATTTTAAGCAAATAGAATTCGGCACGTCCATCAATCAGAATATTTTTTTATGCAATATTAGAGAGGCTGATGTTTATAAATTATTTTTAGCCCTTCAGAAAATACTGAATTGTTTTTTATATCCTTCAACCCTCCTAGATGTAGTATGCTGCAAGGGCGCCTTGACTTGCAATTTGGGGCTTTGTAATTCCCCGGGGCTCACTGAGGAAATTGAGAAGGTAATAAAAGAGAATTTTATCGGCAAAGCAGTATTTAAAAAAATAAATATAAGAATCAACGGTTGCCCTAATTCCTGCGGCCGGCACCCTCTCGGGCTTATCTCTTTACACGGCATAGCCCGGAGAGTCTTAGGTCGGCCCGTTCCTTTTTATAAACTGCTTTTAGGAGGCAGGGCAGGATTAGAGAATACACGCCTGGCAAAGGATACGGGAATTCTTATTCCGGCAAAGAATGTTCCGTTATTTCTTAAGGATTTTGTCGAAAAAATAAATAGCCGGATAAATGAAAACGCCGATATTTATGAATTTATAGAAAAGTCGGGTGAGTCGCTGGCTAAGGAAACAGCTGATAAGTATTTATATATACCCAGTTATACTGAAAATAAGGATTTCTATATTGATTGGGGTAAGCAAGAAGAGTTTTCCTTTGACGGCCTTGGGCCGGGTGAGTGCGGGGTAGGCGTTTTGGATATGATTCAGGCGGATTTGACGGATGCAAAAATAGCGCTTGATAAAGCTAAGGCGGATAATTATTCTATTGCCAAAATAAAACAGGCCTTATTCTTAAGCGCCCGCGCACTTTTAGTGGTAAAGGGGTCTGACCCAAAGGATCCCGAGAGCGCATGCGTTGATTTTGTTAAGAAATTTGTGCAAGAGGATATAGCGCCGCAAAAATATTCTGATTTAGCAAAAGTTTATGCGAGCGCGAAAGAAGGTTTGAGCCAAAAAGAGAAAGAAGAAAAACTCAACTATGCAAAAGAGTTTTTAGATGAGATAAATAAGCTTTATAAGAGCATGGATTCCTCATTAAACTTTCCAAAACAAAAAAAAGAGGAAACTGCAGAAGTAAAGAAAGAAAATATACTTTTGGATTTAAAGGGAACTCTCTGCCCGATGAATTATGTTAAAGCAAAGCTGTTTTTAGAAAATCTTAATGTAGGGGATATGCTGGATATCCTCCTTGATGAGGGTGAGCCCATAAATAATGTGCCTAAGAGTTTACAAATTGACGGGCAGGAGATTATAAAGACAGAAAAATTGAACGGATTTTATAAGGTCACCGTAAAAAAGAAAATTTAAGAGGTGAAGGATGAGTTATGTAAGAGGATTAAAATGCAGAGAATGCGGCAGAGAGTATCCTAAAGAGGTTTTATTTGTCTGCGAATACTGTTTTGGCTCTTTAGAGGTAAATTACGATTACGGCCGCATTAAAAAAGATTTAACCAAAGAGGTGATTCTTAGGCGCCCCAAAACCATGTGGCGCTATAAGGAACTTTTGCCCTTGGATAATGATCCGACCGTGGGCCTGAATTCCGGATTTACCCCTTTAATCCCGGCAAATAATTTAGCCAAAAAGTTGGGCGTAAAAGAGCTTTACATCAAGGATGACTCGGTAAACCATCCCACACTTTCATTTAAGGACCGGGTAGTTTCAGTGGCTATTTCCAAGGCCCGTGAATTCGGCTTTGATACTGTTGCCTGTGCCTCTACGGGGAATTTGGCTAATTCTGTCTCCGCTCAGGCAGCATCTGTAGGCTTAAAATCATACATCTTTATCCCCGCAGACCTGGAATTAGGCAAGGTAGTGGCCTCGCTTATTTATAGCCCCTGCCTTGTGGCTGTAGAGGGAAATTACGACGAGGTCAACCGGCTCTGTTCAGAGATCGCCTCCAAATATAAATGGGCTTTTGTGAATATTAATATCAGGCCTTATTATGCCGAAGGTTCCAAATCCATGGGCTATGAGATTGCCGAGCAGTTAAATTGGAAATTGCCTCTTCATATTGTCGTGCCTTCCGCAGGCGGCTCGCTGATTACGAAAATCTGGAAGAGTTTTAACGAATTACAAAAGTTAGGTTTTGTGGATAGCGTGCCTACCAAGGTTTATTGTGCCCAGGGGCATGGTTGTTCGCCGATAGTTACGGCGATTAAGGAAAAAACCGAAATAATCAAGCCGGTAAAGCCAAAAACAATCGCTAAGTCCCTGGCCATAGGAAATCCAGCTGACGGTTATTATGCTATTGATACCGTGCGTAAATCCGGAGGATATGGAGAAGAGGCCACAGACGCTGAAATCGTTGAGGCCATAAAATTACTGGCGAAAGAAGAGGGTATTTTTACCGAGACCGCCGGCGGGGTTACTCTGGCCGTAGCCAAGAGGCTCATTGAGAATAAAATTATCCCCAAAGATGAGTCTATCGTGCTTTGTATCACCGGAAATGGATTAAAAACGCAGGAGGCAGTGATAAAGGCATTGCCTAAACCGCTAAAAATCCGTCCTAATCTAGCCAGTTTTGAAGAGCAGATTAAAAACGGCACTAATCAAAAAATCGCCGATGATAAAGTGATTGAGTATTATATATAAAGGGACTGTCATCCGCAGGGGACTGTCCCTAAAAAAGGAGTGTAGTTATGGCAAAAGTAAAGGTAAGAATCCCGGCGCCATTACAGAAGATGACCCAGAATAGGCCTGAGATAGAGGCAGAGGCCTCAAATATCAGAGAATTAATATTAGATTTGGAAAAACAATTTCCCGGAATAAGGGAGCGGCTTCTGGATGAGCAGGGCAATATCCGCAGGTTTATTAATTTTTATGTCAATGACGAGGATATCCGCTTTTTAAAACAGGATGAAACTCCTTTATCAGATGGAGCAGAGGTTTCCATCATCCCGGCGATTGCAGGAGGTTAATAATGCAATTAGTATTGCAGCAGGGACTGTACCTGCCAAGGTAGATACGGTTTGACTGCTGCTTTAAGCCAAAAAGATGTAAAAGGAGAGTAATATGCCATTAAGAGATGACCAGGTAGAGCGTTATTCCCGTCAGATAATCCTGCCTAATGTCGGTGGGAAAGGGCAGGAGAAGATCCTGAAGGCCAAAGTTTTGATTATCGGAACCGGCGGCCTGGGCGCACCCTGCAGTTTTTATCTGGCTGCAGCGGGCGTAGGAAAGATTGGCCTGGTGGATTCGGATAAGGTTGAGCTGAATAATCTGCAGCGGCAGATCGTACATACCACGCAGGATATAGGTATCCCTAAGACCGAATCCGGAAAAAAGCGGCTGACTGCCTTAAATCCGGATGTGCAAGTGGAAATTCATGCCCTTCGCCTGGATTCCACAAACATCTTGGATGTAATAAGTGAGTATGATATAATAGTAGACGGTTCGGATAATTTTCCCACGCGTTACTTAGTAAATGATGCCTGCGTTCTTTCAAAAAAACCCTTAGTGCATGCGGGTATTTTCCGTTATGACGGCCAGATTATGACTATATTGCCGCGAGAGGGACCTTGTTATCGCTGTTTATTTCCTGAACCTCCTCCGCCGGGAGCAGTGCCGAGCTGTCAGGAGGGGGGTATCCTGGGCGCAGTGGCCGGGGTCTTGGGGGTATTACAGGCAAATGAGGTTTTGAAATTTATTTTGGGAAGCGGTGAATTACTGAGCGGACGCCTTTTAATTTTTAATGCCCTGGATTCCACATTCCGCACGGTAAAGGTCCCTAAAGATAACGATTGCTTAGTTTGTTCGGATCACCCTAAAATTACCAGACTCATAGATTATCAGGAGTTCTGCAGTTTAAGAAAAAGAGATTGCGATATTAAATAAGAAAGAGAGAGTAGGGATGGCAAAACGCGTAGTAAAATTAACCTTTTTTGATGAGTCGGTAAAAAAACCCCTCACCTTCCAGATGGCGAAAAAATTTGACATTATGCCCAATATCCGCCGGGCAAAGGTCACGGAAACTACAGGAGAGTTGGTTTTAGAATTAGAAGGCGGAGAGCAGAATCTGGATAAAGGGCTTGCCTTTTTGAAAAAAGAAGGCGTAATTGTCGAGCCTCTTGTAGGCGATATAGTAGAGTAAAGAATAGGTATGGGGAGGTCGTGATGCGGCCTGAGAGTCCTGATAGATATAGCGGGAGACCCGATTAACCTGATCTGGATAATGCCAGCGAAGGGAAATATAAAAAGATTTTTTTGGCCCTTACGTACTGGCGTAAGGGCCAATTATTTTAAGCACCCTGACTTATATGATAGTCCGGTGTGCACTTCTGTGCAAACACCCTGACTTATATGATAGTCCGGTGTGCACTTCTGTGCAA
>CAKKQZ010000020.1:0-3203 GCA_919902445.1 Omnitrophica bacterium GWA2_41_15 | reverse complement strand
GACTTATATGATAGTCCGGTGTGCACTTCTGTGCAAGGAGGCTAATGTGGAAGACATTTTAGAAATCGCAGGGAAAAAGATTAAGAACAGATTATTTATCGGCACAGGTAAATTTTCCAGTTACCAGATTATGAAAGAGGCGCTTATGGCAGCTGAGGCAGAAGTAGTTACAGTGGCCTTAAGGAGAGTCGATACCGGTATAAAGAGTGAAAATATTTTAGATTATATTCCAAAAGCATGCACTATAATGATTAATACTTCAGGTGCGCGCAATGCCGAGGAGGCAGTAAGGATAGCGCGGCTGGCAAAAGCCGCAGGGGCAGGTAATTGGATAAAAATAGAAGTTATCGCCGATAATAAATATCTGTTGCCTGATAATCTGGAAACCTTAAAAGCCGCAGAGATTTTAGTAAAAGAGGGTTTTGTTGTCTTGCCTTATATGAGCCCGGATTTATCTTTTGGCAGGAGAATGCAGGAGGCAGGAGTAGCTGCAGTTATGCCGTTAGGCTCGCCTATCGGCTCAAACAGGGGAGTTAAAACCAGGGAACTCGTCAGGATTATGGTTAGAGAATTAAAAGTTCCGGTTATAGTTGATGCAGGAATAGGTAAGCCTTCTGATGCCTGCGAGTGTATGGAGATGGGGTGCGCTGCGGTGCTTATTAACACAGCAGTTGCGATTTCCAATAACCCGGTGAATATTGCAAAGGCCTTCCGGCTTGCGGTTTGCGCAGGAAGGGCTGCTTACTTAAGCGGCATTCCAGAAGCAAACGATTTCGCAAATCCATCATCGCCATTAACAGGTTTCTTAAGATAAGAATGAGTTTTTATGATATTTACGTTAAATATAAGGAATTAAGCAGTGATCCTGAGATAGAAAAACTCTCCTTTCTTTTATCCATTGAGGCAGAAAGCAATCTGGAAGAGATGGCGGTTAAGGCCCATAACTTAACCCTGAAACATTTCGGAAAAACCATACAGCTTTATACCCCGATGTATCTATCTAATTACTGCGATAATCAGTGTATCTATTGCGGCTTCAATATTAAAAACGATGTGGAAAGAAAAAAGTTGACTCTGGATGAAGTGGAAAAAGAGGCGCAATTAATTTCATCTACGGGATTAAAACACATACTTATTCTTACCGGAGAATCAAGGGAGAGGAGTCCAGTAGGCTATCTGAAGGGCTCTATTAGGGTCCTAAGAAAATATTTCAGCTCTATCTCAATAGAGGTCTATCCGCTCACCCAGGAAGAATACGCTGAGTTAGTTTCTGAAGGGGTTGACGGCCTTACTATTTACCAGGAAACATACGATGAGAAAGCGTACAATAAGATGCATCTTTCGGGCCCAAAGAAAGATTTCAGGTTTAGGTTAGAGGCGCCTGAGCGTGGGGCAAAGGCAAAGATGCGCAATGTCAATATAGGGGTTTTGCTCGGGCTTAATGATTGGAAGAAAGAAATTTTATTGTTGGGGTTGCACGCTAAATACCTGCAGGACAATTTTGCTGATGTTGATATAGGCGTATCTATCCCGCGGTTACGCCCACAGGTAGGAGGTTTCAAGGCCATTAGTGAGGTAAGCGACAAAAATATCGTCCAGATAATCCTCGCCTTGAGGATCTTCCTGCCGCGGCTCGGCATATCGGTTTCAACCCGCGAAAATCCCGCATTCAGAGAAAATCTCTTGCCTTTGGGGGTTACGCGTATGTCAGCCGGTTCTAGTACCCGCGTAGGAGGGCATACAATCGGCGTTGATGAGGGCGCGGCGCAATTTGAAATATCCGACTCAAGAAGCGTGGATGAAATAAAAGAAATGCTGAATAGAAAGGGTTACCAAGCGGTCCTAAAAGATTGGATGCTTTTATAATTCGTCATTGCTAACCCCGCACCCCGCCGTTGGCGGGGGAACTGGGTGAAGCAATCTAAAAAAGGGATTTAAACATGCCTTTGCTTGAAATGGGATATAAGATACTAAAGGAATTTATCTCTTTAACATTATTAGTTATACCATATTTTATTTTGGGGGTTGCCTTTGGCGCGCTTCTAAGGACTTACCTAAAACCAGATTTTGTCTTTAAATATTTAAACCGCGGAGTTTCCTCTATTATAAATGCAAGTATATTGGGAGCGATTCTGCCGGGTTGTGCCTGTGCTACCATGCCAATGGCAGAGGGATTGAAGGAAAAAAGAGCGAGGCTTGGCACAATAGCATCCTTTATTATGGTCTCCCCTCTTTTGAGTCCTCAAACCGTTATCCTAACGTATGCAATGCTGGGTTGGAAATTTACTATTGCCAGAATCATCTTTTCATTAACAGGCGCCATAATCCTTGGAATAGTATTTAACTATTTTGAGAAACTAAAAGTCAGGGGTTTTGTTTCTTCCAGTGTATCTTTAGATACTGAATGCGAGTCCTGTCCGCCAGCCAGTAAAGGAGAAAAAATTGGTTTTTGGAAAAGTTTTATTGACATCATTAAGGGTCTCGGTAAGTATTTTATCTTGGGTATGTTCATCGCCAGTCTGCTTACTGTCCTTATTCCAGAAGACACAATACCGAAATACATCGGTTCATCCGGAGTATTCGCTTATTTGGTAGCAGTATTAGTAGGCATCCCAATATATATTTGCGAAGGCGAAGAAATACCTATTACTTTAGCGCTTCTAAAGCTTGGGTTAGGCAAAGGCCCTGCTTTTAGTTTCCTATTAGGCGCTGTAGGAACTTGTATCCCTACGATGCTTATGGCGCAAAAGGTAATTGGAAAAAGGCCAGTTCTTTTTTACATAATCTACTGGTTTTTATTCGCCATAAGTTCAGGGCTAATATTTAGCTTATTCTTTTAATCGGCGAATTTTTGTTGAATAATTTATAAGTTGAAGTAGAATAGGACTGTAAAGAGAATACGTTAGAGAAAGAGAGAGGGTAGAGATAGACAGGGTAGAGCTAAAACAATTACACAGAAAACCGGATAAGTCGTTAAAACCAAAAGGCAACTTTTGTTAAAAAGAGGGTTGCTTTTTTATTTGAACTAAAAATTTTACTTGACAAGGGTAGGGGGGTATGGTATACTCCATTGCAGAAAGAGGTGAAGAGCATGAAACGACAAACTACCCACGAGGAACAATTAGAGTTTTTAAAGAAGATTGAAGGGCAGGTCCGCGGGATACAAAAGATGATTGAAGAAAAACGCTACTGTGTAGATATCA
>CAKKQZ010000019.1 GCA_919902445.1 Omnitrophica bacterium GWA2_41_15 | reverse complement strand
GATGCGGGATTAATTCGCACAATAACTTACTCACACTTTCAGTGTTCGTAAGTTATGTGCTCATTAAGGAGTTTAAGATGAGAAAAAATTATCTACTTACCCCAGGGCCAACCCCTCTTCCGCCGCAGGTTTGCGAGGCAATGAGTAGGCCCATTATCCATCACCGCACACCGCAGTTTCAGGCAATATTAAAAGAAGCCACCGAAGGTTTAAAGTATGTATTCCAGACAAAAAATGACGTCTTTATATTAACTTCTTCCGGAACAGGTGCAATGGAGGCAGCGGTAATAAACTTATTATCTGCCGGAGATACGGTATTGACTGTTCAGGGGGGCAAATTCGGAGAAAGATGGACCGAGATTTGCAGGGCCTACGGTATTACTGCAGAAGTTTTGAATGTGGAATGGGGGAAGGCAGTTGACCCGGATGAAATCCGCAAGAAACTTAAAAGCGTTCCTAAAATAAAAGCGGTATTTACTACTCTTTGCGAAACCTCAACCGGGGTTGTTTTTGATATCGAAGCAATCGGTAAGGTTTTAAAAGATACGGAAGCTCTTTTAGTAGTGGATGCTATAAGCGGTTTAGGGGCAATCGACTTAAATACGGATGGCTGGTATTGCGATGTCGTGGTTTCCGGATCGCAAAAAGGACTGATGCTTCCTCCGGGCTTAAGTTTTATTTCAGTAAGCCCTAAGGCATGGAAATTAATCGAAAATTCAAAATCACCGAAATATTATTTTAGTTTGAAAGCAGCTAAAAAAGCATGGCAGCAAACCGATACTCCCTTTACTCCGGCGATAACTTTGATTATAGCGCTGGTTGAGGCCTTGAAGTTGATAAAAGAAGACGGCCTGCAGAATATTTTCAGCCGCCATAAGAAAATGGCAGAAGCAACAAGGCTCGCGGTTAAAGCGCTTGGCCTGGAACTATACGCGCCAACTGCACCTTCAGATATAGTTACGGCGGTAAAAGTCCCGGAGGCAATAGACGGAGAAAAGCTGGTTAAACAGATGCGGGATGCAAACGGCGTCACTATAGCCGGAGGACAGTCCGAATTAAAGGGTAAAATTTTCAGGATTGCCCATATGGGTTTTATTGAGGAATTCGATATTATCGCAGGGGTATCCTGTTTAGAAAAAGTTTTGCATCAGATGGGGTATAAGTTTAACCTGGGAATAGGCGTAAAGGCAGCAGAAGAGATCTTTTTAAAATAATGAAAAAAATAGGGACGCTTCTCAAGCTGAATATAAACTGTCCCCGTCTAGGGGACACCTTATAGCTAAGTTAAGAAACGTCCCTACTATTTTTTCCGGTGGGAGGGATGAGATGATCAGGATATTGGTGAGCGACCCCTTATCAGAAGAAGGGCTTAATATTCTTCGCGAAATAAAAGAATTCCAAGTTGATGTGAAGACGGACCTTAAAGCCGATATGCTAAAGGAAACAATAGGGGAGTATGATGCCTTGGTTGTAAGGAGCTCGACAAAGGTAAATAAAGATATAATAGCGGCTGCAGATAAACTTAAGGTTATAGGCCGCGCCGGAGTAGGATTGGATAATGTGGATTTAGACGCTGCAACGAAAAAAGGCATAATCGTGATGAATACCCCTGCGGGAAATACCATGTCAACCGCAGAACATACCTTCAGCATGATTCTGTCTCTATCTAGAAATATACCTCAGGCAAACGCCTCGACAAAAAAGGGGGAATGGAAGCGTTCTAAATTCATGGGGGTTGAGGTTTACGGCAAGACTTTAGGTATTGTGGGTTTTGGCAGGATAGGTTCTGAAGTTGCAAAAAGAGCTTTAGCCTTCGGTATGAAAGTCTTGGCATACGATCCGTTTTTATCTAAAGAGGTTGCGCAGGGCATTGGCGCTACGATAGTGGAATTAAAAGAGCTGCTTGAGAAATCAGATTATATCAGCGTGCATACTCCGTTAACCGATGAAACAAAACATATGATTTCGGCAAAAGAATTCAGGCTTATGAAAAAGGGCGTGCGTATTATTAACTGCGCGCGCGGAGGGATAATTGATGAAGCAGCGCTTATAAATGCTATTAAGGAAGGCAATTGTTTTGGCGCAGCAATTGATGTTTTTGAGCAGGAACCTTTATCGGCTGATAATGAACTTTTAAAACTGGATAATGTGATTACTACTCCGCACCTGGGCGCATCAACTGAAGAGGCACAGGTGAATGTTGCCATTGAGGTAGCCGAGATTGTGCGCGATGCGCTTTTAGGCAAAGGGATACGCAATGCAGCAAACTATCCCTGCCTTGAGGCTGAGGTATGTAAAATTATCGAGCCGTACGTAAATCTTGCTGAAAAATTAGGTTCTTTTAGCAGCCAGTTGATCGAAGGCAGGATCAGCGCATTAAATATAACCTATAGCGGAGATATTATTCAGCACGATTTAACGCCACTGACACTTGCCTTGGCAAAAGGCGTATTATCCCCCATCCTTCAAGAAACAGTTAATTTTATCAACGCAGTGAGCCTGGCCAAGGAAAGAGGGATAAAAATTAATGAAGCAAAATCCTCCAAAGAAGAGGAGTTTGTAACGCTAATCCAATTGGAGATAAAGACTGATAAGGAAATCAAAAGAATCTCGGGGACGCTTTCTTCTAATAAACAGCCGCGTATTGTAAAAATTGACGAATATTATGTGGAACTTGCACCTGTGGGAGAAATGATTTTTATCAAAAACTGGGATAAGCCGGGTATAATCGGAAACCTAGGCACGCTTTTAGGTGAGCATAACATTAATATTGCGGCGATGACATTTGGCCGGGATAAACCGGGAGGAAAATCTATAAGTGTTTTGAATGTAGATAGCCCTGTTTCATCGGGAATACAGGAGAAGATAAAGAAATTGGAAAATATTTTAACTGCGAAGTTGATCAGGCTATGAAAACAAAAAAAATCTTAATTTTGTTGTGTGGCAGCTTTCTATCTCTTACAGGCAGGATTTATGCCAAAGAAATCACTATTCTTTATACCGGCACAACGCACGCCATGCTTTATACATGCAGTTGTCCGATAGAATCCGACGGAGGCATCGCGCGCAGGGCTACTCTGATAAAAGAGCTTAGGGAAAAATACCCTGATTCTCTTTTGTTTGATTCAGGAAGTTTCTTTGCCGGAGGCCTATTTGATGAATATACCTTGAATACTCAAGCAGATATGCAGCGTACAAACGCGAACCTCAAGGCGATGGAATTAATGAAGTACGATGCGCTTGGAATAAGCCCTGATGAGTTTAACTTTGGCGAGCAGTTTTTTAGGGAAAATATTAGTAAAACAAATTTAAATTTTCTCTCCTGTAATATTCAGGCGGATAAGGTGTTGCCTTACCTTATTAAGGATGTCTCCGGAACAAAAATCGGCATTATAGGCGTTACGGGAGTTTTAGCAAAGCAAAAAGCAGCAGGCATTCATATTGTCGACCCCCAGCCGGCAGTTAAAGCCGCAGTTTCCGATTTAAAAAATAAGGGGGTGAGCGTCGTCATCATTTTAAGTAGCTTAAGCGAAAACGAGAATTTAGGCTTAATCAATAATGTAGCAGGTATAGATATATTAATTGAAGGATACGGACGCATAAAAGAAGAACTAGCTACCAAAATAAACAATACCTTCATTTTAAAGCCGAGCTGGCAGGGCCGCAAGCTGGGAAGGGTTACGTTTTCTACAAAGGATAACTTGATAACAGGCCAAACAGCAGAACAGCTTCGCCTCTCAGATAAGGTCAGTGATGATCCTTTGATATTACAGATGCTGCCCAAATGTTTTTCTGATAACAATTGCAAAAAAGAAGGCGCTATAGGGTTATGTGAAAACCCCGGCATCCTTATTTCGCGCTGTATCTATGAAAAGGCAAATAAAATTCCCCTCCTTGTCATTACTTCGCGCGACTGTATCACCTGCAATACGGAAATAACGGTCAACTCGTTAAAAAAACAATTTCCCGGGTTGATTGCCTCTTATATTTATTTTCCTGAAGACAGGGCATGGGATATGGTTAAAGACTTTGCAATTTCAGGGCTGCCGGCGTATCTTCTAGGCAGGGAAATAGAGAAAGAGAAAAATTTTGAAATTGTAAAACAAAATCTTGATTCAAGAAAGGATTATTATTTATTAAAGCCTCAGGTTAGCGGATTTTCTTATTTTGTTAATAGGAAGAAAATAAAAGGAAAACTGGATTTATTCATCAGTTTATACGATAAAGATACTCACCAAGTTCTGGAGGCAATAAGAGAATTTAATCCTGAAGTGCATTTTTTAGCAGTCCAGACACAGGATAAGTTCGATACCCCTCATGGTAATCTTGAAGCAGAAGAGGATTTTCGGGCTGTATGCGTACAAGAATATCATCCTGAAGCCTTCTGGGATTATATCTCCTGCCGTTCTAAAAATATTAATAGCTCATGGTGGGAAGATTGCCTGGGTAACTTTGAAGCGGGTAAGATTAAGACCTGCGCAAGGAGCCAAGAGGCAGCAGGGTTATTAAATAAAAATACAGGTTTAAATAAAGAGCTACAGGTAATGTTCGGGCCGACGTACCTATTAGATAATCAGGAGGCCTTTAGTTCAAAGGGGGCTACTGCAAAAGAAGAATTAAGAAAGATAATAAAGAGGTAAGTTGTGCCTGAACTTCTCCCGCTGTTCCTTAGGAAAGCAAGATGCGGGGATCCCCGCTTACGCGGGATTTCGCTAATAAAAATTTTATGTGCTCAATAATTCGCCCAAACAACTTACGTTTACTAACGTTCCGTAAGTTGTGGGCTCATTAAGAGGTGAAGAGATGATTAATAAACCCAAAGTCTATATTATAGATGTAACCAACCGCGACGGAGTGCAGACTTCCCGTATCTGCCTGTCTAAATTACAGAAGACGATGATAAACCTGTATCTGAATGAGATGGGCGTATTCCAGTCGGAATTCGGTTTTCCGGTTACGCGCCATGAAACAAATTACCTGAACGCCAATCTGGACTTAGTAAAAAAAGGCGTATTTTCTTCAATACGGCTCGGAGGCTGGATCAGGGCAACCAGGGAAGATGTAAAGGCGGCTTTTAAACTCATCCCGCAGATAAAACACATGAACCTGTCTATCTCGACCTCTGACCAGATGATCATACATAAGTTTAAAGGTAAGCTTGACCATGAATCGGTAATAAAGGAAATGTCGGCGGCGGTAAAGGAAGCGAGAAAATTAGGCCTTGAGTCTATAGGCGTAAACGCAGAGGACGCCTCCAGGACAAAGATGGAGTATTTAATCGACTTTGCTTTAAAAGCAAAAGAAGCAGGCGCTGACCGGCTGCGTTACTGTGATACATTAGGTTGCGATACCCCCTTCTCAATTTATGAAAGGATAAAACTTTTGGCCGAAGCTGTGAGTATCCCAATTGAAATTCACTGCCATAATGACTTAGGGCTTGTGGTTGCGAATTCTATTGCCGGGGCAAAAGCCGCAAATGACGCCGGATGCGATACCTATATAAATACCTGTGTTAACGGAATGGGTGAACGTGCAGGAAATGCAGACCTTATTTCCGTAATATTGGCAATGAAATACGCAAGCGGGATGCAGGATTATCAGCTTGATCCGAAGATAAACCTAAAGACTGCCTGGAAAATCTGCAAATATGCATCCTATGCCTTTGGCGTATCCATACCTATTAATCAGCCCGGAGTAGGGTCAAATGCATTTGCGCATGAATCCGGCATACATGCCGACGGAGCGCTCAAAGACAGGCGTAATTACGAACTCTATGATTTTGAAGAGCTAGGCCGCGGAGAGCCGGAGATAATCGAGACCGGGCGTAAAATCACCGCCGGGGAATACTCGGGGATTAAAGGTTTCAGGAATGTCTATGAAAAACTGGAGGTGGTCTTTCGCGATGACGAGGAGGCAACCCAGGTTTTGGAATTGGTGCGCTATGCCAATGTGCATAACCAGAAGCCATTGGTGGATGATGAGCTGAAGTTTATTGCCAGTTATCCGGAAATTGCGCGTAAAATCTTTACTATGGCTCCGTAAATTAGTATCAAGGTATCTGACACACTTCATTTTGAAATATGAATACAGTGATAGTAGGTACACAGTGGGGGGATGAGGGGAAGGGCAAGATAATCGATATCTTATCAGAGAATGTCGATTATGTTGTGCGCTATCAGGGAGGAAATAATGCAGGCCATACCGTGGTCGCAGGGAGCAGGGAATACATATTCCACCTGATGCCGTCAGGGATTTTACATAAAGGAAAAATCTGCTGCATCGGTAACGGCGTTGTTGTAGACCCGCAAGTCCTTCTTCAAGAGATAAATAATTTACGCGCTTCAAAGATAAATATCTTCGGCCGCTTAAAGATTTCTTCCCTTGCGCACGTAATCCTTCCGTATCATCGGATTCTCGACTTGCTTCGCGAAACAAAAAGGGCGAATAAAATCGGCACAACCGGAAGGGGTATCGGGCCTTGTTATGCGGATAAAATATCGCGCTGCGGCATCAGGATGATAGACCTTTTAAACCCCAAGGTATTGCGTGACAAATTAAAGGATAACCTGAAAGAAAAAAACGAGGTCTTCAAGAAAGTATACGGGCATCCCGGATTTGATTTTGATAAAATTTATAAAGAATATTTAAGTTACGGTAGATTATTTTCTTCCTACATCACTAACACCCACCTTTTGCTGAATAAAGCCAGTAAAGACAAAAAAGACATTCTTTTTGAAGGGGCGCAAGGAACATTTTTGGATATAGATTTCGGGACATACCCGTTTGTTACTTCTTCTTCTGCAACCAGCGGCGGAGCATGTATTGGTACGGGCGTGCCTCCGGTAAAAATTGATAAGGTTATCGGAGTAGCCAAGGCATATACTACGAGAGTAGGGGAAGGCCCTTTTCCGACTGAATTCTCCAGGAGTTTTGGGTGCTTCATACGGGATAAGGGCAATGAGTTCGGGGCAACCACCGGCCGCCCGCGCCGCTGCGGATGGTTTGATGCGGTCATGCTAAAAGAAGCTGTTTTATTGAACGGGATCTCGGAATTAGCCATCATGAAAATAGATGTTCTGGATGGCCTGAAGACAATTAAGATTTGCACTGCCTATAAATATAAAGGTAAGGCCTTTAGCGAATTCCCTTATGACCTGGAGGTGCTAAAAGGATTAAAGCCGGTGTATAAACAGATGCGCGGTTGGCCTAAAACAATAAATAACCCGAAGCGTTACCGAGATTTACATCCTTGCGCCAGAGAATACCTTGAGCGGTTAAGCGGAATACTTAAAAGTAAAATCAGCATGATTTCAGTAGGCTCTGCGAGAGAAGCAACCATTTTCAAGTAAAGATTTTGCTTGATTAAAGTTTAGCCTTGTGTTATAGTCAATATCTAAATAATTCCCCCAACAACTTACGTTCACTAACGTTGTGTAAGTCGTTGGCTCATTAAGGAAAGGAAAACCATGAAAAACAAATTCTTATTGAAGGCGTGCTCCATAATCTTATTAGGTTTTGTTTTAGCAGGGTGCACGTTCATCATCCAGAGAGGCAGGCGTTCTGATGTGGAGAAAATCGACGAGTTATCCGGTCAACTCGATGAATTAAGCCGCACTAAACGGCTATTAGAGGATAAACTTGGCCAGGAGATAACCGATAAGCAGGTAAAGCTGCAGATGATGGGAAAGGGCCTGGTTATTACTGTAGTCGGCGATCTTTTGTTTGATTCTGGAAAAGCAAAGATAAGGCATGAGGCCTATTCATTATTGGATAAGGTTTCCAGCGCCCTAAAAGAAAATATGCCTGATTTTAATATAGGCATAGAAGGTTACACTGATAACCAGCCCATCACGCACTCCGGCTGGAAATCAAACTGGGAATTATCAACAGCCAGGGCTTTAAGTGTGCTGCATTACATGGTGAGTTCGGAAGGTATATCCCCTGATCGCCTATCGGCAATCGGCTACGGAGAATATAGGCCTGTTGCGCCTAACGATAGCAAAGAAGATAGGCAGTTAAACCGCAGGGTGGAGATCGTAATACAGCCAAGGATTACTAAAGTAAGAGGCGAGAAACGAGAAAGTGCAGAATCCGGCCTTCGGATGCCGCAGGAAAATCTTAAATAATATAAACCCCGGTTTTATAGACATCATAGTTTTTTATAGTCTACCTATAGTCTCTAACGGGGTAAAGGGTTTAAGCAATGGAAGAGTCGTTAAAAAATAGACTTATCCTTATATTAAGCATTTTAACCGTAATTCTTTTTATCGGGTTGATAAGTTCCTGCAATAACACATACAGGCAAAAGTTAGCCAGGGATAAGGAAATGTCTTCGCGTTTGGATATGGAAGAAAAGATGGGCAAGTTCTCTCAGGAAAAATCAGTCATTGAGGAGAAATTAAAAGCATCACAGAAAGAGTTGGATGAAGAAAAGGCAGCGCATCAGGCAACAGGGAAGGCATTAATGCAGGAGCAGCTTGTAAACATAAGCCTGAAGGACGAGCTTGTCAAGGTCACCAGGCTTAAAGAAACGCTTGAGAAAGACCTTAAAGAAGCGTTGAGAGACGGAAAGAAATCCAAGAAATGAGTTAAAGGAGAGCGAAAAGAACGAGCTTGAAAGTTCTTAAAAAGGGGATTGCATCCCCTTTTTTATTGGAAAGGGGGCGGGTATATGGCTATACTGCGTAAAATAAAAAAGAAGTTGAAAAAAATAGCGCAGGCTGATTTATCTGCTAAGAAAACAAAAAAAATACGTAAATTTTCCGGAAAAGAAATAACAAAAGAGGTTCCCGGCACCCGGGAAGTAATTGCTGAACAGGCAAAGTTTTCCCATCCAGAAACAGCACGCAAACGAGGCGGCATGCCGCAGGAATTACCTCTGCGCTACGATCAGGATAAAATAGTATTGCAGGTGCGCGACCCTTGGTGGATATATGCCTATTGGGAGGTTAAGGGTTCAACCATGGATAGATTAAGGAATGAGCTGAAGGATGATTTTCTAAAAGCAAGGCGCATCTTACGGGTCTACGATGTAAGTAGTATTATATTCGACGGCAGTAACGCGCACAGGTTTTTTGATATTCAAATAGACCGGCACGCCACAAGCTGGTACATTGATACGCAAGGGCCGGGAAGGTCTTGGTGCGTAGATTATGGGTTGAAGTTATCTGACGGAAGGTTTATTGTGATATTGCGTTCCAATACAGTGCACACTCCTTTAGAAGGGCCGTCATGGATTACCGATGAAGAATGGATGATTCCGGAAGATATGTTTGCGCGCTTGTATGGAATGGGTTTTGGCCTAGGACAGAGTTCTTCGGTAGGCAAGGCCTGGCAGAAGATGGTAAAAGGGGTTATAACTTCTTCTCCCGGAATTACCTCGGGTGCAAGCCCGATAAAAAGAGCGCAGGAAAAAAAATAAAATATGCATAAAGGGTACCTTTGTCTAGTTTTGCACGGCCATCTTCCTTTTGTCAGGCATCCTGAGCACGAGGATTTTCTTGAGGAGGATTGGTTCTATGAAGCGATAACAGAAACATATCTTCCTTTGATATGGGCCTATGAAAAGTTGGTAAATGACGGTATAGATTTTCGCATAACCATGACACTAAGTCCGTCGTTGTTATCAATGTTTTGCGATCCCCTGCTTCAGGGCCGCTACCTAAAACATATAAACAGGCTTATAGAGTTAGCTCATAAGGAAACAGAGAGGACCCTGCGGCAGCCGGAATTTAACGGGCTTGCCAAGATGTACCTCGAGCAGTTCTACAGAGCGCGCGATACCTTCCAGAAGTATGACAGGAACCTTACCGTTGCTTTTAAAAAGTTTCAGGACCTGGGGAAATTAGAAATCATAACTTGCGGCGCTACGCATGGTTATTTCCCGCTTATGGATGTATGCAGGGAGTCGATCAAGGCCCAGGTTAAGGTTGCGGTAAGCCATTATGAGTCGATATTCGGCAGTAAGCCAAAGGGCATATGGCTTCCTGAGTGCGGCTATCTGCCGGGACAGGATGATATTTTAAAAGAAGCGGGGTTAGGTTATTTCTTTACTGATTCCCACGGAGTCTTGCACGGAACACCCCGGCCTAAATATGGCGTCTTTGCCCCGGTTTACTGCAAAGGCTCTGGCGTTGCCTCTTTCGCAAGGGACCTGGAATCATCCAAACAGGTCTGGTCATCTATTGAGGGTTATCCCGGAGATTATAATTACCGTGAATTCTACCGGGATATAGGATTTGACCTTGAGTTTGATTATATTAAACCATACATCCATCCTGACGGCGTAAGGACCAATACCGGAATAAAATATCATCGCATTACTGGCCCCGGCAATGAAAAACAGCCCTATGTCCCTCAATGGGCGGCCGAAAAGTGCGCGGAACACGCAGGCAATTTCATGTTTAACCGGCAAAAGCAGGTCGAGTATCTTTATGATTTTATGAAACAAAAGCCGATCATAGTTTCACCATATGATGCGGAGTTATTCGGGCACTGGTGGTATGAGGGGCCGTTGTGGCTCGATTTTCTCATTAGAAAGATTGCCTGCGACCAGGATGAAATTAGTTTAATAACAGCTTCGGAATACCTAAAAAGACATCCGCGTAATCAGGTTAGCACTCTTTCCATGTCCAGCTGGGGCTGGAAGGGCTACAGCGAGATGTGGCTGCAGAGCGCCAATGACTGGATATACAGACATTTACACACCGCATCAGGCAGGATGACTGAATTAGCCAAAGCCTATCCTAATCAAAACGGTTTGTTAAAAAGAGCGTTGAATCAGGCCCTTAGGGAATTACTCCTCGCACAGAGTTCTGATTGGGCGTTTATCATGGGTACCGGCACGCATACAAGTTATGCTGTGCGCCGCACCAAAGAGCATCTTTTAAGATTCACGCGCCTATACGAAGACACAAAGGCAAACACTATCGATGAAAATTGGCTCTCCGATATTGAATACAAGGATAATATATTTCCGGAAATAGATTATAGGGTGCATCAATAGAGTATCAAAGAGTCAAAGTATTAAATAAATGTTAGATAAAAACAATATTCCTAAACACATTGCTATAATAATGGATGGCAATGGCCGTTGGGCAAAGGAAAGAGCTTTGCCTCGTAGTGTCGGGCACAAGCGGGGTATTGAGCGCGTTAAGGAGATTGTAAATGCCTGCGCTGACTTAGGCGTTAAAGTGGTTACATTTTTTGCTTTTTCTACCGAGAACTGGAGCAGGCCAAAAAAAGAAGTGGATATGCTGATGCGTTATTTAAATAATTTTTTGGTCCGTGAAATCAAAAAGTTGGACAAAAAGAATATCAGGTTTCTTTCGATAGGAAGGGGTAATCCTATCCCTGAGTATCTGCAAAAAAAGATCCGCGAGGCCAAAGAGCAGACCAAGGGCAACACAGGATTAACTGTGGTCCTTGCTTTAAATTACGGAGCCCGCCAGGAGATAGTGGATGCAGTTAAGAAATTTACCGATGCCGTCCTCAGGGAGCAGGCAGATATAAATGACCTGGATGTAGATGGGTTCAGTAAGTACCTATATACCGCTGGGATACCTGACCCCGACTTGTTAATCAGGCCGTCGGGTGAGCTGCGCATCAGTAATTTCCTGCTCTGGCAGCTTTCTTACGCGGAATTATATTTTACAAAAAAATTTTGGCCTGATTTTAATAGAAGTGAACTAGAAATTGCAATTGAGGAATATCAGAAAAGAGACAGAAGGTTCGGAGGCATAGATGTTCTCAAAAAGGATAATTAGCGCCATATTTCTTATAGCGTTAATTACTGCCGCGGTAACGACTGGATGGGTTTTTAGCATAGCGGTAATGTTTTTTATCGTCTTAGGGTTATATGAGTTCTTTACCATGGTTGAAAAAAAGGGGATAAAAATATACAAATACGTAGGCATCGGTATGGGAAGCATAATCCCTTTATCAATACTCCTGCGTTTTGAGCTTACTAAAAAATGGGAGCTCAGCTTTATTTCCCTGTTACTCTTATTCCTCCTTTTAATGCAGTTCAGGCGCAGGCAAAATAGCGGAGTCATCGTAGATATATCCACTACGCTCTTCGGGATACTTTATGTTTCCTGGCTTTTAAGTTTCTTGATTAAGATAAGGTTTATGCCTAACGGCGCAGGCTTATTGGCGTCGGTATTATTGATGACTAAATTAGGGGATGTCGGGGCTTATCTCATCGGTTCGCGTTTTGGCAAGTCCCCTTTAATGCCGCGCATCAGCCCGAAAAAAACAGTGGAGGGAGCAATAGGGGGTTTGATATTTAGCCTGTTAGGCGCATTGGCAAGCAGGCTTTTTTTAGGTTTTAGCTATTTACACCTTGTAATTATGGGTATTGCCTTAAGTGCCCTGGGGCAGCTGGGGGACCTTTCTGAGTCATTGATTAAGCGCGACTGCGGAGTAAAAGACTCGGGTAAAATATTTCCTGGGATGGGAGGGGTACTGGATGAGCTGGATAGTTTGCTTTTTACAGCCCCGGTATTTTATTTTTATATCTCTATTATCCTAAAATGAAAAACATAGCGGTCTTAGGTTCAACCGGCTCCATAGGATTGAGCGCCTTGGAGGTAATCAGGCATTTCCCGGAAAAATTCAGAGTAATTGCCTTGAGCACGAATTCTAATATTGAGCTTTTCGAAAGGCAGATAAAAGAATTTCGCCCGGAATTTGCCTGCGTGAGCGATACGGCTGCGGGCAAGAGATTGAAAGCGGTTAAGAAAACTAAAATATTCTTTGGCGAGGGAGGCCTTGAGAAAATCGTCCAGGAGAAAAATACTCAGGAGGTCCTTTTAGCTATAAGCGGTTCTGCCGCACTCTTGCCCTTAATAAAGGCAATAGAGGCAAATAAGCAGATAGCCTTAGCCAATAAAGAAGCCCTGGTAATGGCAGGCCCGATAATAATGAATATGATGGTTAATAAAAAGGCAAGTATTATTCCGGTTGACAGCGAACAATCCGCAATCTGGCAGTGCCTTGAAGGCCACAAAAGCGCAAATTTAAAGAGTATTTACCTGACTGCCTCAGGCGGGCCTTTCAGAAAAACCTCGAAAAAAAAATTAGAGGGTATTTCTTTGGCGGAAGTATTAAAGCACCCAAAGTGGAAGATGGGCAGGAAGATTACCGTTGATTCGGCTACCCTGATGAATAAGGGCTTAGAACTTCTTGAGACGATGTTTTTATTCAATGTCCAAAGTGAAAAAATAAAAATACTTATACATCCCGAAGCAATAATACATTCCATGGTGGAATTTATTGACGGAGTGGTTATTGCGCAATTATCAGCTACGGATATGCGTATACCAATTCAATACGCCCTTTCATACCCAGAGAGGTTTGCAAATTCGCTTCCCACGGTAGACTTTTATAAACTAAAGGAGCTTCATTTTGAAAAGCCTGATTTTAAAAAATTCCCCTGCTTGAAACTGGCCTTACAGGTTGCCGCGGAGCTTGGCACAAAGCCCGCTGTATTGAATGCCGCTAATGAGGTTAGTGTGAGGGAATTTTTAAACAGAAGAATAAATTTTGTTGACATCCCAAGGATTATCGAGCGCGTACTTGGTAGCCACAGGAATAAGCTTAAGCCGGATTTAGCGGATATCATTGATGCGGACTCCTGGGCACGCCTTGAGTCATATAAAACAATCGGAGAGTTATCGTGATCGCACTTCCTATTTTTATACTTATTTTAAGCATACTTATTATTGTCCATGAATTTGGGCATTTTATTGTGGCAAGAAAAATGGGCGTCCGCGTGGAAAAATTTTCTCTTGGGTTCGGGCCGCAGATTTTAAAGAAAAATAGAAATGGTACCGAGTATAGTATAGCAGCCATACCCCTGGGAGGCTTTGTTAAACTCGCAGGGGATAATCTGGAGGAGTTTAAAGGTGGGCCGGATGAATACTTTTCAAAGCCGCCGGGAAGCCGTTTCTGGATACTCTTTTCAGGGGCATTCCTGAATTACATTTTAGGGTTCCTTTTTTTCTGGCTGATATTTTTTGTTGGTTATCCTACGCTTACTACTAAGGTGGGGGGCTTAATTGAAGGTTTCGGAGCAAAGGAAGCAGGGCTTCAGGTAGCGGATAAGATTATTGAAATAGACGGCCAGAGGGTCGCCTATTGGGAGGAGTTGCAGAATATAGTCCAGGGCAAGAAAGCGGATGAAAAAGCGAAGCTCGTAGTCTTTCGCAACAATAAGGAATTTACAACCTCAATAATTATTAAGGAAAAGCAATTCGAAGACCCCTTAGGGAAAAAACACAGTATAGGTTTATTGGGGATTACTCCTTTTGAAGAATTAATAAAGGTAAGGCATGGTTTCTTTAAATCTTTTACACTGGGTATAAATAAAACCTGGGAACTTACTGTTTTGACCTATCAGGGGCTTTGGAGGATGATTTCCGGTAAGTTATCTATACGCGAATCAGTAACCGGGCCGCTGGGGATTTTTTTCATTACCTCAAAAGCCGCGAGCATGGGCTTAATTGCGCTCCTGCATCTTATGGCAGTATTAAATGTAAGCCTGGCGGTATTTAACCTTCTTCCTTTGCCTATATTGGACGGAGGCCATATTTTATTTTTAGGGTTTGAAAAGATAAGAGGCAAGGCCTTGAGCCTTAAAGCGGAAAAGATTATCACGCAGGCCGGGCTTTCGATAATAATAACCCTTGCGGTATTTGTAACTTACAATGATATCGTCAGGTTGTTCGGGGATAAAATCCAGAAACTTTTTGTAAAATAAAATTATGCTAGCAAGGCGCAAGACAATAACTGTAAAAATAGGAAATATCCTTATCGGCGGTGACCATCCGGTTGCTATCCAGTCCATGACTAAGACAAAGACCTCTGATATTGAAGAAACAATCAGGCAGATAGAGGAATTGGAAGGCGCCGGATGCGAGATTGTGCGCTTGGCTGTAAAGAATAGCCTTGATGCAAGCGCATTAAGTAAAATTAAAAAGGCTGTAAAGATACCCTTGGTTGGGGATATACATTTTAACTGGCGGCTGGCTATACAGGCGATAGATAGCGGAGTAGATAAGATCCGCCTTAATCCGGGCAATATTTATAAAAAAGAAGAATTAAAAGGAATAGTAAGCGCTTTAAAGAACGCTAAAATACCTTTAAGGGTTGGTGTTAACTCCGGGTCGGTTAAGGAGTCCAATTCCAAAAGATTAACCATGCCGGATAGATTAGTAGCAAGCGCGCTGGATTATGTAAAAACATTGGAAAGCCTTAAATTCTACGACATCGTAATTTCTCTTAAGGCATCTAATGTGCTGGATACCGTAGAGGCATACGAAAAAATTGCAAAACTTTGCGATTATCCTCTGCATTTAGGGGTTACCGCTACCGGACTGCCTTACGCAGGCGCGATAAAGTCAAGTATTGCGCTGGGGAGCCTTCTTATGAACGGAATCGGAGATACGCTTAGGATTTCCCTTACGGATAAGCCGCAGCAGGAAGTGGCCGTAGCCAAAATTATCTTAGAGTCGCTCTCAATACGCCGCTTCGGGCCGCAGATTATAAGTTGTCCTACCTGCGGACGCTGTGAAGTGGATTTGGAAAAAATAGCCAGAGACCTGGAATTAAGAATTTCTGCTTCCGGCAGAAAGCTTTACTCAAAACCTCTAAAGATTGCAATAATGGGGTGTGTTGTTAACGGCCCCGGTGAAGCCAAAGAGGCGGATATAGGGGTTGCCTTTGGAAAAAAAGAAGGCCTGTTATTTAAAAAAGGTAAGCCGGTGAGAAAAATTTCTTCCGGTGAATGTGTGGATACCCTGATAAAAGAGATCTCGAAAGGGCTCTAAATGCTTTGGACAAAAACTTTTATACCTACTTTAAAAGAAACTCCTCAAGAGGCAGAGTCAATAAGCCATAAGTTATCATTACGTGCTGGCCTCATCCGCATGCTTATGGCAGGTGCTTATTCGTATCTGCCTTTGGGCTTGAAGGTTTTGAATAATATTCAAAGAATCATCCGTGAAGAGATGAATGCCTGTAATGCCTCAGAAGTCCTTCTTCCCGCTTTGCAGCCAATGGAATTATGGCAGAAGACGGGCCGTGATAAGGATATCGGCGAAGTGATGATCAGGTTTACCGATAGAAGGGGGCGTAAGATCTGCCTTGGGCCCACGCACGAAGAAATAATTACTGATTTAGTAAAAAATCACGTTTCAAGTTATAAACAGCTGCCTTTGATTTTATACCAGATTCAGACAAAATTCCGCGATGAGATCAGGCCGCGTTTCGGTTTAATCAGGGCGTGTGAATTTTTAATGAAGGATGCTTATAGTTTTGATAAAGATAGAGCCGGGCTTGATATTAATTACAAGGCGATGTTTAAAGCATATAACAGGATATTTACGCGTTGCGGTTTAAAATTCCTTACTACTGAAGCAGATTCCGGAGTTATGGGCGGCGGGGTCTCGCATGAATACATGGTGCCGGCTAAAGACGGAGAGGATATTGTTTTATTTTGCCCTGAATGCAAATCAGCAAAGGCGTTTTCCCGCCCTGCGATTGAAAGTGAGGCGGGATCCCGTATTGCGGGAAAAGAAGGTAATCAAGAAACCTGCTTGAAATGCGGCAGGAGTTACGAAAAGAAGAACACTATTGAAGTGGCGCATATTTTTAAATTAGGCACAAAGTATAGTGCCAGGTTGGGCGCAAATTTTCTTGATGCCAGCGGAAAACTGCAGCCGATTATTATGGGTTGTTACGGGATAGGGGTATCGCGCTTGATTCAAGCGATAATTGAGCAGAATAATGATAAAGACGGGATTATCTGGCCGAAGGAAATAGCCCCTTATAAAGTAATCATACTTTCTCTGGATGTGACTGACGAAAAAATCAGGAACTTGAGTTTTAAATTGCACGAGGAACTTAAGGAAAGAGGTATCGAGGCGCTTTTGGATGACAGGGATGAACGCGCAGGGGTAAAATTCAAGGATGCAGACCTTTTGGGTATTCCTTTACAGGTAATTATAGGTAAGGGTTCTTTAAAGGATAATACTGTAGAGTTAAAGGTGCGCGGAAGCGGTGAAAAGATTATCAAGCCTAAGGCAGATACCTTAAAAGAAATAGAGAATCTATTAAATGGATAATGATGCCCTTAGGGATGAACTAATGGGGGCCGTTGAAGATTTTTTAAAAACACAAAATCTTGATTTGGTAGATTTGATTTTTAGGTATGAGGGAAGAAATCTTGTATTGAGGCTCTTGGTTGATATGCCCGGAGGAGGTATAAGCATAGGTGATTGCACCTCTTTGAATAAAGCCCTGAGCGCTTTTTTAGAGGGAAAAAACATATTGCAGCAGCATTATACCTTAGAAGTATCAAGCCCTGGGCTTGACAGGCCTTTAAAAACTAAACAGGATTTTTCTCGCTGCGTAAATAGGAAAGTTAGATTTTTCTTGAGAGAGCCGATAGAAGGAAAATTAGAGTACGCAGGAATTATAACCAAGGTGGTGGATGAAACGGTTTATGTAGATATAGGAATAAGGATAATAGAGATACAGCTGTCTAAAATCACAACAGGAAAACAAGAAATGGAAGAGGTTTAAACAATTCGCCTGCAAATCATTGCGGTTGAACTTCTCCCGCTGTTACCTTGGAAATCAAGAAGCGGGATTAATTCGCCCAAACAACTTACGTTCACTAACGTTCCGTAAGTTGTGGGCTCATTAAGGAGATAAATATGAGTCAGGAATTACTTGCAATAATCGAACAGATTGAAAGAGAAAAAGGGATAAAAAAGGAAGTGCTTATTAGCGCCGTAGAGAGCGCGCTTTTGAGCGCTGCAAAAAAAGTCATTGATATCAAGCCGGAAGAGGAGCTGAAGATCCAGCTTGACACAAATACAGGCAAAATCAAGGCCTTCAGGAATAATGAAGAAATAACCTCAATTGATTTCGGCCGTATCGCAGCTTCTACTGCGCGTCAGGTAATTATCCAGAAGATGCGCGAGGCGGAGAAGGAAGTTGTTTTTAATGAATTCCAGGGAAGGGTTGGTGAAATCGTCAGCGGCACAGTTTACAGGTTTGAAAAGGGCAATATTGTCATAGATCTTTTGGGCAAAGCAGAAGGCATTTTGCTTAAACGCGAGCAATCGCCAAAAGAGGAATTCAGGCAGGGCCAGCGCATACGTGCATATGTTGTTGAGGTAAGAAAGGAAGTTAAGGGGCCGCAGATTATTCTATCCAGGACGCACTCTAATTTAGTAAAAAAACTATTTGAATTGGAGGTCCCTGAGATTTACGAAGGGATTGTGGAGATAAAATTCATTTCGCGCCAGGCAGGCGAGCGCACAAAGATAGCGGTCTGGTCAAAGAATGAAAAAGTAGATTCTGTTGGCGCATGCGTCGGTATGCGCGGTAACCGCGTGAGAAATATCGTAAATGAATTACAGGGTGAAAAAATCGATATTGTGCGCTATAATGAAGATATAAGGGAATATATAAAAGCAGCTCTTTCACCGGCTGAAGTCTCGGAAATAAAACTGGACAAAGAGCATCAGAAGGCAACGGTAATTGTTGCTGATGACCAGCTTTCTCTTGCAATAGGTAAACATGGGCAGAATGTCCGGCTTGCCTCAAGGTTAATAGGATGGGAGCTGGATATCCGCACTAAGACACAAGCTGCCGCGGAAGCGTTGGGCCCAAAGGAGGCGCCAAAGGTAGCTGCTGAAGAAAAAACAGAAGAAAAAAAAGAGGCGGCTGAAGCGGAAGAAAAAAAGAAGAAGAAAAAAGCAAAAAAAGAGAAAATTTCTTTAGGGGGATTGCCAGGGGTAGGAGAGAAAACCTTAACCTTGCTGAAAGAATCTGGCATAAAGACAATAGATGATATTTTGAAGGCAAAGGCGGAAGGCCTGACACAAATAAAAGGCATTGGCGTAAAAAAAGCAGAAAAATTAATACAGGAAGCGAAAAAATTAAAATCCTGAGTCCGCCAACGAAGTTGGCGCACGAAGTTTCTTCCGGAAAGGTATTAAATTATGCTAAAGCGAAAAAAAGAAAAAGCAACTGCGCATAAGAGAAAAGCACTGGTAAAGCCAAAAAAAGCAGCGCACAGGGCAGCCAAGCCGAAGGTAGCTGTTAAGCCTAAGCTTAAGCCTGCGATAAAAGTTGTTAAAAGGGGAGTTCCTAAACAAAAACCAACTCCTCCTGTTCAAAAGCCAGTTACTCACAAGCCAGTTCTTTATAAAATAGAAACTCCAGTAGCAAAACCGGTACATCCCGAAGTTAAAAAAGAAATACCAAAACCCATTATAAGTGAGCCAAAAAAAGAGGTTTTGCCCGTTAAAAAAGAAATTCCTGCGCTAAAGGTAATTCCTAAGCATGAGCCTGTAAAGATAGAGCCAAAGGTTGAGGTGGAAGTTGCTGCACCTGTCAAGCCGGTTGAACTTAAAGAACTGGAACTGGACCTTCCTATTACCGTCAAAGACCTGGCGATTAAATTACATGAAAAACCATCGGTAATTATCAAGTTTCTTATGGATATGCGGGTCATGGTAGGTATAAATCAGAGCATGGATGAGCAGGACGTTATAAAAATTTGTGAAAAATACGGTTTTAAAATAAATAAAGACTTAGGAAAAGAAGAGGTTTTTTTAAAAATACACGAAGAACAGGATGCGCCAAAGGATTTAAATCCGAGGCCTCCGGTAGTCACTATTATGGGCCATGTTGATCACGGAAAGACTTCATTATTAGATGCGATAAGGAAAACAAAGGTCGTCGAATCAGAGCATGGGGGTATTACCCAGCATATCGGAGCGTACCGTGTAAGTTTAGCTCGCGGCGAAATCACTTTTCTGGATACCCCGGGCCATGAAGCCTTTACTGCGATGCGCGCAAGAGGGGCGCGTATCACTGATATAGTTATTTTGGTAGTGGCTGCTGACGACGGGATAATGCCGCAAACGCAGGAAGCCATAGACCATGCGCGTGCAGCGGGCGTCCCGATAATCGTTGCCATCAATAAAATTGACAAACCTCAGGCAAATCTTGACCGGGTTAAAAAACAGTTAGCGGATTTAGACCTTAAGGCAGAAGACTGGGGAGGTAAGACTATTACTGTTCCTGTTTCGGCTAAAACAGGCCAGGGGATAGACAGTTTATTAGAAATGATGCTTCTTGAGGCCCAGATGCTGGAATTAAAATCCAATCCCAATAGGCCTGCGCGAGGGGTTGTCGTAGAGGCAAAGATGGCAAAGGGGAGGGGACCGGTTGCCACATTACTTGTTCAAAACGGCACCTTGCGCCTAAATGAGAATATAATTGTAGGAAATTTATACGGCAAGATCAGGGCAATGACCGATGACCATGGAAGGGTGGTTATATCCGCAGGCCCGGGTGTCCCTGTTGAGGTGCTGGGGATTTCAGATGTTCCGTATGCAGGAGAGCAGTTCTTTGTTATTCCGGATGAAAAACAGGCAAAAGAATTGGCTGCGATGCGCTCGGAGAGAGAAAGGCAGCAGCAGATAAAAACAATAAAAAGGATAAGCCTGGAGGACTTACACTCCGAAATAGCAGCGGGAAAGATTAAGGAATTAAAATTAATTATTAAGGCTGATGTGCAGGGTTCTCTGGAGGCGATAAAAGAGACCCTGAGCCGGCTTAATGTTTCTGAGATAAAGCTGGATATCATACATACCGGAGTGGGCAACATAAATTCCTCCGACGTAATCCTGGCTGTTGTTTCTAATGCGCTGATATTAGGGTTTAATGTTACTGCAGATGAGCTGGCAAAGGAATTGGTGGCTAAAGAAGGCGTTGACGTAAGGACGTACAATATTATTTATGAACTCGCCAGTGACATTAAGGCGGCTGTTGAAGGCATGCTTGAGCCTAAGATTAATAAAGTTTTCGTAGGAAGGGCTGAGGTAAGAAAGGTCTTTAAGTTATCCAGGGCGGGTACAGTGGCGGGATGCTTTATTACAAAAGGAAAGATTAACCGCAGTAGCCTGATTAATATTGTCAGAAACGGCGATGTAGTTTTTGAAGGAAAGCTTTCTGCACTCAAGCGCTTTAAGGACGATGTGCGCGATGTGGCAGAGGGATTTGAGTGCGGGATGAGTTTTAGCGGTTTTGACGCAATGATGGAAGGCGATATAATAGAGGCATACGAGATTGAGAAAATAGCGAGAAAGCTCTAAGTTATAAGCTTAAGTTTTAAAACCTACAACCTACAACTTAAAACTTAAAACTAAATATGAAAAAAATAATATTAAGCGGGATGCGTCCTACGGGAAAATTGCATTTAGGGCACCTTATGGGCGCATTGGATAATTGGATAAAACTACAGGATGAATACGAGTGTTTGTTTATGGTAGCTGATTGGCACGCGCTTATGTCAGAATATGAAAACCCAATAGACTTAAAAGAAAATATCCTTGATAATGTTGTTGATTGGCTTGCCTGCGGAATATCTCCTAAAAAATCCACCATTTTTGTACAGTCGCATGTGAAAGAGCACCTTGAATTGTACATGGTTTTCTCATTAATTACGCAGCTTGGTTTACTTGAGCGCTGCCCGACTTATAAGGAGCAGATGCGTGAAATAACAAACAGGGACCTGAGCACCTACGCATTTTTAGGATACCCGGTTTTACAGGCAGCGGATATCCTCCTTTATAAGGCAGAGGCGGTTCCGGTAGGAGAGGACCAGCTTGCGCATCTGGAATTGACGCGCCAGATTTCTAGAAAATTCAACCATATTTACAGATTAGAATTTTTTCCTGATCCGAAGGCGGTTTTAACTAGGACAAACCGGCTTTTAGGCCTTGACGGCAGAAAGATGAGCAAGAGCTATAATAATTATATCGCCCTTTCTGAAGAGCCCGATGCGATACTCAAAAAAGTAATGAATATGTTTACTGATCCTGCGCGGATTAAATTTACCGACCCCGGACATCCTGAAAAATGCAATGTGCACAGTTATTATGCTGTTTTTGCGCCTGAGAGAAAAAAAGAAATGGATGAACGCTGCCGTAAGTCAGAAATCGGCTGCGTTGACTGCAAAAAGGAATTAGCGCAAATACTGATTAAATATCTTGAACCGATTCAGGAAAAAAGAAAAGGGCTTCTTAAAAATAAAACAAAAATTTTCGATATATTGGCCCAGGGAGAGAAAAAAGCTGGAAAAATTGCTTCGCAGACTATGTCCGAAGTAAGAAAACTTATTAATTTATCCGACTTCGCCCTTTAATGGAGAGTTAATAGCTATGACGGGCTACGGTGGATGTCACTAAATATAGGTATCACGGCTATGCCCGTAGTGTTGTTTTCCATGAACCCATGAGCTACAAAATAAAATTAGAGATATTCGAAGGCCCGCTGGATTTGTTAATATACCTGGTAAAAAAAGACCACCTTAATATCTACGACATCCCGATAGCAAAGGTTACAGAGCAGTATCTGGAGTACTTGAATTTAATGCAGCTTTTGGATTTAAATATAGCAGGGGAATTTCTGGTTATGGCTGCAACGCTCCTGCAGATTAAGTCAAAGATGCTTTTGCCGGTAGATGAAACTGCTCAAGGAGAGGAAGAACAAGAAGACCCGCGCGCGGAGTTGGTAAGGCGGCTGCTTGAATACGAAAAATTCAAGGAGATAGCAGAAAATTTAAGGCAGAGGGAAGCCGGACAGAAGGAGGTCTTTAAAAGGCCTAAAGTAGAAATTGAGAAGGAGGAAGAATTTAATAAAGAGGTTTATTTTGAGGCAAGCATATTTGATTTGATCAATGCCTTTTCTCAGGCGCTAAAAGATGTCCCCCAGGAAGTTTTTTATGAAGTTATAAAAGATGAGTTTACCATAGAAGAAAAAATCCATAGCATCCTGCATTTATTACTTATTGCCCCGGCGGTTCGCATCTCAGAATTATTTATTAAGGCAAAAAATAAAATTGAAATAATCGTGACATTCCTGGCCATATTAGAGTTAATCAGGATGAAAGAAATTGTTGCCCGCCAGACCGAAGCCTTTCAGGATATAGAAATTTTAAGGAACAAGGAAAATATTATTCCCTATGAGCGAAGAGATAAGACAGGCGCTGCTTAAGGCAGGCCCTAAAGCAAGCGATACTAAAGAATCCGAAGAGGATGTAGTTCTAAATATTTCTTTAAGGCCGAAGAAGCTCGCTGAGTTCGTTGGGCATAAGGAGATAGCTGAAAACCTGAAAATCTCAATTCAGGCTGCTAAGCAAAGAAATGAGCCGCTTGAGCATGTGCTTTTAAGCGGCCCCCCAGGATTAGGGAAGACTTCGCTTTCGCATATAGTCGCCCACGAAATGGGCGCAAAGATAACCGCAACAAGCGGCCCTGCTATCGAACGCGCCGGAGATTTAATCGGAATACTCACAAACCTTGAAAAGGGCGATATATTTTTTATCGATGAGATCCACCGCCTATCTAAAGTGGTGGAAGAATTCTTATATCCTGCAATGGAGAGTTTTCAGATTGATTTCGTAATTGATAAAGGGCCGTATGCAAAGACGATTAAATTTAACCTGAAACCTTTTACCTTAGTCGGCGCAACGACCCGCACAGGCCTCCTGGCCGCGCCTTTAAGAGGCAGATTCGGTATATTTTATAATCTTGATTTCTATAGAGTTGAGGATTTGGCAAGGATTATTAAGACATCGGCAAAGATTCTGGGTATGGAGATAGATGATGAGGCGGCGCTTGAGGTAGGAAGGCGCAGCCGCGGTACCCCGCGTTTCGCAAACAGGCTGCTGCGTAGAATTCGGGATTATGCGCAGGTTGCAAGAATAAATAAGATAAACTTAGGGATTGCTTCAAAGACATTGGATGAATTGGGCATTGATAAGGCAGGCCTTGATGATTTGGACCGCAAGGTATTAAAACTTGTTTTAGGAACTTATGGGGGCGGGCCTGTAGGGGTTGAGTCGCTAGCAGCCAGCCTTAATGAGGAAGTTGATACGATAGAGGATACGGTAGAGCCGTATTTATTAAAAGCAGGTTATTTAAAACGGACTTCGCGGGGCAGACTCGCAACAAAACTTGCCTTTGACCACTTCGGAATAAAATACGAAAAACAAGACGAATTATTTTAAATAAACTGAAGGGACTGTCCCCCCGAAGTCTTATGCACAACACAGGGGACTGTCCCTGAATTAGATTTTGGGTTTTGTTTACGCGTGCTGAAAATTTTTGCCGTCTGCTTCGGTTTACGATTCGCTTTCGGTCAGTATGCTTACGCTTACCCGCCGTCTTTCGCTTATCGTAATTCCTCGCAGACTACAACCTTGTACGGGGTGTCAAAAATTTTCTAATGCACGCTCCAGCAAAAACCGGAAAATTAGGAAGTAGCTCATGAAGTTATTATTACACATCTGCTGCGGGCCGTGCGAGATATATCCGCTTGAGCAATTAAGGCATAAGGGATTTGAGGTAAGCGGGTTCTTTTACAATCCGAATATACACCCCTTAAGCGAGTATAAGAACAGGAGGCAGGCAGTAGAAGATTTTAGCAGGGCCGCAAATATCGACATGATTTTCCCTGATTATGAACCTGCTGAATTCTTTCGCGCGATAAACAACAGAGAAACAAATCCCGGAAGATGGTCCCTTTGCTGGGAGCTGCGGTTTAAGAAAACTGCTAATGCCGCAAGAGAAAACGGATTTGATTATTTTTCTACAACCCTATTAGTCAGCCCTTATCAGGACCAGGAGGGCTTAAAAAAAATCGGCAGCGATATCGCAAAAGAAACTGGAATCGAATTCTATTACGAGGATTTCCGTCCCGGTTTTAGAAAAGCGCATAATGAGGCAAGGACTAAGGGTTTATACCTGCAGAAATACTGCGGGTGCATTTACTCAAGAGATAAAGAAATATCCGCAAAATGCGTATCACGCAAATAATCTGCTTGATTTTAGCTTTTTTACCTTCAGCCGCATGCGCTCAAGGAGTAAATGGCGTGCGCGTTGCCATTTTGCAGGACGCGCCTTCAATAAATATCAAAATCGCTGGTTCCTATGAGATAGCCGACGCAAAGCAAAGAATATTACAGCGCGGCAGGGACTTGAAAACTACGGTTACAAGCTATAAGCGCGGAATACTTATTGCGGGAAAGAATTTTAATCTGGAAAAAATTTTAATCAAAACAATCAATCCGGGCATAATCATAATTAACGGACGGACATTCAGGGGGGATATCCAGTTAATAAAGACCGGCGGCTTTAAATTGACTGTCATTAACCGCATTGGCCTGGAAGATTACGTTCAGGGCATACTTTATCATGAGGCCTCGCATTACTGGCCGATGGAGGCGCTTAAGGCGCAGGCAATCGTAAGCAGGACTTACGCTGTTTATCAGTCCCAGGAAAATAGCGCTAAAGATTTCGACGTAACCAGCGATATTTACTCTCAGGTTTACGGTGGGAAAACATCCGAGCGCGAGCGTACAAATAAAGCTGTAGAAGAGACGGCCGCAAAAGTGCTTACCTATCAAGATAAAATAATTCCGGCATATTTTCACGCCACCTGCGGCGGGCATACGCAGGATGCCTCGCGCCTCTGGAATATAAATCTGTTTCCCTTAAAAGGCGTTCCCTGTGATTTTTGCAAAGGTTCCCCTCATTATAATTGGCATTATGTTGCAAGGCTTGATGAGATTGAGGAGAAATTGGCTAATTCGGGTTACAAAACCGGTAATATAAAGGATATAGCTGTATTAGGGAAAGATAAGTCAGGTAGAATCACGGATTTAAGAATAGCCGCCCTTAAGAAGGAGATAAAAATATCCGCAAAGGATTTTAGAAATATCATGGGCCCTGACATAATCAAGAGCACTGATTTTAACCTGAAGCTAGTTGATAAAGACGCGGTATTTGAAGGGCTTGGATGGGGCCACGGCGTAGGACTATGCCAATGGGGTGCTTATTTTATGTCAAAGCAGGGTTACGGCTACGAAAAAATACTGCAATATTATTATCCGGGGACTGATGTTAAAACTATCGGACTTTGATTATAAGCTTCCAAAAGAATTGATTGCGCAGTATCCTTTGAGGGAGCGTGACTCAGCAAGGCTGCTGGTTTTAGACCGCTTGAGAGGCACTATTGAGCACCGGGTGTTTAAGGGGCTCAAGGATTATTTAAAAAAGGATGACTTGCTTGTTCTGAATAACACAAAGGTAATTCCGGGTAGGATTTTTGGCAAGAGGTTAACCGGCGGCAAAGTTGAAATCCTGCTGCTTAGGCGTAAAAGCAATTCGGCATTTAGGGCATTACTTAAACCCGGACGGCTAAAGTTAGGGGAGAAGATAATTTTTAACGGTGGGAAGGTCTTTGCAAGAATCACCGCGAAAAACGAAATAGATTTTAATACTAAGGATATAAGAAGCATCTATAAATTGGGGGTTATGCCTCTTCCACCTTATATAAAAAGACAGGTGCAGGATTTAGATAATGATTACTATCAGACAGTTTATGCTAAACAAGAGGGTGCTATAGCATCTCCTACTGCAGGATTGCATTTCACTAAAAGTTTGATATCCGAGCTTGAAAGCATGGGCACTGATATCATTTATCTTACTTTGCATGTAGGACTAGGTACATTTAAGCCCGTAAAGGAAGAGGATATAACCTTGCATAAAATGGAGCCAGAATATTTTAATGTGCCGGAAGATGTTTCAAAAAAGATAGATGAGGCAAGGGCTAATAAGGCCAGGGTATTTGCTGTTGGCACGACTTCCTTGCGCGCACTGGAAACTTACGCTTCAGGAATAAAAGAAGGCAGCACAGATTTATTTATCTATCCCGGATATAAATTTAAATTAACGGATTGCCTTTTGACAAATTTTCACCTGCCAAAAACAACGCTTTTTATGTTAATCTGCGCTTTTGCCGGAGAAGAACTTGCTAAAAGAGCGTACTCCGAAGCAATTGATAAAAAATACAGGTTTTATAGTTACGGTGACGCAATGTTGATACTCTAATGTATACGCAGATTAAGAAGGATAAATTAAGCAAGGCCCGCCTTGGAAAGGTAACGACTGCGCACGGAGAGATCGATACTCCTTGTTTTATGCCGGTAGGAACGCACGCTACGGTAAAAGGCCTTTCTCCGGGGCAGCTAAAGGAGTGCGGTGCGCAGATAATGTTATCTAACGCTTATCATGTATTTTTGCGGCCGGGTTTAAAGGTGATAGAAAGGTCAGGCGGGTTGCACAGGTTTATGTCCTGGGAAAAACCCGTACTTACCGATAGCGGCGGCTATCAGGTATTTAGCCTTGCGCGCTTAAGAAAGGTAAGTGATAAGGGCGTCGAATTCCAGTCGCACGTGGATGGAAAAAAACATCTTTTTACGCCGGAAAATGTTATCGAGACTCAAAAGGTGCTCGGCTCTGATATTATAATGCCGTTAGATGAATGCAGCCATTACCCATGCCCGCGGGACTATGCGGAAATTGCGATGAAAAGGACTGTTGACTGGGCAGCGCGTTCAAAGAAAGCTATGAAAAATACCAACCAGGCATTGTTCGGGATTGTTCAGGGGGCAACTTATGAAGATTTGCGTAAAATTTGCGTTAAAGAACTTATCAGTATGGAGTTTGACGGTTATGCCATAGGAGGGGCCTCTGTCGGAGAGCCGAGTAACTTGTTGTATAATACATTAGAAATCGTAGCTGATATGTTGCCTGAAGAGAAAGCGCGCTATGCCATGGGAGTAGGCTATCCTGGCGATTTAGTTGAAGGCGTTGATAGGGGCATTGATATGTTTGATTGCGTTGCGCCCACTCGCTTGGGCAGAAACGGTACTGCCTTTACCAGCGAGGGGACAATTATAATCCGTAATTCACCATACAGCGAAGATTTCGGGCCTCTTGACCAGAAATGCTCCTGCTATACCTGTAAGACATTCAGCAGGGCGTACCTAAGGCACTTATTTAACGCAGGGGAGATGCTTGGTTTGATCCTGCTTTCATTCCACAACGTGCATTTTTTTCTTGAGCTGATGCGAAAAATCAGGGAAGCTATAATTGAGGATAGGTTTCTAGAATTTAAAAAAGATTTTTACGCCAATTATACCGGAATAAAAAAAGAACTATGCGCATAGATATTATCACTATATTTCCTTCGATGTTTAGCCCTGTGCTGAATGAATCAATAATAAAACGGGCGCAAGAAAAAGGAAAGGTTAAAATTTATATCCATAACCTAAGGGATTATTCCGTAGATAAGCATAAAAAAGTAGATGACAGGCCTTTTGGCGGCGGCTCAGGAATGGTTTTGACAGCTCAGCCGATATTTAAGGTCGTTGAAAAAATAAAGAAGAAAATTACAAGTGCAAAAGTAATCTTGCTTTGCCCTCAAGGAGAAAAATTTACTCAAGAATCTGCAAGGAGGCTTTCAAGTGAAAAACACTTGATTTTAATCTGCGGCCATTATGAGGGAGTGGATGAAAGAGTAAGGAAAGCACTCGTAGATAAAGAAGTTTCAATAGGAGATTATGTTTTAACCGGAGGAGAACTTCCTGCAATGGTTTTGGTTGATGCGCTGGTGCGGCTTATTCCCGGGGTTCTCGGAGATAAGAATTCCTTGAATTTTGAGTCATTCGAAGGTAATATATTAGAATATCCGCACTATACAAGGCCGGCAAATTTTAAAGGGCTCTGTGTGCCCGGTATACTTTTATCCGGTGACCACAAGAAAATAGAAACCTGGAGAAAAAAAGAGGCCTTAAAAAGGACAAAGCAAAGAAGGCCAGATCTTCTAAAATTTAAGATTAGAGAGGAGAAGTAGGGAATGGAAAAGATTAAGCTTATTGAACAGGAGTACACTAAAAAAGAAATTCCGAAATTTAACGTAGGAGACACCGTTAAGGTCCTGGTAAAAATACCGGAGGGGACTGATAAAGTCCGCCTTCATCCTTTTGAAGGGGTGGTTATTGCCAAGGAAGGCACAGGCACCCGCCAGAATTTTACCATGAGAAAAGTTTCTTACGGCGAAGGTATTGAGCGCGTCTTCCCCTTATATTCACCTAATATTGAACGCATAGAAATTATCCGTTCAGGCAAAGTAAAAAGGGCCAAACTTTATTATCTGCGCGGTAAAGTAGGAAAGCATGCTACAAAAATAGAGAGCAGGGAAGAAAAAGCATAAAAATTCTTCAAAAGTGCTCTATTACGAGAGGAAGCTTAAGAAGAAAGGTTTTGATGTAGTCATCGGCGTTGATGAAGCCGGCCGCGGCCCCTTGGCAGGGCCGATAGTAGCAGCAGCAGTTAGGTTAAAGAAGTCCTCATTTAAAAACCGTATTGACGATTCAAAGAAATTGACTTCCCCGGGCCGCGATAAGGCATTTCTGGAAATTGTAAAAAAGACAGATTTTGCTATCGGCATTGTAAGCGAAGGCGCCATCGACCGCCTTAATATCGCAGTGGCTAACCGTTTAGCCATGGAACAGGCAGTAGGTTCGCTCATAAATAAATTAAAACATCCTAAATCAAGGAATATACATATCATCGTGGACGGAAACATACCCCTTAAAGTAAAATTCCCATATACTAATATTATTAAAGGCGATTCCAAATCAAAAACCATTGCCTGCGCTTCTATCCTGGCAAAAGTCACCAGAGACCGCATTATGGATTTATATGACAAGATGTACCCGCAATACAGGTTTAGTAAACATAAGGGTTATGGGACTAAAGAGCACAGGGATATAATAAAAAGAATAGGGTTTTCACAGATACACAGAAAGACATTTTCTTGTGTTTAGACAAAATTTAATCTTAGGAAAATCCGGGGAAGAAGCAGCAGCCGGGTTCTTAAAAGAAAAAGGGTACAAAATACTTAAAAAAAACTACAAGACAAAATTGGGTGAGATAGACATAGTTGCCTTGGATAAAGATACGCTATGTTTTGTGGAAGTAAAAACACGGAATTCTTTAAGATTTGGGGCCCCCAAGGAAGCGGTGTCGGGTTTTAAGCAAAGGCAGATTTGTAAAGCCGCGCTCTCGTACCTAAAAGAAAATAATAACTTTGATAAAAAAGCAAGGTTTGATGTGGTATCGGTAACATATTTTGAAGATAGCCCCAAATTTGATTTGATTCAAAATGCGTTTGATTTAGGAGGAGGTTTTATTTACTAAGGGAGGCGTATGCTGACGGATATCGAAATCGCGCAAAAGGCAAAAAAGCTGCCGATAGAAAAAATAGCCTCAAAACTGAAGATCGACAAAAAATACCTTATTCGTTACGGTGCGTATATTGCAAAGATAGACCTGAATATACCGGATAAAATAAAAAATAAACAGCGCGCTAAGTATGTCGTAGTTACAGCTATCACGCCCACTCCGCTCGGTGAGGGCAAAACCGTAACTACCATCGGTTTATCAATGGCTTTAAACAGGATAGGAAAACTCACCTCTGCGTGCATCAGGCAGCCTTCGTTGGGCCCGGTTTTTGGAATAAAGGGAGGTGCGGCAGGAGGCGGGTATTCGCAGGTGCTGCCGATGGAAGATTATAATCTGCATTTTACCGGAGATGTGCACGCGGTCGGGCTTGCGCATAACCTTGCTGCGGCTTTCTTGGATAATTCGTTATTAAAAGGAAACAAATTGAATATCAATCCGGAAAAGATTTACTGGCGCCGAGTAGTAGATGTAAGCGACAGGGCTTTAAGAAATGTAAAAATAGGCCTTGGCTCAAAAGAAGACGGTATCCCCCGGGACAGCGGATTTGATATCACCGTTGCCTCTGAAATAATGGCGATCCTAGCTTTAAGCACTGGCCTGCAAGATTTACGTAAGCGTATAGGAAAAATTGTTTTAGCCGATAGCTTATATGGAAAACCCATTACCTGCGAGGATTTAAAAGTAGCGGGGGCAATGACGGTCCTATTGAAGGAAGCTATAAAACCGAATTTGATTCAAACTATTGATAATACCCCTTGTTTTGTGCATGCGGGGCCATTCGGAAATATCGCCCATGGAAATAGTTCTATTTTAGCCGATAGGATTGCATTAGGATATTCTGATTATGTGGTTACCGAAGCAGGTTTTGGCGCTGACCTTGGAGCTGAAAAATTTTTTGATATTAAATGCCGTGCAAGCGGCTTCATCCCGGATGTCGCTGTTATGGTTTGTTCAATCAGGGCATTAAAAGCGCACAGCGGAAGATTTAAAATCGTCGCCGGGATGCCTTTGGATACCTGCCTTGAGACAGAAGATATCGGGGCGATAGAGGAAGGCATGTGTAATCTTGAAAAACAGGTTGAGAATGTTTTAACCTTCGGAATTCCTGTCGTGGTTGCGATAAACAGGTTCTCCTGCGATACGGATAAAGAGGTAGAACTTGTCAAGAAAAAAGCAAAGGAATTCGGCGCATTTGACTGCTGCGTAAGCGATTGTTTTAGCAAGGGATCAAAAGGCGGGGTTGATTTGGCAAAGGCAGTAACTATGGCAGCTGAGCAAAAAAATAACTTTAAATTTCTTTATCCTCTGGATATGCCGATAAAGGAAAAAATCATGGCTATCTCTACAAATATTTATGGGGCTAAAGACGTTGAGTTTATGCCTGCCGCAGAAGAAAAAATCAAACTTTATACAGAAAGAGGCTATGATAAACTCCCTGTATGTATGGCCAAGACGCATCTGTCGTTATCCTGCAACCCGAATGCGAAAGGAAGGCCGCGGGATTTTATCTTTCCTATAAGGGATATCCGTGCTTCCGTAGGAGCTGGGTTTTTGTATGCTTTATGCGGCACAATGCAGACCATGCCGGGCTTGCCGAGCCACCCGCGCGGAGAAGATATCGATATCGACAAGAGGGGAAATATCATAGGGTTGTCATGAGCTACAAAAATGCCAGTTTAAAAAAATATCTTGATGATTTAGCAGCTAAATTACCTGTTCCCGGAGGCGGGTCCGCAGGCGCTTTAACCGCAAGCCTAGGCGTATCCTTGGTTAGCATGGTGGTGAATTTTACTATTGGAAAGCCAAGGTACGCAAGATATGAAAGCGAATTAAAAATAGTCCTGGAAAAATCCGAGAAACTAAGGAAAAAGTTCTTAGGGCTGGTTGACCTCGATGTCGCTGCTTACAAAAGTAAAAATATAAGAGAGGCCTTAAATGTGCAATTCATGTTGGCGCGTTTATGTTTTGAAGGGATTAAGTTATGCCCTCCCCTTATAACCAGGGGCAATGTTAACCTTATTAGCGACGTGGCAGTGGCAGCGATTTTATTGGAATCTGCTTTTGCATCAGCATATTTTAATGTAGAAATAAATCTAAAATCTTTAAAGGATAAAAAATTAACACGGGGCATCAGAAAAGAAATGGCGGCCAAGCAAAAGATGATAAAAAAAATAAGATTAGAAATGGAGGAGAAAATTGGCAAAATTATTAGAGGGTAGGCCTATTGCAGAAAAAATAAAAGAGCAACTTAAAGAAGAAATTGAAAATTTGCAGGTTAAATTCAAGACAATGCCTACATTAGCTACCATTCAAGTAGGTGAAAATTCCCAATCGGCTATCTATTTGAAGTCACAAAAGAAACTTGCCAAGGATTTAAGGGTAGAATTCCGAGAACACCTCCTTTCAGCCGCCACAACTGAATCAGAACTCATAGATTATATTGGAAAATTAAATCAGGATAAATTTGTAACGGGAATACTTTTGCAACTGCCTTTGCCCAGCCACATAAACTCCAAAAATATTCCTATTCATATCGACCCCTTAAAGGATGTAGAGGGTATGCATCCGGAGAATGTGGGCCAGGCCCTATTTGGCAAGATGCGCATAGGCTCTTGTACTGCCTTGGCAGTAATGGAATTGATAAAATCTACAGGCGTTGACCTATATGGGAAAGAGGCGGTTATTGTAGGCCACAGTGAGATAGTTGGAAAACCGGTAAGCCTCCTCTTATTAGATAAATTCGCTACTACTACCACCTGCCATATTGCGACAGGCCAAAGGGGGTATCTTCCCACACACGTTAAAAGGGCGGAGATTTTGGTGGTAGCAGTAGGAAAACCCGGAATCATCCAGGGTGAATGGGTTCAAGAGGGTGCGATTGTCATTGATGTGGGAATAAATAAAGTTGGTGATAAAATAGTAGGTGATGTGGAATTTGAAAAGGCATTTGAAAGGGCAGGTTACATCACGCCTGTTCCGGGAGGTGTGGGGCCTTTGACGGTTACCATGTTAATGCGCAACCTCGTTGAGGCAGCGAAACTGCAACAAGAGGGACTGTCCCCGTCATAGCTATAAGTAGTCTACTAAGTGGGACTGTCCCTACGTTCTGGAAGATTTTTTGCGGGTCCTGTCGAGGCATATTTCTCGCAGCACCGCTCCATTTTCCCCAGCGAGGAAAATGTCGCTCGGCGTAAATTTTTGCTCGCCCTCGCTTTGCTCGGGCACCGTGCCCGCAAAAATTTCCGTACGTGCTGCTCAAAATACGCCTCGCCACCCACAAAGATTGGCTAAAATCGGCATTCGCTCTAAAAATCGCAAGCTTCACTTTTCTGCGAGATAAAAAGTTTAATTTAATAGGGAGAATAGTTATATGAAAAATAAAACATGGTTCATGACTCTAATTATGTTTTATATAATGTCTTCTAATCTTTTGGCCCAAACAGATGAGCCTACTGCTTTTCAAACCGTAAGAGCTATGAAATTATTATGCGGTATAATTATCTTTATTATTTGTTTTCTCAGGCGTAAGAAAGCCGTTGGAGGTTGGCTCCTTCTTTATTTTATTTCATTGTTTTTTGGTATTTTTGTTTGGGGTATCCTGTTTTTTTCTCTCTGCCAAATTTAAATCCAATGATGTCAAGCGACAAACGTCGATATATATTTTTCCTAATCAGTTATTTACCCGACAATATACTCCTGATAATTCAAACTGTTGTCTCGGTAATGTTGCTTAAGCTTAAAGATTGGAGATTCGTCAAATTATTGAGGACTGTCCTTTTTATACAAATAGTTGTTTTCTTTATCCTTTTACCTATTGATGGTATATATTTTTCTAAGAATATAGCTATAGGAATAATTGGTTTAATTCCTACACTGATATGGTTATTATATTTTTCTTTTTCAAAGAGAGTTCGTTCTGTTTACCAAAGGAAAGATTGGGGTTTGACTAACACTTAACTTCTTTTAAACAAATAAAGGGAAAACAGGGTCAGATCTATTCTTGAGCAAGAAATGGTTAAAGTTAAGGATTATAAGTTAACGGCTGACTTGGCTGGTTTTGAGCATAAGGAGATTGCATGACCTTTAAAGAAAAAATTCAGGCAGGGAAATTTTTACTGACTTCGGAAATCGGGCCGCCGAAAGGAATTGAGACAAAAAAGATCCTGGAAGACGCCGGGCTTATAGGAAGCCGCGTGGATGCTATAAATGTCACTGATTTACAGAGTTCGGTGATGCGCCTTGGGTCTTTAGCAGTTTCCATACTCCTGAAGCAAAATGGATTTGAACCGGTTTTACAGGTGACCTGCCGTGACAGGAACCGCCTGGCATTACAGTCGGATTTTCTTTCAGCAGCAGCCTATGGAATTGAAAATGTTTTAGTTTTGACCGGAGACCACCCATCTTTAGGCGACCATCCCGAAGCAAAGCCAGTATTTGATTTGGATTCTGTTCAGCTTTTAGCGGTTGCGCGGAAACTGGAGAGTGGCATTGATATGAAGGGAAATAAACTCGAAGGCGCGTTGCCTAAATTTTGCCTTGGCGCTGTTGTAAATCCCGGCGCAGACCCAATAGAGCCGCAGATTATGAAGATGGAGAAGAAAATAGAGGCAGGAGCGGAATTTTTTCAAACACAAGCCGTTTATGATTTAAAGACGTTCGAGAATTTTTTAAGCAAAATAAAACATCTTAAGACTACGATTCTTGCCGGCATAGTTTTATTAAAATCAGCCGGCATGGCAAGGTATATGAATAAGAATGTCGCAGGCGTATTTGTGCCGGATAACCTGATAAAAGAAATGGAAGAAACCAAAGACAAAGTTGCTACTTCCGTAGAAATAGCTGCGCGGTTAATAAAAGAATTAAAGCCCATGTGCAATGGTATCCATATCATGCCTATCGGCTGGGTAAAGAGTGTGCCCAGGGTGCTGGATGCATCGGGCTTATAAGGATGATAAAGATAGTAATTATAGGAAACTCCGCTGCCGGTTTCTCTTGCTGTAATTCCCTTCTAAAAATTAAGCCAGATATAGAATTAACGGTTATTTCTCAGGAGAGTTTTCCCGCATATAAAGCAAATCTTTTAATAGGCTATTTAGCCGGAAACGTAAACGAGGAAGGGCTTTTTTTATGCAAAGAAGATTTTTATGAAATGAATAAAATCAGGTTCCTAAAAGATTCAAAAGCTGTAGGAATTAACATTAGAAAGAAACTGGTTTTTTTAAAAGATAACAATAAAATAAATTATGATTACCTCGTAATTGCAACCGGGCAGAAAATAAGTATCCCCGATATTCCTGGAAATACCAAGGATGGCGTGTTTGGCGTTTATTCCTTGGAGGATATAAATAAAATCAAAGATCGCTTATTGATTACCGATACGGTTTGCATTGTAGCTGAGCCGGTTTTATCTCTACGGTTGGCTGAAGTTTTTGCAAAAAAGGATAAATTCGTGAAAGTCGTCAGTGCGCCAAAGCCGGAATCATTCATACTGACTGAAAATATAGAGTGGATAGACAGTTTTCATGTATCAGAAATAATCGGAGAAGGAGCGCAGTTAAAAGCGCTAAAACTAAACAACGGTAAGGCAATCGGGACACCTTTGATCTTATTTGCCGGAAACTATGCTCCTTGCACGGAATTTTTAAAAGATACGAATATTAAAGTGCATGAGGGATACATTGTAGTTGATAGCGCTGGGCGGACAAGTGTAGAAAATATCTTTGCCTGCGGAAGTGTGTGCATAGATAAAAGCCTAGCGGTAAAAGAAAAATCATGGGAAGAAGCAGAAAACGATGGGATTTCGGCAGCAACTAATTTAATATTTTTCTTGACGCAACCCCTTAAAAGTGTATAATATAGCAAAAGTCCAATGCAATCCTACCTTAAAAAAATAAAAAATATATCCTTTGTGTTTATCCGCCTTAGTAGAATTCCACTGCATGCACTTAGGATGAATACGGAAAAGAAACTTCTTCGCTGGATGTCACTAAATGGGCATGCCGTAAGCACTCAAGCGGATAATCCTCCGAAGCCCGTCAGAGCTATAACAAGCTATATTAAAGGGCGCAGGAGGATACATATAGGTACCACGGCTATGCCCGTAGTGTTGTTTTCCATAGTTATAGCAGCTCCTGTTTTTGTCTTTGCGCAGGAATCAAGTTTGATTCCTAAAGGAAACAAAGGCATTATCGAATCCAGCCAGTCTCCTGAGACAAAAAAGGCCGCAAAGGAGTCAAAACAAGATGCCAAAAAAGAGCAAAAGGAGTTAGAAAGTTTAACGCAGCTGCAATTAGAGGCAAGGGCATACCGTGATCAGGGGTTGAAGTATCAGCAGATAGGGAATATCGATGCCGCACTTGGGTTTTATCAGAAGGCGATAGAATTAGATTCTTTATTCGCGGTTGCCTATAATGATTTGGGTGTAATTTACGAGACAAAAGGGGAAACTGATCGGGCAGAAGAGAGCTATCTTAGTGCAATAAAAATAGACCCGTCCTATTTAAGCGCCTGTACAAACTTGGCGCTATTCTATGAAAATAAACGTGATTTTAACAAAGCCGCCATTTACTGGGGTAAAAGGGCTGCGTTAGGTTCTCCAGAAGATCCATGGACAGAAAAGGCAAAAAAACGCCTTGAAGACATACAGTTTGTTTCATCGAGGACCCCTCTTAGGGATAGCCGCGAGCAGGAGGTTGTTGAGTTTTTAAAAGAGGTGGCAAATAAGAAAGCCCTACTTAAAAATGACGATAAGGCTCTTGCCCGCGAGCATTTTAGTAAGTCCAAAAAATCTTACGACAAACAGGATTACCCTACGGCAATAAAAGAAGCATTGGATGCCCAGCAGTTAGATCCCGATAACCCAGAAATACAGAATTTTATTGATAAGGCTCAAGTTAGGGCTCTGACAAGATAGAAAACCGCTTATTTTAATTCCCTCTCCATAAATTGAACTCCATGCATTAATAATGGGTAATAAGAGATTGTACCTGATCGATGCCACTGCTTTTTGTTACCGCGCCTTTTATGCGCTCAAAGGGCTTTCCACATCATTCGGCCAGCCCACAAATGCGATTTACGGCTTTTTGAATATTCTGAATAAAATCCTAAAAGCCGAAAAGCCGGATTATCTGGCTGTTTGTTTTGATGTTTCAAGGGAAACTTTCAGGGCAAAAAAGTTTGCCGAGTATAAAATAAATAGGCCTCCGATGCCGGAGGGCCTCTCAAGCCAGGTACCCATTATAAAAGAGATCGTTGCCGCATACGGTATCCCGATTTTCCAGAAGCAGGGTTTTGAGGCGGATGATATTATCGCTACGTTGGCTTCTAAGGCAAAATCCAAAGGCCTTTCCATAACAATTATAAGTTCGGATAAAGACATATTGCAGTTAGTGGATGAGTTTACCGTTGTGTTCAGCCCCTATAAGGATGAAGGCGTAACCTATACAAGTAAAAAAGTCCTGGAGCGTTACGGAGTTCCAGCGCAAAAAGTCACCGATATCATAGCGTTAATGGGGGATCAGGCGGATAACATTCCGGGTATCCCCGGCATCGGAGAGAAGACCGCAACAGAATTAATCAGCAGTTTCGGGTCCCTGGAGGATTTATTAAAAAATGTAGATAAAATAAATCAGGAAAAAATAAGAAAAAGTATTGAGGATAACATCGTGCAATTGAAGCTCAACAAAGAATTGACTGATTTGGATAAGGAGGTAGATATAGATTTTAACCTTGAAAAAATAAGAATAGGAAAGCCTGATTTTAAGGAATTATACAAATTATTTAAGCGCCTGGAATTTAAGAAGTTTTTGAAGGAGTTGCCGGTTGAAGATAGTAAGGGGGATGTTGTAAGGTTAGAAAAATATCAGGATAGGCAATTAAAAAAGGTTTTCGAAGCAACGGATGAACTGATTCTTCTAGGCGACAGTCTCGATGCCCTGGTATTTTTGGCAAAGGATAAGTTTTTTCGCGTGGAAAGTCCCGGCGAAAACTTAAAAAGCATACTGGAAGATGAACGGATAAAGAAAATAAGCCACCATCTTAAAAATATAAGAGTATCGCTTGCAAATGAGGGCATTACCTTAAAGGGCGTGTATTTTGATACCATGATCGCCGCCTATCTGCTTAACCCTTCAAAAGGCCCAGGGTATGATTTAAGCGATCTGGCGCTGGATTACCTGAATGAGCCTATCGGGGGGATGGCGGCTGACGGCCAGGCAGGCCTTGAGTTGCTACATAGATTGCAGCCAAGGTTAGAAAAAGAGCTTCATGAAAAAGAACTCTTTAAGCTTTTTGCCGAACTTGAGATGCCCCTGGTTGAGGTATTGGCCAAGATGGAGATATCAGGAATAAAAATAGACACACTTTTATTAAAAGGGCTTTCGCGGGATATAGAAAAGCGGCTGATTAAATTAATAGATGGGATTTATGAAATGAGCGGAACGCAGTTTAACATAAATTCCCCGAAACAGCTAAGTGCAATACTTTTTGAAAAATTAAAATTACCGGTGGTTAAAAAAACCAAAACAGGTTTATCTACTGACGAAGAGGTCCTAAGAAAATTAGCCGGTAAACACAAATTACCGGCCCTTCTTTTGGAATACCGCCAATTGACGAAACTTAAAACTACCTATATAGATGCCCTTCCGGAATTAATCAACAAGAAAACCGGAAGGATTCATGCTTCCTTTAATCAGGCGGGCACAGAGACGGGAAGGCTTAGTTCCAGCAATCCTAACCTGCAGAATATCCCTGTAAAAACAGATATAGGCAGGAATATCAGAAAAGCGATAATTTCCTCGAGCGAGAAAAATTATCTTTTCTCCTGCGACTATTCGCAGGTAGAATTAAGGATACTGGCGCATTTATCAAAAGATAAAAATCTTACCCTAAGCTTTAAACAGGAGAAGGACGTGCATAAGGAAACCGCAGCTTTGATTTACGGCGAAAAAGAGCAAGATATTACGGATTCCATGCGCGATGTTGCAAAAAGAGTGAATTTCGGTATAATATACGGCCTTACCTCTTATGGCTTAAGCCGCGATTTAAATATTTCCGTGGAGGAGGCGCAGAATTTTATCGACGCTTACTTTACTACCTATCCTCAGGTAAAAGATTATATCGAAACCCAGATAAAAAAAGCGCAAAAGTGCGGCTTTGTCTCTACCATTCTCGGCAGGCGCAGGTATTTGCCTGAGATTAACAATAAAAATATGGGGATACGCTCCTTTGCCCAGCGCCAGGCAGTAAATACCCCTATACAGGGTTCAGCCGCTGACTTGATAAAATTGGCAATGATAAAGATAAACGAAGAGTTGAGCCGGAAAAATCTTAAAAGCCAATTGATTATGCAGATACACGATGAACTGGTTTTTGACGTGCCGCACCAGGAATCTGGAGAGCTGGCGGAATTGGCCAGGGAGAGAATGGAGAATGTGCTAAAACTAGATGTGCCTATAAGGGTCGACATAAAGAAGGGGAAAAACTGGCTGGAAATGGAGCCTGTCTGACGGTGGCGCTTTGCGGCTTGATAGGGTAAGAGGAGGGTATAGCGGGATGAAAATAGCGATGTGCGCATCTGAGGTTGTGCCTTTTGCAAAGACGGGCGGTTTGGCTGATGTTGCCGGTGCCTTGCCGATTGCGCTTGCTGACGAGGGCCAGGAAGTAATAATTATAATGCCAAGATACAAAGCAATAGAGGACTCAAAATTCAATATTAAAAGATTATCGGATAACGTTTCTTTTTCAATTACGGGCAAGAATATAAGGGTCTTTTTTTTAGAGAATGCTAACTATTTTAACCGCGATGCATTATACACAGAAAAAGGAGGGGATTATAAGGATAATCTGGAGAGGTTTTCATATTATTCCAGAAGGGCCATTGAATTATTAAAGGAGATAAATTTTAAGCCAGATATCATCCATGTGCATGACTGGCAGGCATCACTGATACCCGTATATCTAAAGGCTCACTTTTCAAAGGACCTTTTTTATAATAATATAAAGACAGTTTTGACTATACATAATATAGGCTATCAAGGGCTTTTTTCTAAACTTGAGTTCCCGAAGCTTGGGCTTGACTGGGGCCTGTTTAACATCGAAGGATTGGAATTTTATGATAAAGTGAATATTCTAAAGGGGGGGATTATTTTTTCCGATATTATTAATACGGTAAGCCAGACTTACAGCAGGCAGATACAGACAAAAGAATTCGGGTTTGGCCTGGAGGGGGTGCTTAATAAAAGAAAGAATTCTATTTCCGGAATTATAAACGGGCTTGATTATGTAATCTGGAATCCCGAAACGGATAAGTATATCGCCAAGAACTTTTCAGCAGCGAACCACGAGCTCAAGGCCAGGGATAAAGAAGACCTGCAGGCATTCTGCAAGCTCCCATTAAAAAAAGATACTCCAATTTTCGGGATAGTTTCACGCCTTGCAGAACAAAAAGGTTTTGATATTCTGGCTGAGAGGATAGATAAAATCTGTAGAATGGATCTGCAACTTGTGATTTTAGGTACTGGAGACCAAAAATACCATCAGATTATGGAGGATATGGCAAAAAAATATCCAAAGGTGATTTCCTTGCATCTAAAATTCGATGACCAGCTTGCGCACAAAATTTATGCCGGTTCAGATATATTCCTTATGCCTTCAAAGTATGAGCCTTGCGGATTAGGCCAGTTAATAAGCTTTAGATATGGCACAATCCCTTTGGTTTTTAAAACCGGCGGCCTCGCTGATACCGTAAACAAGGATAACGGGTTTATATTTGATAATTACAGCGCCGCCGCTTTGATTAAAACCATAAAAGAGGCGGAAGCGGTATTTAAAAATAAGAAAAAATGGGCTTCACTCGTTGTGAATGCGATGAAACTGGATTTCTCTTGGGAGGAATCAGCAAAGAAGTACTTGCAAATGTATGCCAAGGCAAAAAATAAATAAACCTCAGCCATACGCGCAGGGCCAGGGTAAAAAGATTATTTTAGGGATAACCGGAGGTTTGGGGAGCGGAAAGAGCACAGTTGCCGAACTTTTTAAAACTTTCGGAGCCGAGGTTATCGATGCTGATAGGCTCTCGCATGAGAGCATAGCGCCTGGAGGTAAATGTTACAATAAGGCAATTAAAACCTTTGGCACTAAAATATTAAGAAGCGATAAAAAAATTGACCGCGTAAAATTAGGCGGGATTGTTTTCGGCAATGAGGAATTGTTAAAGAAATTAAATAATATAATTCACCCGGAAGTCATCAAAGAGATAAGGGGCAGGATTAAAGAATCTAAATCAAGGGCAATTGTCCTCGATGTTCCGTTATTGATTGAATCAGGGCTTATAAATTTAGCGGATAAATTAATAGTGGTAAAGATTAAAAGGAGCGCGCAGATTAAAAGAGTAAAAGTAAAAACCTCCCTTACTGAGTCCAATATATTAAGGAGGATAAATTCCCAGATTTCTTTACGCGTAAAGGCGCGTTTAGCGGATTTTGTAATAGATAATAGCGGCACAATAAGACAAACAAAAAAACAGGCAAAAGATATTTGGAAATCCTTATGTTCCCTAAAAACGCGGGGCTTAAGGATCAGTGCCTGCCGGTAGGCAGGCGGCAGGAAGGCATAAGTTATGCGGTTGAACTTCTCCCGCTGTTACCTTGGAAAACAAGAAGCGGGAGCCCCGCTTACGCGGGATTTCGCTAACAGAAACTTTGTGTGCTCAATAATTCACACATTGACTTACTTATACTGTCGTATTCGTAAGTCAAGTATTTATTAAGGAGGGAATAAGTGGAAAAATTAGAGATCAAGCATTTAAAAGAAATGAAAATCA
>CAKKQZ010000018.1 GCA_919902445.1 Omnitrophica bacterium GWA2_41_15 | reverse complement strand
GGCTTATGTGAAGTTAAGTGTGGGTTTTTAGAGTAGTTTTTGGGAATTCCTGCAAATAAAGGTAGTGGGAAATTAACCCCTCTTTCCTGGTCTGATTCATACCCCGATGCGCTCCTGTCTTACCATCCATGTGACCGAAGACTCCCTCAATTCCATTCGTATCTTTCGGTAGTCCGGGAACGTCTAGATAGCGAAAGAGGGATTCCCGATCCCGGCTTAAAGAGCGGTAAACTCTTCGGACATTCCGGTGGGTGTACCACCAGTGGCCGTTGTCCTCGTAAGTCTTCGCCTTGATAAACTCCCCATAACGTTCCTGCCATCTCCCCAGCCATTTTAACCAGATATTCTTCTCGTAATGATTGTGAATCCGGTTTAGGGAGTGGACCACCTCCAACAGTCTCCGTCCTCCCTCCGTCTTAGGTTTTAGGGTTAGCAATCTTTGGGCCGAAAGCTGCACGTGCACCAGACAGCGTTGGTGGGGTATTTCCTGTCCGATCCGGCGGGAAACTTCTTTCACCGCCCACACGATCCCGCTCCGGCCGTCCGAGGTGACGCCGGAAAGCGGATAACCGTGGGAAGACAGAAACAGCAGATCCGCTCCTATCTCCCCTCCCAGTTCACCAGTACTCCAACGCCAATAGAGATTCTTTCCCGTGTAAGCATCCCGATAGACCAGTAGACATCTTTCCCGACCGAACCAGTCACCGTCAATGAGGAGGAAACCGCTAAATGACCGGCTTTCGCCGACCAGTTTATCTTGAAGTTTGAGAAAGTAGTCTGAAGGTAAAGGCGGCTGGCTGAGGAACCCACCAAACTGTTTCGAGAACGTTTCCCGGGAAGTGTGGTAGTGAGCGGAGAGGGTTGACCCCGTCACGGCTCCCAGAACATATTCTTTAAAAGCCAGGGAGAGAAGGTGTGGCGAAAGACGAAACTTATGACCGAGGGTGAAGGTTTTACGACAAACGGGACAGAAGTAGCGGACCTTACCTTTAACGGTTCTGGCCCAGCGTTGGGCAGAGGTTGAACAGGTCGGACAATGGTGTCGTTTATGAAGTATTTTACTGATTCTAACAGGCTGATTTTCCTCCCGAAGAATTAATTATTGAGGTTTATACCGTCACTACAGACTAAAACATAGATTTAACCCACACTTAAGTTCACTTAAACCGAAAA
>CAKKQZ010000017.1 GCA_919902445.1 Omnitrophica bacterium GWA2_41_15 | reverse complement strand
CTGAAACTTTGTTTTTCTAAAATATCTTTCTCTTTTATATGTTTAAAGGCATCCCTATTGAATATAAAAAAGCCCCCGTTTATCCAGTGGTCTAGAAACGGCTTTTCCTCAAAATGCGTAACAATATCCGTGTTGGAATCTATGCCCACAATACCAAAAGTAGTACGCGGCCTTACGGCGGCCAACGTAGCTATCCTTTTATGAGATTTATGGAATTTTAAAAGTGATTTAAGGTTTATATCCGATAATCCATCTCCGTAAGTAGCCATAAATACATCGGTATTTATAAATTTCTGGGCCTTTTTTATCCTGCCACCGGTATTTGTTTCAAGGCCGGTATCTAAAAATTTTATATTGAGTTCCTTATTTTTGGAAAAATATTTTTCTATATCCTTACCCTTATATCCGAGGCAGAGAATAAAATCATTAAAACCGAAGTGGGCATAATATTTCATTATATGCCAGATTATCGGCTTATCCCCTACGGGAATCAGGGCTTTAGGTGAGCCCTGAAGGTCCTTGCCCATCCTTGTGCCTTTGCCTCCGCAAAGAATTACAACCTGCATACTCTTCTTGCCTCCATAAGGCCTACAAATGTCCCGGCTATGCCTTTTAGCCAATCCGGATTTCTGCTTTGAAAAAATTTATAGCACCAGTATAGATTTATAAATAAAAGGTTGCATGTAAACCGCAGTGCTTTTTCAAAACTATTCGGCTTTACCCATCGCATATAAAAGAAAATAAAGTTTTCGCTGCGCTCAAAACTGTTTGTCCTCGCCTTAAAGACTCCACCTTGGCTTATATAATGATACGTAACTGCCTTTGGGTTAAAGACCAGCCGATAGCCCTCATTTCTTACCTTAAAGGAAAAATCCGGCTCGTTCCATTCACCTGTCCCTTTGTAGATGTAATCAAAACCTTTGAGCTCCTGCAGTAACCGGCGCCTGAAACACATATGGCAGGCTTCAAGATAATCTACATCTATCGGCCTTAGGATATTAAGGCAGCTTTTATAATTTGAGCCCGGAGTAAATGCCCCGCTTTTTAAGATCCTTCCGACCTCATTAACTTTATTCTCTAAGATTAAGCCGAAATATATTTTTCCTATAAGACGAAGAAAGATGTTCCCGGATTTTTTAAATCCTTCAATAAATAGAGCCAGGTCCCTATTTTTTTGCCTCTCCTCAGGAATAATAGTCGGCCCGGAAACTCCGCCTATTCGCTCATCCGATAGAAAGGTCTGCCTGATATTGAAAAACCATTCCGGTGAAACAACGAGATCATCATCTATAAAGCATACTACATCTGAAAACGAATGTATCCAACCTAAGTTTCTACCTTCAACTATCCCCTTTCTTTGCTGGTTGACTATTCTTATCCTTAAGCCTTTAAAATTATCAACGATCTTTTTAACTCCCTCATAGTCTCCGCCGTTAGATATTACAATATCAAAATCTGGATGAGACTGTTCCTTTAATGACTCGAGGCAACGCTGCAAATCTGCATTTCGGTTGAATGTGGAAATAGCGACTGTAAAGGTGCTGGTTTTCAACATTTCCGGCTAAAGGCAGAATACACAATGCCGCAAAAAGTAGCTATTCCCTTGACAACATAGAGCACAAATAGGCCGAGTAACAAAAAGGGGTGTTTAAGCGCCCTTAAAGTAAAATAAGTCCTGCGCAAAGCGCTGTGATGGATTACCAGTTTAGGAAATCTTTTTAACGCCGGGATATAATAGAACCCATAGCGAAAAAACTTCCTGGCAACCTGCAGGAAGCTTGAAGTTTCATAGTGATAAATATAAGCATCCAAAAACTTAATCTTTGCACCCATCTGGTTCATTTTTAAATTTATAATCGAAAGCTCGAATGTTATCGGAGGATTATCCAAGAAGTCGATGCGCTTAACAAAATCCGCCTTAAAAAAACGAGGCTCCGCAGTCCCGTAAATCGGGTCGTCATCCTGCTGGGAATGAAATATCCATTTATCGTAATTTATCAGGCGCTCTACAAACCTATCCTTGTATATTTTAGAACGTTCAAAATGCGTAACGCCATCAAAACCATCCTCTTCGCAAGTTTTAACACTCAAGAGAATAGTATTTGGTTCAATTATCTGGTCAGAGTCTAAAAACAGGATATATTTTCCTTTGCTTAGCTCTACTCCTTTTTTTCTCGCCAGCGCGAGTGTTTCTGCGTCAAGGATTTTTACACCGTAAGACAAAGCTATCTCCTTGGTCCTATCCTTACTAAAGGAATCTGCGACAATAATCTCTATATTCTTATATTCCTGATCCTTTAACGCACCAAGGCATTCATCCAGTGTCCCGGAGGAATTATAAGTAGGCACTATTACAGAAACAAGCGGTTCCATTACGCGCCCTTTAATATCCCTTTGAAGGTTTCAATAATATAATCCAGATCTTCCTGGGTCAGGTATTGATGGCAACCGATGTAAAACCCGTTTAAGCCGATATAATCAGCATTAGGAAGTTTACCGGAATATTTTTCCTTAAGATGTTTATATGCCGGCTGCTGCGTAGGTATGCATCCAAAAAGAGGCCTTGTTTCTATTCCGGCTTTTTCCAATTTTTGCCTTAAAACCATCCGTGAAATAATCTCAGGCCTCTTTATAACTAAGGGATAGGCCAGGTAGCTTATGTCTTCACTAAACTTAGGCAGCGCTAAAACCTCATTCAATGACTCAAGCCCGATGTTAAGGTATCTGACATTATATTTTCTTTTCCCGATTATTTCTTCCACCCTCTTAAGCTGCACTAAGCCTAATGCAGCCTGAAACTCCATTGCCTTAAAATTAAAACCGAACATATCATGGTAGAAACGCGGGTCAAAATCCTCTGTTCCTTTATATGATTTTAACGGTGGGCAAACCCCTTGCGCCCTGGTGCACACAGAGCAGTCGCACATCCTTCCGTGCGCCTTTATTTTTTTCATTAATTGGTATATCCTGTAATCATCCGTAACTACAGCCCCCATTTCTCCTGCCTGAACATTATGGGCAATATAAAATGAAAAACAGCCCAAACTGGAAAGGGAACCCAATTTTTTACCTTTATAGATAGTGCCGTGCGCCTGCGCAGCATCCTCCACTACGGTCAAATTGTATTTCTTAGCCAGTCCATTAATCTTATCCATATCAGCCGGATATCCCATAAGATGCACGGGCAAAATTACTTTAATGCCTTTTTCTTTTTTTATTACCTTTTCGGCCTCATCCGCTTTTATCGCAAATGTTTCTTTATCAATATCCGCAAATACCGGCTCAAGTCCGCAGGCAACAATTGAATTTACGGTTGCAATAAATGTCAAGGGCGAAGTAATAACTTTTGCCCTGTCTTCTAACTTCAATAAATGTTTAAGGGCGAATAAACCTGTAATAAGCGCGGAGG
>CAKKQZ010000016.1 GCA_919902445.1 Omnitrophica bacterium GWA2_41_15 | reverse complement strand
CAAATCCCTCCTTAATGAGCGCATAACTTATGGAGCGTAAGCGAACATAAGTTATTGCGCGAATTATTGAGCACATAAAGTTTCTATTAACGAAATCCCGCGTAAGCGGGGATCCCCGCATCTTGTTTTCCTAAGGTACAGCGGGAGAAGTTCAGACACAACTTACGGAACATTAGTGAACGTAAGTTGTTTGGGCGAATTAACCCAGCACCTGCGTGCAGGGGCTGGGGAAGTTCAGGCATAACTTACGAACACTGAAAGTGTGAGTAAGTTATCTGCGCGAATTATTGAGCACACAAAGTTTCTATTAGCGAAATCCCGCGTAAGCGGGGATCCCCGCTTCTTGCTTTCCTAAGGAACAGCGAGAGAAGTTTAAGCCTTATCTTGCAACTAAGGCTATAAGTATCCCCAAAAAAAGGCCAGCAATAACCTCAACAGGGGTGTGGCCAATCAGTTCGCGAAGCTTCCCTTCGTCAAGCTTACCGCGCCAATAAATATCTTCGGTAATTTTATTCAGTATGCGAGCCTGCCTTCCTGTTGCGCGTCGCACCCCCTGAGCATCAAACATCACCACAATGGCAAATGACGTTGCCAAGGCAAAATAACCGCTGCTAAAACCATACTCAAGCCCTACGGAGGTAGCTAAACATGCGGCACCTGCTACGTGGCTTGACGGCATCCCCCCGGTTCCCACAAACCAGCGAAAGTCGAATCTCTTGTAGCGAAGCACGCCTAGGAATAATTTAGTGCTCTGCGCAATCAACCAGGCAGAAATAGTGATCATCAAAATTTTATTCTGGTAAATCTGGGCAAATATTTCTTTCATGATTATTTTTCTGAGGCAGGGATTACTTCTATTTTTACTTTCGCAGGGTAATAGGGTTTTCCGTCTTTGATTACATATCCCTGATTGCCTTCCAGGGTTTTTCTGGTATCGGTTTTCTTTATTATCTGAATACCTACTTTTTGCGCCTGTTTTTTTATTTGCCTTATAGCATTTTTAAGCTCGATAACTGAAGTAAGCTTCGCTTTTAAACTCTCATTTTCTTTTACAATCCGCTCTTTCTCATCTAAAAGGGCTGTATTTTCAACTTTTAAAAGAGAAAACTTGGAATTTAGCTGGCCAATGACCTCCTGCGCTCCACCATATGCCTTGAACAGTTTAGCCAACCTTACTTTCCCGGCCATTAAATATTCCTTAAGTCCTAAATTCTGCTGGGTAAGCTTCTGGTGCAGCCGCTTATCTTTCTCTATATCCTGCAAAAGGTTTTGTTTCTCTTCTTCTAAAATCGCTACCTGCTGTTTTGTTAGGTTCAAACTGTTCAACAATTCATATTTTTCCCTCAAAGAGGCGATAAATTTATAAACACTGAATACAGTAATAGTCAATAAAAGAATGATTACTATGTTTTTAACCTGCCCTTTATTCACTCCGCTCTTCCTTCCTCTAATATTACCCCCCCTTTTTTTTAGGGCGGGTTTCATGATTTAATATTATATAATTTAGGCATATAAAAATCAAGGTTTTTTTTGGTTAGATTTTGCCGATAGTGACGTCTGTTATAGCAGGAGGTAGCGAGGTGCTGGCAAAAGTATACAGTTTTGGACTATCCGGCATAGAAGCATATCCTATTGAGATAGAAGTGGATATTTCAAATGGGCTTCCAGCAGTAACTCTTGTGGGTTTGCCGGATTCTGCCATAAGGGAAAGCCGTGAAAGAGTAAAATCCGCCATAAAAAACTCGGGGTTCTCCTGGCCGAAAGAAAGAATTACAATCAGCCTTGCTCCTTCTGACATCAATAAGGAGGGCGCCTGTTTTGACCTGCCTATAGCTTTAGGAATACTCGCTGCAACCGGTCAAGTTGATGCTGAAAAACTAAAGCACTATCTTATACTGGGGGAGCTTTCTCTGGACGGTACGCTTAGGCAGACTCGGGGGATTTTGCCTATAAGCATTGCAGCAGCCAAATCTAATATTAAAAATCTCATTATACCAATTAAAAATGCTCCGGAGGCGGCTATAGTTTCCCAGGTAAGTGTATTTGCATTAAAAACCTTAAAAGAAACGGTAGGATTTCTGCATGACCAAGAGATAGTTAATCCGTTTAAGCTTGATTTGGAGAATTTATTCAAAGTTAATGCGCACTATAAGCTTGATTTTTCCGAAATAAGGGGGCAGTATCTGGCTAAAAGGGCGCTTGAGGTAGCAGTTGCCGGAGGACATAACATAGCGATGATAGGGCCTCCTGGGAGCGGTAAAACTATGCTTGCCAAAAGAATCCCCACGATTATGCCGGATTTAACTCTTGAAGAGGCCTTAGAAGTAACCAAAATACATTCAGTAATCGGGGCTTTACCTACCAGAGATGGATTAATGGCTATAAGACCCTTTCGCAATCCTCACCACAGTATCTCAGATATAGCTATGGTTGGCGGTGGCAGCATTCCTCAGCCTGGGGAAATAAGTCTTGCTAACTGCGGCGTATTATTTCTTGATGAACTTCCGGAATTCAACCGCGATTGCTTAGAAGCGCTGAGGCAGCCCTTAGAAGACGGCTTTATCCGTGTATCGCGGGTAAAAAAATCTTTTACTTTCCCAGCATCCTTTATGTTAGTTTGCGCAATGAACCCCTGCAGGTGTGGACGCTACAACGATCTTCAATCTTCCTGCAGGTGCACGCCGAATCAGGTTCACAGCTATCGCTCTAAAATATCAGGCCCCTTGTTAGATAGAATAGATATTCATATAGAAGTACCGGCTGTTCGTTATCAGGAATTAAGCAGTAATTTGCCTGCTGAAAGTTCAGCCCAAATTAAAGAACGGGTAAACAAAGGGCGCGCTATTCAAAGAGAGAGATTCAAAACGGATGGAATTATGTGCAACGCTCACATGAGTCACAAACAAGTAAGGAAATTCTGCGCTTTAGGCAAGGAGGAAAACGAGCTACTAAAAATGGCGATGAGCGAGCTAAATTTTAGCGCCAGGGCCTATGATAAGATATTGAAAGTGTCAAGGACCATTGCGGATTTGGCAGGATGCGAAGATATTAAAACAGAGCATCTTTCAGAGGCAATTCAATACAGGAGTTTAGATAGGGATTTTTTTGTTTAGAAATACTTTCTTTCTTTAAACATTCTTCAAATAACGCTTAATATCGTTGTGGTCGCCAGCAAGCACAAATTCCACTAGATCGCCTTGCCAGCGAAAGAGGATTCTTGCCTTAAGGCCTTTTCTTATTTCCCAGAAGTCATCTTTGAGACGCTTGAGGCCGATACCTTTATGAATAAGCATATCATGGGACAATATGTCTATGGCCTGGACGGCTGCTTGTTTTATCTCTTCTTTTTCTCTGCCATGGAAAGCCTTGACTGACCTGTCAAAAGATGGTTTAAATTCAAATCTCATAGCGCCTCAATGTGCTTTTTTGCCCTTTTTGCGCTCTTATAAACCTTGCCTTTGGCAGAAGCGAGCTTTTCAATCTTTTCCCATTCACGAGAGGTATAAGGAGATTCCACAGTAACCTTGCAAGGCAGTAAAACTACCCCGTCCTTGCTTAAACCAAAGGCAAGGGAAGTGCCGGTTGAAACATGTAAAAGTTTCCTAATGCGGTTAGGGATGGTAACTTGGCCTTTTGAGGTGACTTTAGCGGTTTCAATCACGGTCATGGTAATCGCTCCTTTCTTACTTCCTTACATCCTTACTTACGATAAAAGTATAACTTAGAAAATGAGTTATGTCAAACAATTTATTCAAATGAACCCCCTACGGTAGAAAAATAGCCTAAATTGGCATAAGGGATTTGAAAAGTGGTGGGGTGAGAAATCAAAATTGCATTTGGCATAAGAGAGATTATGGAGCCCCACGGCTTTACAGCCGTGGTACCTATATTTACTCGCCTACGCTCTTTCAGAGCTACGGTGGATCCACCGAAGCACGAAGTGCGTAGGTGGACTGCGCGAAGGCGGATAAAAACGAAAGCTTGGCCTTATAGGGGTTATTTATTTAGGGCTTCTATTGTAGTAGTTGTTGATGCGGTATTACCGGTGCTATCCTGGACTGTAAGCGCAACTGTAAATTCCCTAGGTTCAAATGACCCGCTGTAATATGTATTAACAGGATTTTCCTTGGTAGAGGTATCCCCGTCACCGAAATTCCAAGAATAGAAAATAATTTTTCCTGATTTGCTGTGGGATTTATTACCGGAAAAATGCACCCTCAGGGGCGAAAACCCTTTTTCCGGCCTTGCCGTGATTACCGCTTTTATCTGTAAATTCTTATCCGGCTCTTTAGCGGCCTGCGAAACTTTCTTTATTGATTTTTCTGACTGTCGCTCTTCTTTTAGCTCTACCTTTTCCAAAACAGCCGCTTTGGTTTCAGGTGCCGGAGTTTTTTCAACCATCCCCTGCTCCGGAACTTCTTGTTTTAACTCAACTTTAGGCTTCTCTTTCTCTACATCTTTTTGTATATAATTATCTAACGCGTCTTTTAACTTCTTTATGCGCGCCTGCTCCTGCGCTTCTTTTTCTTCCTCTAGCTTATCTATTCTTTCCCTGTATTTGGGGTTACGTTCGTATCTAAAATCTTTAACAGCTATGCCCGGCATTTTAAATGCCCCGAGTGCAAGCTTAAAAAACATAACCGGATAATCTACAACCGCCTCTTTAAAGCGATTCTCAATATTGCCCATCTTTTTATAATAATGTTCGACTACCCTGCGGCGTCTTTTAAAACGCTCCTTTGCCAACCCGACAGTTAGGGGCACGGTATTATCTGTGCCGATAGTATACTCTAAGATAGTATATCCTTCACGGGAAGCCACATATCCTTTATCATGCGGGGATTGCCCCTTTTGAAATTTATACGTGGCGCAACCTGATAACAATAAGGCTGAAAGAATTAAAACTGTTGTTTTCCTCATTTACAATACTTTACAACAAAAGCCTATTAAGGTCAAGGAGTAAACTTTTAAATATCAGGCTAATCCGGGATTAGTTTATTGGATTTTAGCGTATTAAATATGAAATTTGCCGAAACCCCTAAAGCCGGCGGGTTCTTATGGCTTTCGTTATATTCATAATTTATAGAGGCCTCTCTTGGCCCCATACTTAAATGATTAAATTCCTCTATCAAATCGACAAAAACTATATTTTTATTTTGAATGTTTTTTATAAGTTTATGTATGGGCCGATAGGGGTAACTTTCCTTAAAATCTTTTACCTCTGTGCTGGAGGTAGGGAAAATCACCAGGATAAGTTTTATGCCTCTCACCGACGCAATATCCGCGATCTCTGAAATAGCGTTTTCCACTCGTGAAAAATATTTTGGCTGATGTAAATAATAGTAATGGTCTACCTCTGTGCGCAGATTCAGCCTTTTTCTTTCTGCCTTTATCATGGACTTTTTTATGCGGTAAGAAAAATAACGCGCCAATGCGCTATGGCGCACAAAGAAGTTCTTATCAAAATAATACTCCCCCGGTTCAGGGTCATTTAGGCAATAGTTCAGGATAATTAAGTCGGGACTGTACTTTAGCCCCTTATGTTTTAGCTGTTCCAGTTCCTGAAAAGTATTATACCCTTCCACTCCAAAATTAAGGACTTCATAATGTAAAGATTCGCTCCTTTCATTAAGTATTTTTTCTAATTGCGAAGCTAAAGACTCCTCCTGCTTAAGCATAAAAGAAAAAGTCTCTGAATCTCCGAGCATGATTATGCGCAATGTTTTGGCGGGTTTAGGAACAGGGTATTCCGGCCCGCGGAAACCGTCGGAATTTATGGATATCCTTTCTGATTTCGCATTGGGGATAAGTTCATAGCGCAGATACGCATTATGGCTTTTTCTGTAGATGGGCCGCTTTACCCATCCCCCCATCTCCCAGGCAAAGCGCATAATAATTTCAGCTGTAAATAAAACAATAAAAACCGCAGCTATGGAAATTAGAATATTTATTACCCGTCTCTTCTTCAATTATTACCCGCCTATTCTTCTAATCTTTAGCTTTATTGCCTGAATATTGCCTCATTTTAGGCTTTCTTATTTTTTATTTCATCAATGATAATGCCTCAGAACGCGTTTTTTGATTCTCCTTAAATATGCCTCTAACCGCTGATGTCACCGTTTGCGCGCCGGGTTTTCTTACACCGCGCATGGACATGCACAGATGCTCTGCCTCAATAACTACCATAACCCCCATAGGCTTTAATTTATGCATAATAATCTCTGCGATCTGAGTGGTCAGCCTCTCCTGCACCTGCGGCCTGCGGGATAAAATATCCACAACGCGGGCTAATTTGCTTAATCCGGTGACGCGGCCGTTCTTTGGAATATAGGCAATGTGCGCCCGGCCGATAAAGGGGAGCAGATGATGTTCGCAGGTTGAATAAAGCGGTATCCCTTTAAGTAAAACAATCTCATTGTGTTTCTGGTCTAAAATAACCTCTAGTTGCGCCTGAGGATCCTGTTTAATCCCTGCGAATATTTCTTCATACATCTCGGCAACACGCCTCGGCGTATCCAGAAGGTCTTTTTTCTTAGGGTTTTCTCCGATTGCCTCTAATATATCCCGGATTGCCTTCTCTATTTTTTTCTTATCCATAAGCGCTCCTTTTTGGCCTTACTAAGCGGGACAGTCTCCTGATAAACCGAATCTAATAGCTTTGACGGAGGCTGTCCCGTAACTGTTTGCTTGACAGTCCCTATTGGCAATACTTGAGCTACTATTTCCCTATACAAAAATCGCTGAAAATCTTATCTAACAGGCCTTCACTAAAATTCCTGCCTAACACAGCCTCCAGGCACAAAAGCGCCTCCTTGATATCCAAAGCGATAAACTCCAAAGGCAATTTATTATCCACAGAATCCATCGCTTGCGCAATAAGTTTTTGCGCTTCCCTGATTGAAGAAATATGCCTTGCGTTACTTACCAATAGCGATTCTTGAGTAGCTACCTTGCCCTGAAATACTAAACCGGCAATAGTGTCTTCCAATAAGCCGATATTTTTATTTCTTTTTGCTGAAACTTCAACGATACTGGAAAATTTATTAACAATTTTATTTTTGTTTATCTTTTGTTTCAGGTCTATTTTATTTATAACTGCGAGCACTAACTTCTTCTTTAGCTTCTTAATTAACGCCTCGTCATCTTTGGTTAGATTCTTGCTCGCGTCAAACATCAGGATTACCAGATCCGCCAGCTCTAAATGTTTTTTTGTTCGCTGCACTGCTTTTCTTTCAATAAGGTCGCGTGGCTCTAACAAGCCAGCGGTATCTACAATTCTTACCGGTATCCCTTTTATATCGATTACCTCTTCAATTGCATCGCGGGTAGTCCCGGCTACAGGCGTAACAATAGAGCGCTCCCGTTTTAAAAGCGCATTTAAAAGTGACGACTTACCCACATTCGGACTACCGCAGATAACCGCATGTATTCCTTCACGCAGTATTCTTGCCCGTTTTGAATCCTCCAGCATTATCTTAAGCCCGTCGTTTAACTTTTTTAACTTTTTATGTACTGCTGCAATGTCCGGGGAAGATATCTCTTCATCGGGGAAATCAATACATGCCTCCATAGAAGAAAGTATTTCTAATAATGATGCGCATATTTTATTTATCCTGCCTGAAAGAGCGCCTTTTAACTGTTCAATTCCTATTCTTAAAGCAGAATCTGTCTTGGCACGGATAATATCCAATACTGCCTCGGCCTGCGCAAGATCTATCCTGCCGTTTATAAAGGCGCGCTTGGTAAATTCACCCGGCGAAGCCAAGCGGCAACCGTTTTCCAGGACTAACCCTAAAACGGCTTGCAGCGCCACGATGCCGCTATGACAATTTATCTCAACAACATCTTCCCTGGTAAATGACCTTGGAGCGCGCATCGTAGTCAGGATTACCTCGTCGATGATTATTGAATCTGTGGTTATCCATCCGTAATGCGTGGTGTAGGTTTTAAAATCCGAAGGCTTTTTACCCTCCTTGCAAGTAAAGACTTTATCGGCGATCCTTAAAGCATCTTTGCCGCTTAAACGCACTATACCTATCCCGCCTTCGCCGATAGGAGTTGCAATTGCCGCAATTGTATCCGTAATATTATTTTTTATCATCCCTAAACTCACCCACTACAAATAATGAGCCTGTGACCAAAACCAAGTCTTCTTTTTCCGCTAGCCTTCTTGCTAAACCCTTAGCCTCTTTTACGCTCATGGTTATATGTGTATTTTTCCTACTGAAATACCCGGTTAGATTTTGTGGGTCAGTTGCACGCGGATTATCGGCCTTGGTCAAAATAACCTCATCCGCCAATCTTGAGAACTGACCGCATATACCAGATTTATCTTTATCGCTTGAAACCCCTAAAACTAAAATTAATTTTTTATATTTAAAATACTCCCTGATGGTTTCTTTTAAGGCCTTGGCCGATGCAATATTTTGCGCCCCATCCAGGACAAATAAAGGGTCCTTTGATATTATTTCGCATCTGCCGGGCCAAAGTGTATTATAAAGCCCTCTCCTTATCGCATCCGGGCCGATATTGACATTACAAAAATGCAATAATTCTATCGCGCCTATGGCTAAAACGGCATTGGCCAACTGGTGAGCGCCAATTAATTTTATCTTTAGATCTGCATACTCACCGATTATACCCTTGACTTTAAAACTATCATTAATATTTTGATAGGTTATATCCTCTCCGACCTTAAATAATTTCGCGCTCACTGAGGCGCATTTATCGCTTAAAACCCGCAGCGCTTCTTTTTCTTGAGGCGCAGTAATTACAATTGCGCAACTTGACTTGATAATACCGGCCTTTTCTCCGGAGATTTCTTTTAAAGTATTGCCTAATTTTTGGGTATGCTCGTAACTTATAGGCGTTATGGCGCAGATTAACGGGTTAACCACATTTGTTGCATCAAACCGGCCCCCAAGCCCGGTTTCCAAAACCGCAAAATCAACCTCTTTTTCCTTAAAATAGGCGAAAGCCAAAGCGGTGTAAACTTCAAAAAAGGAAAGCGGGCCGTATTCTGAATTCTTATTATACCTATCTATAGCGGGTTTTAATTTTCCGGTTAGACGGTTGAGCTCTTCTTGCGTAATCAATCCCTCAAAATCCGATACAGTATCTTTGTTTTTATTGCCCGGGTTTAAAACCCTGATCCTTTCCCTAAAATCAGAAAGATGCGGCGAGGTGTATAAACCCACCCTGTAGCCGGATTCTCTTAATATATAGGCAATAAAGGCGCAACTTGAGCCCTTGCCTTTAGTCCCTGCGATATGCAAACACCTCAAGGAATCCTGGGGATTATCTATTGCGCTTAAAAAACCCTTGATGCGCTCTAATGTTATCGATTCCCTATAAGAATAGGAGGGTATTTTTTCGTAGTTAATGAAAGATTCTAGGTATGAAATAACTTCCGGATAGGACATGTATCAATGCTTGAAGTGCCTGATCGCGGTTAAGACCATCGCAATTTTGTGCTTATCAGCCATTTTGATAATGGCCTCGTCAGCGATGGATCCGCCCGGCTGGATTATTGCCTTGATTTTATATTTAGCGGCGAGTAGGATGGCATCTTCTTTAGGGAAAAAGGCATCGGAGGCAAGGACAGAACCTATTGCCAATTTCCCTGCTTTTTTGGTAGAGATAAAACAAGAGTCTACGCGCGACATTTGCCCTGCCCCTATACCGACTGTCTTTGTTCCGCGGGCCAAGATTATAGCATTAGACTTGACGTGTTTTCCCGCCTTCCAGGCAAAGAGAAGCGATTCCATCTCTTTTTTTGTCGGTTTTTTCTTGGTGACTATTTTAAGCGTTTTTTCATCCAAAGTTAAGCTGTCTTCATCCTGCAGCAGTAGCCCTCCGGAGACCTTTTTAAAATCAATACCGTTATTTTTTTCAAGCATGTTCGGCATTTCAAGTAACCTAAGGTTCTTTTTATCCTTGAGTAAATTTAAAGCGTCTACAGTAAACTCAGGGCATATAACGCACTCTAAAAATCCGCTTTTGGCTATCAATTTTGCAAGGGGAAAGTCTATTTTTCTGTTTACGCTCAAGATTCCTCCGAAAGCAGAAAGTTTATCGCACTCCCAGGCGTCTTTATAGGCCTTAAGCAGATTTCTATTCTCTGCAACGCCGCAGGGGTTATTATGCTTAATAAAAACTACTGCGGGAAGCTCAAACTCTTTTACTATATTACAAGCTGCATTTAAATCCAGAATATTGTTGAATGAGAGTTCTTTTCCCCAAAGTTGCTTCATTGCGCTTAATCCGGCAGCTTTTTTTGCCTCACGGTAAAAAGCGGCTTTTTGATGCGGATTCTCTCCGTAGCGCAAATCCTGTACCTTTGTGAAACTTAAAACCAGGTCCTGTGGGAATCCGGATATTTCCTGTTTCTTTGAAAAATACTCCTTCAAATAAACGTTGATCGCCGCATCGTATTGGCTTGTGCGCCCAAAAACTTCAATTGCTAAATCACGCATTAAATCTTCCGGCAGAGCGCCATTATTCTTTCTTAGCTCTTCGATAATTTGGCTGTAGCTTCCGGGGTTACACACAACAGCCACTGATTGATGATTTTTAGCTGCAGAGCGCAGCATTGATGGCCCTCCAATATCAATATTTTCTATTACTTCCTCAATTGAAACTCCGGGCTTTTTTACTGTCTGCTCAAAGGGATATAAATTAACCACTACCATATCTATAAGTCCGATTTCGTGCTCCTCTAAAGTTTTCATATGAACGTTGTTTTTTCTTAAAGCAAGAAGTCCCGCATGTATTTTTGGGTGCAAAGTCTTCACCCGTCCATCGAGCATCTCCGGAAAACCTGTATATTCTGAAACTTCTTTTGCCTTTATGCCGTTTTCCCTAAATAATTTTGCGGTCCCTCCTGTTGAAAGAATCTCAACTCCTAATTTATCTAATTCCTTTGCCAATCCCAATATCCCTGTTTTATCCGAAACGCTGATCAAGGCGCGCTTAATCTTAACCATTAAAACTCCTTTATTTGTTAAAACGGAAATTCACAAGATCTGCATCCTGCATTACATACTCTTTTTGCTCAAGACGCATTTTTCCTGCCTGCTTTGCCTTGGTTTCTCCGCCGCAAGAAATAAAATCATCAAAACCGATGATCTCGGCGCGGATAAAGCCTTTTTGTATATCCGAATGTATGCTACCTGCGGCTTCCCAGGCGCTAACTCCTTTTTTGATAAGCCAAGCGCGTGTTTCTTTTTCTCCGGTAGTAAAAAAACTGATATATCCTGCATCACGCACGCACTTTGCTAATAATGCGTTTAAATCCTCGAGTTCCTCCTTTTCTGCCATAACCACTGCCTTATTTGTATAAAGGCCGTATGCGGAAATTATTTTCTTTTCTTCTTCGCTTAAAACTAACCCTGAAATAAAATCCTCTTTCTCAAGCGCCTCCTTGAATTTAGCCAATACGGCCTTTTCTCTCTCATCTGCGCTTCTGGAAACCCTCGTTTCCACAAATTCCAAATCCTTTAAGATTAAATCCGTACGGGAATCTTTTAAGGCAAGAATAGCGTCGGCATCCAAAGCCGCATCCTCCCCGGCTACTTCAATTTGAACATAGGTCTTCTTTTTTGCCTTGGTGATATTATCTACTTCGTCAAGCCGGCTGTCTTTAATATTATATTTTCCCGGATTTATTTCGGGGATGGAGATGGCGCTGATTTTCATTTTAAGAATTATTCTTCGTGTTTCTTTGAATCCTGGTACTGGGCCATGATAGGCTGGGCGATTTTTAGCGGGACCTCTTCATAATGCGAGAAGTGCATAGTATATGCGCCTCTGCCGCCCGTGATAGACCGCAGGTCATTTGCATATTTAAACATCTCGACCAAAGGCACCTGTGCTTTAAGTATCTGGTTTTTGCCTTTTACCTCTATCCCTATTACCCTTCCGCGACGGGAATTAATATCCCCTGATATCGCGCCAAGATACTCTTCGGGAATAGTTACCTCAACATCCATTATCGGCTCTAATAGGACCGGCCCTGCTTCAATTACTCCCCTCCTTAATGCCATTGCTCCGGCAATCTGGAAAGCCATATCGGATGAATCAACCTCATGATAAGACCCGTCAACTAAGGTAACACGGATATCCTCTATAGGGTAACCTGCAACCGCCCCTTCTAAACATGCCTGCCTGATACCCTTTTCTGCCGAAGGTATGAAATTACGCGGAATGGCTCCGCCGAAAATTTTATCCACGAATTCAAAACCCTTGCCTCGCGTAAGAGACTGCACCTCAATCCATACGTCACCGTACTGTCCCCGGCCTCCTGACTGGCGCTTAAATTTACCTTGAACTTTTACGCTCCTGGTGATTGTTTCCTTGTAAGAAACTTTCGGCGTGCCCAATTCAACACTAACGTTAAACCTCTTCCTTAGCCTTCCGACCATAACAGCAAGATGAATATCCCCGAGCCCTGAAATAATCAATTCTTTTGTCTGTGGGTCATGCGTAACTTTAAGAGTAGGGTCTTCGGCGGAGAGCTTATGCAAAGCATCGGAAATTTTTTCTTCGTCTTCCCGGGATTTAGGTTTTACTGACGCGGATATAGCCGGCTCCGGAAATATAACCTGGTCAAAAATAAACTGTTCCTTATCATTAGAAAGAGAGTCTGAAACAGTTGTTTCTTTTAATTTTGCTATAGCCACTATATCTCCGCAGGTAGCCGCATCTTGAGCCCTCTGCTCTTTTCCCTGCAGGATATAAATAGGCCCGATCCTTTCTTTTGTTTTCTTATTCACATTATAAAAAGCAGTATTCGAAGCGAGGATTCCTGAAAAAACACGCAGCAATGTAAGTTGCCCTACGTAAGGATCGGATATATTCTTGAAGACAAACGCGCAGAAAGGCGCGCTATCGCTTAAGGCCACTTCTTTTTTATTCTCAGGCTTGGCCGGTTCGGATGCGATAACCTTATTGCGTTGCGTTGGATTAGGCAAATATTTAATAACCGTTTCCAATAATTCCGACAGTCCCAAATCATTCAAAGCGGATCCGGCAACAACAGGAAAAACCCTTCTCTTTATTACTGCCTGAGCGAGGCCGCGCGCTATCTCTTCCTGGGTTAATTTTGCCCCTTCCAGATATTTCTCAAGGAGCCTATCATCGCTTTCCGCAATCGCTTCAACTAAATTCTGATCCTCTATTGAATCAATCAGGCTTGCGTTATTTGACAAAACGGACTTGATATCCGCTAATGTCTTTTGTATATCTGTATCTTCTTTATCCAGCTTATTAATAAATATTACGCATGGCAGGTTCGCTTCCTCCAGCATCTGCCAAGAGCGCTCAGTCCCGACCTGGACTCCGGAGGCAGCATCTACAACCAAAACAGCGGCATCAACCCCGCGTAAACCCTGTATTGGTTCCCCATAAAAATCAGCATAGCCCGGAGTGTCCACGATCTGAATCCGGTGGCCTTTGTAATTGCAGTGCAGCAAGCTTAAGTTGATTGAACTTTTTCTTTCGATCTCATCAAAACCGTAATCGCTTATAGTTGTGCCGTCTTCTATTTTGCCTTTTCTGGTTGTGGCCTTACAAAAATAAAGCAGCGCCTCGGAAAGCGTTGTTTTGCCTGACTGGGCATGGCCTACGAGGATAAAGTTCCTTTTATTGCTGGTATCCACTTTTCTTTTGCTCCTGTAAAGAAGTGAAAAGGAGAAAGGGGTTATATTATAGGAAAGAAAATTCGGTGCGTCAAGGATAAAAAGGCAAAAAATTATTCCAGGTAGGTGTATATTTTACCTTTATAGTTTCGCAGGACATATTTACCTTTTGCCTGCGAAAGGATATAGTTAGGGCCCACGGGAATTTTTCCGCCGCCTCCGGGCCCATCGATTACATATGTAGGTATAGCGTAACCTGAAGTGTGTCCGCGTAATTTCTCCATGATATTTATGCCAACGGCAACAGGGGTCCTGAAATGCTGCGTCCCCCTTACGGGGTCGCATTGATAGATATAATACGGCCTTACCCTTATCTGCAATAGCTCATGCACAAGTTTTTTCATAATATAGGGCCGGTCGTTTATGCCTTTTAAAAGCACGGTCTGGCTTCCAAGGGGTATCCCTGCATCAGTAAGCATGTCGCAGGCATTTTTACAGCGCCTAGTGATCTCTTTGGGATGATTAAAATGGATACTCATCCAAATGGGTGAGTATTTTTTTAGCATGGTCACTAATTTTTCTGTTATTCTTTGCGGAAGCGTTACCGGCACTCTGGTGCCTAACCTTAAGAATTCCACATGCGGGATAGCGCGCACCTTTTGGATTAACGCCTCCAGTACCTCATCCTCCAAAGTAAGCGGATCTCCTCCTGATATCAGCACATCGCGCACCTTTTTATTTGATTTTATATATTCGATGGCGGCATCAAATCTTAAAGCTGAAGCTACCTCTTCCTGCATATCATCACCGACGAGGCGCCTTCTGGTGCAATGCCTGCAGTACATAGCACAATGCTCTGTAGCCAGCAACAAAACCCTGTCAGGGTAACGGTGCACTAAATGCGCAACTGGAGAATCCCTGTCCTCAGCGCAAGGGTCGGTCATTTCATGCGGTGAAATAACATATTCTGCTGCAACCGGGACCGACTGCCTCCTGATCGGGCAATCCGTGTCCTCCTGATCAATCAGTGTTACCCAGTAAGGGGTTATAGCCATAGACAGCTTACCCTTTGCCTTATCAATACCGCTTTCTTCTTCCGGTGTTAACTTTATAATCTGCAATAAAGCATCTTTTGTGCGTATTCTGTGTTTTAATTGCCAATGCCAATCCTCCCAGTCCAAGGGGTTTACGTCTTTATAAATACCTATCTGCTGATAATCGCGCGGCCTTTTTGTCTGACGAACAACTGTTGTTTCCTGCTGCGTTCTCTGGTTCTCGATTATCTGTGTATTATTCAATTTTTTGCCTTCTTCCTTTCTGAGGCACTCATAATAATCGCTTCTATTAAATCCTCGTATTTCATTCCGGCTGCATAAGCCATGATCGGAAAATTGGATTCCTTAGGGTCTAAGCCGGGGAGTGGATTTATCTCTAAAACATAAGGCGTATTGTTTTTATCCAGGCGTATGTCTGTGCGCGAAATATCAAGGCACCCTACGGCGCGGTGCGTCTTTAGGGCGGCTTCCTTGACTCGTTCCTCCGTCTCCTTATCTAACCGCGCAGGGCAATGAAAAGTGGGAACAAGCCCAAGTTCAGTATTCCCCTGATATTCCTTCATCCTCCAAGTATAAAAATACTCTCCGCTTCTTTGGCAGCTTGAGAAATCTATTTCCAAAATCGGCAAAACTGCTGTCTTGCCGTTCTCCAAGACCCCCACCGTCAACTCTTTGCCTTCTATAAATTCTTCTACCAGCGCTTCCTGATTATAAATGCTTATGATGTCGTTTACTTTCTTAAATAAATCCTCGCAATTATTTACCACGTTGGATTTATTTATGCCCTTGGCAGAGCCCTCGCAATTAGGCTTGACTATCAAGGGAAATTTTAACTCCGGGTTCAATTTCTCGTTTCCTTTTGAAAAAACCTGAAAATCAGGCGTTGGGATATTTTCCGCTTTTAATATTCTTTTGGTGAGTGCTTTGTTTAAAGCCAGGGCAAGAGAAAATGTATCTGAGCCGGTGTAGGGGATATTCAGATAATCTAATACTGCGGGGACCTCGGATTCACGGAATTTACCGTACTTGCCCTCAGCGATATTGAATACCATATCCACACGGTTTTTTCTAAAATATGAAAAAAGGCTCGGGTATTCTACGTCGATGGCTTCAACTGAATGGCCTTTTGATTTAAGCGCCGAACAAATCGCGTTAATAGTCTCTTCGGAGTCCCACTCTGAAAAATAATCCTCTGGTTTTGTTGTATCTTTTTTCTTCAGATTGCAGGTAAGGGCGATCTTCATTTAATTAAGGTTGTGCCTTTTTATGGCGCTATCTAAAATCTTACCGATCATCTGTTCATAAGTGGCGCCTATAGCCTTTGCAACCAGCAAGAATACGTCTTCCGTAGATAAAGAAGGGAGCGGATTGATTTCCAAAACATAGGGCTTCCCTTCATTATCAACACGAAAATCCACTCTTCCAAAATCGCAGCACTCAACAGCCCTGTATGTCTTTAAGGCAAGGTCGGAAATCTTTTTATTTAAGTCCTGGCTTATACGCGCAGGACAGATATACTCTAATCTATCCGAGGTGATTCGGGCAAAGGTATAAAATTTATCGTTTAGCTTATACCTGCCGTCGATTTTAATCTGCACGGTCGGCATCACTTCAGGATTATCATTTCCGACTATAGCCACGGTAAATTCCTGGCCGCTGATAAATTCTTCAATCAAGGCCGGCTGCTTATAGGTATTAGTGACAAACTCGACCTGTTTTTTTAACTCTTCCATATTCTGCACGCGAGAACTTTCACTTAAGCCCTTGGATGAACCCTCAAACCTAGGCTTTACAATCATAGGGAATTTACAGTGGTCGCAGTTGACTAAATCTTGCGCGTTCTTTACTTCAAAGAATTTCGGAGTGGGTATTTTTTCAGCGATAAATATTTTTTTTGCCATGACTTTATCCAAAGTCATACCGAGGGTGAGGGCGTCCGCGCCCACAAAAGGAATCCCGGCCATCTCAAGCAGGATAGGCACCTGGGATTCTCTGTTTCTTCCGGTCAGTCCTTCTGAGATATTAAAAACTATATCGACATCCAGAGAATCTAATTTTTCAAGAAGATTGTTGACGTTACCGATCCTTTTTATTTTAAAGCCGTTTGAGGCTATCGCCTCTGCGATAACATCTATGGTGGAAGGATGGTCAAATTCTGCATTTGCATCGGCAGGGTCCCCCTCCTTAAATTGATAATCTGTCTTTAAATCGTATGTTAACCCGACTGTTTTCATCCCTGTTTCATCGCTTCCTCCGGCTAAGATTAGTTCAAGCATAACTTATGTTCGCTTACGCTCCATAAGTTATGCGCTTGAACTTCTCCCGCCGTTTCTTTGGAAAACAAGATGCGGGATTAATTCGCGCAGATAACTTACTCTACACTTTCAGTGTTCGTAAGTTATGCGCTCATTAAAAAGGGCTCCTGTCGCCTTAAAGAGCCCTTATACACGCCTTATTTTTCCAATTTAGTATTTCTAACCTCCTAAATTTCTCTCGTTTGCTTCTCTAAAAATTATCCCGAGCACACTTGAGGGATAAAATTTAACCTATATATTATGCCTACAATATTTTTTTATCACAATATATCGTCCTTGTCAAGTATTTTTTGATTTTCGTTGGTCTTTAATAATCCGATTTTATCGACGGATAACCTTAATAAGTACCAGGAGTAATTAATTCCTGGGAACACTGGAAAGTATATTTAACTTGCGAATTCAATTTCGCCCCAGTTGATAAGGTTATTTTTAAGTATAACCGCAACGCCTATTACACCGCGGATGGATTTGGCAAAATCTACAGCTTTCTGCAAATCATCTTTTGACTGGACGCGATTAGCTGTTGCAGCAGCCACTGCATCTGCTAAGGCAGCGTGTTTAGACAGAACTATAACGCAATCCGCTATACCGAAACTTAGGGAATGCCCGATTGTGCCCGAAGAGGCGCATATGCCTAAAGGCGTATCCTTAGGTTTAATTTTTATTTTCAGCTTATTCCATAATTTTGACCTTCCTGCGTAAATACCTATCCTGCGCGCCTTGCGCGTTTTTAAAAATATGCCCCCTCCGTTTTCAATAATAACGTCTTGATAGCCCTTTTTTAATAGATCCCGCCCTAAAAATTCGGCGATAGCACCTGCAACCGTAGCCATAGGGCCTACATTTACCTTTTTCGCCTGCGAAGCCATTTCCTTTACGATTTCTGAGGCATTTAATTCTACCTCTATCGGTTTTAATGAAATCAGGAACCTGTAGTCCTTATTGATATAATTCTCAATATCATAGCGATACATCCGCAGCCTTTCCTCTAAAAATCGCGTATCCAGCCGCTTATTAGTAAGAACCTGCAAATCTGACTCTTTGGCTATAATGTGCGTTAAATATAGGCCTTCTGCCTTAACCAAGTCCCTGTAAAACCTTTTCTGGTATTTGCCGTATTTCATATTTGTCAGTTTATATTTACCCCTGCAGCGATAAAATCTTTCTTTAGTTGATCAACTCCGAAAAAGACAGCTGCATTAATACCTAATTTTTTTGCACCACGAATGAGCTCTGTTCTGTCGTCTGTATAAAAGGTTTCTTGGGCTTGAGTCCCTAAAATCTCCAGGGCCTTTTGGTAAATTTCCGGCTGCGGCTTTCTTAAACCCAATTCGCAACTGGCCAGGACATTATGAAAAACATCGAGTATGGGAAAGGTCTTCTTGATATGCTCCAGGTGCAAAAAATTTATATTCGATAAAAGCGCTAACCTATAGCCGTTTTTAAGGCTGCGCGCCAGATTATATACCTGAAGGTTTTGATCAGTAAGATAAAATATCCCGTTCCAGATAGGAACGAATTCTTCGTAAGGGATTTTTAGGTTCAGCATCTCCTTTACGCCTTTAAAAAACTCGCTCGCGGAGATTTTCCCTTCTTCAAAAAGTTGGGTCTTTTGTGAGTCAAAAAAAAGGTCATAAATTTCTTTCCCCTTCTTATCCGTAAATCCGGATAATTTCTCTGCGGCGATCATATGGTTGAAATCAAGAAGGACGTTCCCTAAATCAAATATTATCCCCTTGATTTTATGGTTATACATCAATTCCCCTTATCTTTTGTTCTTTTGAATAGGTCCAAAAACTTATCTTCATATTCCTTATATATGTTCCACTTGTCCAGCTCGAGCTTCAATTCATTGGCTTTTGTTATATCCGCCTTTGCCGCTAAAAAGAGCTTCTCTATTCTCTCCTTCACCGAAACAGGGAGCTTCGTAAGTTGGCTCAAGGTTTTTTTGATCTTTTCTATTTCATCTTCTCCGATAGGGCCTGACGAGCCGGGCGGTGATACCTTTAAATAATCCAACAGTTTATTAATTTCGTTCTCCATCGTACGCCCCTGCTCTATAAGCCCGGAGAGGTCTATCTGTATATTCATCATCTTTGAGAACGCGCTCAACACAACTGACGAGGCTTTAGGATTTTCTATCTGAATTGTATAAAGCGGGATCTCCCCAAGAAGGCATACCCCTTTGAGCCCTTCTTTTTTAGCAATGCCGAGGAATAAACCGTTCATCCCGCTTATCTGGCCTTCGGTTAAAATATCAAAATCTAACTTTTTTAGATTATCTTTCAGTTCCTGCGCGGTCGCGGCAAACCAGACGCGCGACTCCTGCGTGTGGTCAATTGCCTGCGGCATGGAAGCGAAACTTATAACCATCTGAGCCTTAAAACCTTTAGCCATCTGGATTATCTTCCTGGAATAAGTTTCTGCTTTGGCTAAATCCGGCTGGGCATTGCTTAAAAATATTATAAGGTCATGCGCCTCGGATTTTCCGCCAGAATTCTTGGCGGACCCGCTAATCTTTGTGGCAGGATTCTTCCAATAATAGAACTTGCTTTGTGGAAGCTGCGGGATATCCAGTATTCCCCCCTGGATAACGCTACCAGTCAAATAAAAAAACTCTTCTGGAAGAATCTGGGCGAATTCCTCCGCCTTTAGTTTATCTACCAGATATGAAGCCGCCTTAAACGCCACTTCACCCATACCCGGCCATGCGACCAAAAGAAAAGGATTCCTTAGCCGTGGCCTTTTTGAAATTTTAATTCCTTCCATTTTATCATCTCCTAACTGTGTCGGTAGTTCTTCAAAAACTCCTCCAGCACCAAAGCGCCTTTATATAGATTATCTACTTTAACATATTCATCGGCTGTATGTGCGCAACCACCAGAACCAAAACCTGTAGCTATGGCCGGAATATTTTTATGCTGGAAAAAAGTTATCACTGTTGCCCCTTCCGAACCCCTGATCCTCGGTTTAACTTTAAATTTACGCATCGCCCTTATCAAGCCCTTTACCAAGAAATGGTCTTTGCTTATATTGTAAGGCTCCTGAATCCCTTCTATTTCTATTTTTACCGCATTTTTCGGTATCCCGCTACGGCGGGAAAATTTTTTCGTATGTTTGTTAATGATGCCTTTTAAGGCTTTTAATAAATCTTGCGCAGCCATCCCGGGTAGAAACCTGAAATCCAGCTCAAATTCGCACCAATCAGCCACAACATTCACTTTATCTCCGCCGCGTATTGTGCCGGTGTTAATAGTGGGGGGCCTCAAGAATTTATTCTTCTTATAATGAAACCTGCGCGCTTTTATCTCACTTATTATATCTATTGCAATATCAATAGCATTAATCCCTCTTCCTGGATATGCGCCGTGCGCCCTTTTGCCCTGAATCTTAACCTTTATATGCATAAGGCCTTTCTGGGTTATAATGATCTCAAAATCATCGGAATCCAACACTACGGCTGCCTCCGGTTTTAATATCTTTTTATCCAACAAGGGGTTTAGCCCTAAATCGGAGCCGCTTTCTTCATCTGCCGTAGCCGCAAAAATGAGATTATAATTTAAGGGTATGTTTTCCTCTCTAATGCTGTTTATCGCTTCCAACGCACAAGCCAGATTTCCTTTACAATCAGTTGCTCCTAAGCCGTAAATCCTGTTTCCTTTAATCCTGCCTGAAAAAGGGTTTAGGCTCCAGCTTTTTCCGGCGGGGACAGTATCCAAATGCGGGGTTATGAGCAGCGAATGCTTCAGGCCCTTACCCTTCAAGATAGCTATAACGTTAGAACGCCTTTTCTTAAACTCATAGATTTTTGTTTTAAGCCCCAGATCTTTAAGATAATTATTAACGAAGCCGGCAATCTGAAACTCTTCTCCCGGCGGATTCTGGGAATCTATACTTATCAGTTTTGCCGTTAATCTGATCAGGCGTTCTTTATCCACCATAGATTTCTTTAATTATCCGGTTGGGCTTCAAGAAAATCGCTTCGCGATTAGGCCCTTCCTTTAAAAGGTATAGGAAGGCCTATCCTTTTTAGGATAACTTACTGCGATTTTCGCAGTGGGTGATTTTTATATGGTACGCTACACCCTAAAAAACATAATTGACGCTAAAAGCAGCGGCTGTGCTGTCAAAAAAATTACCCTCTAAATTAATCCAGGCCTTTTTTGTAAAAGGCAGGTCAACGCCCACAATCAGGCCTATATCTTTGCTTGAATCAGACATCCTCCGGCCCCTATTATCTCCTTGAGTATGGATATAGTCAACCCTTGACCATCTCGTTCCTAAATAAGGGGTGAATTTCTTGAAATCATAAGAGGCAAGAATGGAAGCCTGCCAATCATCCAGTATTGCTTTATTTTTAACTATACCTAAGTGCGTGGATTTCGGGTGCACGCTGATATGCTGGAATCCAAAAACCGCTTTTATTCTTTCCCGGTCAAAAAATTTCAAGCGAAAGCCGTAACCTCCGGCAAAATTTATATCGTAATCAACGTCGTCGCCACCCAAAGGGCGCACTTTTATATTGCCGAGCCCTACTTTTAAGTCTATAGAGAACCGGTCAAATACACCGTATGAGAGAAGGAAAAAGTACTGTGCGCTCCTTAATTTTCCGAAGTTGTCCTCAAGGTGCCTTTTGAAAATAGCATGTGACTGAAGGCCCATAAAAATCTTGTTTTTTCCTGGCAATTTTGTTCCGTAGCAAGGCGCGGCGTATAAAGGCGATATGAATAAAAATATTAATAAGGCAGCTAAAAACACTTTACGCATTAACCCTCCTTTGTAAATTTTCTAAAGGGCAAATTTGACACCTGGGTTTGGACTTAAGGCAGAAATCCTTCCCCAACTTTACCAAGAGCGCGTGGTATTCATTGAATAATTTTACATCTTTTTGTAGATTTTGCATGAATAAATTCTGAATTTCTCCGTAAGTTAGGCCTTCATCAAAGCAATAGTGCCTAAAAAGTATCCTTCTGGTATACGCATCCACTACAAATACCGGTTTATTTAGAGCATAAAGCAATATTGAATCCGCGGTCTCTGGACCGATCCCGTTTACTGAAAGCAACTGCTCGCGTAACAGTTCTGATTCATTTGCGGCCATCTCCCTTAAGCTGCCTCGGTACTTTTTAAAGAAAAATTTCAAAAATTCTTTCAGGCGCTTGGACTTAATATTAAAATAGCCTGCGGGCCTGATTAATTTGGCTAATCTTCGGGTGGATATCTTATAAAGCTTAACCGGATCCAATACATTAGCATTTTTTAGGTTTTTTATCGCGCGCTCCACATTTAGCCAATTGGTATTTTGGGTAAGGATTGCGCCCACCATAACTTCAAAAGGGTCACTCGCCGGCCACCAATACTGCCGGCCGAAAGCAGAAAAGAGGCGCTGATAAATTAAAGTGACCTGCTTCTTCAATCTTTTAATTCCAGCGGGTTATAACCGTAATAAGCAAAAATCGTATAGGCTGTACCGGCCACAGACCCTGTGGATTTTCCTTTAGGGGTAAACCAGCCATGCCCTGTGTCCACAAAATCCTGGGTGGCATAAGGAAGGCAGCTTTCCCCCTGCCCGGACGGAGAAGGGCTGGATATAATCATTTTCAAGAGTTCTGATAAATACTCGTCGGCTTTTGCGGCGTAAACGCGCGACATATCGGCCTTCCCTTTTTTCTCATAAAACTGAGAGAGTATTTTATAGGAGACAATCATCTGCGCTGTCCATTCCGAAGAAACAACCCCCCCTCTTGCCAGGTGTTTTTGGCTGGCGAAATCACAACCCTTGACCTTAATGGTGTTGCCTTCAGGGCGCAGATAAGAAGTTATGATACTGCAATTCTTCTCGGCAAATTCCATAATCATATCCGGATTCATCCCTATCTCCAGGAGCCTCTCAGGGCCTATCGCAGCTATTGACCAGGCATAGGTATCGGTGGCAATAGTAGAATCCCCTTTGCCTCGGGAAATGGGAATATCCGACTTGTCATAGGTATGCCTGGCTAACCAACTTAATACATTATTAGCTGCGCGGATGTACTGGGGTTTTCCGGTAACCCGATAGAGCATATTAAGGAATGCAAAAGCGTCGAGATTATGCTCGGTAGAATACCAGGGCAGGCCTGGCCCTCCGCGGATGCCGCTTTCGCTATCAAGTGCCTGTAAATCCATTATCGCCTGGCCGATATTTTCAGCCAATTGCATATATGTATTCTCCTTCGATTTTTTAGTATATTGCATTGCTGCTATTCCCAGCCAGATATTAGGGCCGCTATGCACTGTATATTCTGCCGGGCTTCCATCATTGGCATAATAGGCATTAAAAAACAACCCTCCCTGTTTCTTTGCCCTTGCAAAGAAAAAATCAAGTATTTTTTTAGCGCGCTCAAGGTCCCCAAAATATGTATAGGCCAGCGCAACTAATGACTGGTCGTATATAAATGCCCAGTCCGCTATATCGCCGTCACCCTCGAAACTCATTACTAGGCCGGTGCGCGGATTCTGATGAATCTTTATCCATTGATACATCTTATCAAAATTGGCCTTTTCTAGGCCTGCCCTCTTAAAATCCATACTCTGTATTTCCTCTCTAACGGCGCTTTCTTTTTTCTTTAAAGCACCTAGTCGTTCTTCCAGAGAAGTTTTTTCCTGGCCCAGCCTCACCACTAACTTATTTAATTCCTCTACCCTTCTGGATTCAAGAGAAGCGCCCTGCCTTGCCTCATTCTGCGCCTTTAACTTCTGCTCCTCTATTTGCCTGATACCTAACTGCAGCTCCTGAATATTTTTTTGTAAGTCTTGGCTTCCATTTGCTAACTCCTGCGCTTTTTGTTTGGCAATACTATATTCCCGTATTACCAAGGCCAGTTTATTAACTAACGCTTTATTATCTTGCGTTAACCTCATATTTATAAAAGCGTTCAAGCCAACTCCTGCCGCCAAAAGAATAATTATGCTTAATGCTACAGGCGCAAATAATTTCTTGGTAAGTGAGTAACGCATAATCCTGGCATTATCCTGCGCATTAATATTTTCGTAGGCCAATCCTATAAGATACTGGGCAGGGCCTGTTTCTTTAACCCAGGCAATCCTTGCCAAAGCATCTACGGGACGGCCCCCTATGGGTATAGTTATTTCTAATGAAAGTTTTGCCTGCCTGTTATCTAGAATCTGGGCTAAACCGGAAGAAAGTTTATTTACCGAAAGGCAGATCCCCCCATTGCTAATGTTATTCGTAAAGCCCTGCAGCCAATCAGAGAGAAAACTTCTGCCATCCAGCGCCGCTAACCTGAATTGTACGGGGAAAACCGAATCTAGGCGCGTATATTGCCTGTACTCGGGGCTCTGGCTTCCGTAATTTTCCATTGCCGTATTATTTCATTCTTTCTAAAAGGATTCTTTGTTTAACATTTTTAGCTAAGTTTTCAAAAAAAACCTTAAACTCCGGATATTCGTTCGCTGGAATAGAGGACTTTTTTAGCTGAAGTATCTGTCTTAAA
>CAKKQZ010000015.1 GCA_919902445.1 Omnitrophica bacterium GWA2_41_15 | reverse complement strand
CACAACTTACGGAACATTAGTGAACGTAAGTTGTTTGGGCGAATTAATCCCGCTTCTTGTTTTTCAAGGTAACAGCGGGAGAAGTTCAGACACAACTTACGGAACATTAGTGAACGTAAGTTGTTTGGGCGAATTAATCCCGAGGCCCGCATTCTGCGGGACAAGGGATCTCTTTCCCCTTGCTTAATTCTTTTAATATAATGGCCTTTAGTTCTTTTGTTGCCTGTGTTAAATTTTTATTTGCCAGCGAATAGTCATACCTATGAGAGGCCAGAAGCTCTTTCCTTGCCAATTTTAACCGCTCCCCGATCTCTTTTTTCCTGGTCCTGCTGCAGCGCCCCTTTATCCTCCTGCGCAATGCCTCAAGTGAAGGAGGAAGTATAAAAATAGATACCGAATTTTGCTGATAAAGCTTTTTTATCGTGAGCGCGCCTTTTAAGTCCAGGCAGAGGATAATATTTTTTCCGTGTTTTAGCTGTTTCTCAACAAAGCCTCTCGCTGTTGCGTAATAATAACCCAAATACCTCGTCCATTCAAGGATTTTGTTAGCTTTAAGCCGGCTGTTAAACTCATCCCTTGTAATAAAGACATAGTCCCTGCCGCTCTTCTCGCCAGACCGTTTCTTGCGCGTGGTCAAGGAAACGGATTTTACAAGCTCACTTTTTAATCCCTTGTCCTCAAATAGCTTATCGCGAAGAGTTGTTTTCCCGGAACCAGAAGGCCCCGAGATAACAAATATTAACCCTTTAAATTTTTCCGTTAAGGGCCTCACTTATTCTATATTCTGCACCTGTTCGCGTATCTTCTCAATCTGGCTTTTTATCTGCACCGCCCTTGCGGATATCCCTAAGTCAAATGTTTTTGCTCCCAAGGTGTTTGCCTCCCGCTGCATCTCCTGGGCAATAAAATCAAGCTCTTTGCCTATAGCGCCCCTCTTGGAAAGTTTATTTTTAAAATTGCTGATGTGAAACGCCAGCCTTTCTTTCTCTTCTGTGATATCCGTGTCTTTTAAAAAACTGGTTCGTTCTTCGTCAGTAGCCATTGTCTGTAATTTTTCTCTGATCGCTTTTTTAGATCTGTTCTCGATAAACACCAGATTAGTTTTAAGCGCCTCCTGCCTCACCTTTAAATATCCCAGTAAGGCCTTCCCCTCTTTCTGCCTGGTCTTTACTAGTTCATCCAGGGCGCCATTAACCAAGAGTTTGATCCTTGGCCAGACGTTTTGCTTTGGAATGCTGCTTGTTTCAAGGTAGAGTACTCCGGGCAAATGTATCAATGTGCTAAGCGTTATCTCGTCTAAAATTACAAAGTCTTTTTTAATTTTTTTTAAGGCCGCGATATAGTTTTTAAGAAGCGCTTTGTTTATAAAGGCGCGGGAGGTTTTGGCTGCGGCAACGGCCATGGCACAGGTTAAGCGCCCTCTTTTAATCTTCACCTCTATTCTTTTTTTTATTTTGTCCTCCAAGGATAGGAATCCGTCGGGTAAATGAAAAACTGTTTCTAAAAATTTATGGTTGGAGCTTTTTAGCTCCAGTGTGATTTTACCGTATGGCGGAACTTCAAGCTCCTTGCTTCCAAATCCTGTCATGCTCTGCATATCTTTAAGCCCAGACCTTTCTTTTATATTCCCTTGCCACGATTTCTTTCGCAGGGTATAAATCCACGATTATTTCCTCGGGATGAAACCAGAGCTTTATCTCTCTTTGAGCCTCTTCTGGATTAGAAGATACGTGAATGACGTTTTCATAAACTCCCGCGGTAGTAATCCTACCGTAAGAACCTCTTATAGAGGTCGGTTCTGCTTCCTCAGGATTAGTTGCGCCGGCCAGCTCCCTGCATTTGGTGCTTGCATCCTCCCCCCAGTAAACCATAGCCATAACCTTGCGCCTCTCGTGCAATTCTCCGCGTATGTAGCTTATCAAGTCTTTGAAAAACGGCTTATCCTTCAGGTGCTTGTAATGCTCTTCTGCTAATTCCTTTGAAACACGCACCATTTTTGCCGCAACTATCTCAAGCTTTGTTTCGGATAGCCTGGTTAAAATGTTGCCCGTCAAAGATTTTTTAAGGCCGTCTGGCTTTATAAGCACAAGCGCTGCCTGGTTCATTGCCTTACCCCTCCTCGTATTATGTTAGCTATCCTTTCTAACTCTTCGGGAGAAAAAAATTCTATGGAGATGTGGCCGCGTTTTTTTCTCTTGCTTATCCTCACCCTTGTTCCCAACGCATGCTGTAATTGCTCCTCCAGGACGGCTACATACGGCTCGCGCTGGCCTTCCCCTATTTTCCTTTTTATTCCTTTTGGCCGCTGGGATTTGATTAAATTCTCAAGCTCTCTTACAGACAGGCCCTTTAAAATAACCTCCTGTGCTAAGCGGCGCTGATGATTTTCATCCTCAATTTCCAATAATGCCCTGCCATGGCCAAAAGTAATCCTCCCCTTTTTTATTTCAACCTGAATTTCATAGGGAAGTTTTAACAATCGCAATGTATTAGTAATGGTTACCCTCGCTTTTCCCAATACTTCACTGATCTTGTCCTGGGTAACCTTGAACTTGTCAATCAGGTGTTGATATGCATGCGCTTCTTCAATTGCATTTAGTCCCTGCCTTTGAATATTCTCAATTAAGGCTAGTTCTAGTGAATCCTGGTCCTCTACATTTTTCACTAAAATTGGTATCTCTTTCAGGCCCAATAGGTTAGAAGCACGAAGCCTTCTTTCTCCTGCGATTAATTCAAAAAAGTCTCCTTTGCGCCTGACTAAGAGCGGCTGTATCACCCCTTTTTCCTTAATTGATTGCGCAAGTTCTTCAATGCTTTGAGTATCAAAATCTTCACGGGGTTGAAAAGGGCTAGGCTTGATCTGGTCAGATTGGACATAAATAATCTCCTCTTTTCTGCCATTTTCCTTTTCAGGAATTAAGGCGCTTATCCCTTTTCCTAAGGCTTTTCTCTCCATTTATACAGCTCCTTCTGATATCGATTTGCTGGGTGAAGTAATAGGCATGCCTAACATCTCTTTGCTCAGCTCCTCATATTTTTGTGCGCCTAAAGAATCCTTGTCATATAAAGCAACCGGCTTTCCAAAACTAGGCGCTTCTGTTAAGCGAATATTTCTTGGGATTACTGTCTGGTAAACTTTATCTTTAAAATGCTTGCGCACCTCCTGAATAACCTCTTTAGTAAGGTTTGTACGGTAGTCTGCCATAGTCAACAGCACCCCTTCAATAACTAAGCTCGGATTTATATTATCTTTCACAAGCTTAACAGTATTAGTAAGTTGTGTCAATCCTTCCAGGGCATAATATTCGCACTGTACAGGAATAAGCACTGAATCTGCGGCGCATAAACCATTTATAGTAAGTAGCCCTAATGAAGGCGGAGAGTCTATAAGAATAAAATCAAAATTCTCTTTCACATTTACCAGCGCCCTTTTTAATCTATACTCCCTTCCTAATGCGCCGACTAATTCCACCTCTGCTCCGGTTAGATCTAAGTTAGAAGGTGCAAGCCAAAGATTATTAACCTCTGTTACAAGAAGTATATCCTTAACCTCTATTTCTTCCAAAAGAACATGGTATGTACTCTTTTGAATATTATGCTTGTTTACCCCCATTCCACTAGTGGCATTTGCCTGCGGATCTAAGTCAATAAGCAGGACTTTTTTGCCAGCCAAGGCCAAAGCTGTGGCTAGGTTAATTGCGGAGGTAGTTTTACCAGTGCCACCCTTCTGATTGCAGACCGTGATAATTTTACCCATTATCTTTTTTGAACCTTAAAGGCCCTAGGCTTAGAATTCAGATTGGACAATTTCTCTGCAAGGGTCCTAAGTTTATTGTAGTCTATCTTCCTATAATTATTTAACTTATGTAATACCATCTCGCGCCAAGTCTTATAAGCTTCCAGTTTTTTCTTACTCTGTAGCGGATATTTATCAAAGTGATCCAGAATTACTTTAAGCTCATCTATCCTTGTTACTCTATAATATGCGGATGGTTTAGTTAAGCCACTGTTAGAAGTTGGTTGGGCTTCTTTACCATAATAAATACGGCCCACATAATTAAAATATTCTCGAATCTCTTCAACTATTTCTCGATTATCTTCTCTTTGTTTAATGGCAAAATATAATCCAAAAGATCCTCCTGCCCGACTGTAAGTAAATGCTGCCTCTCCATCAGAAAACCCTGTTACATACCAAGGGCTTAGCATATAAATTTAAACTTGAAACTGTTCCAACTGGCACATTTTCACGTGGAACATTGTAATCCTGTTCAATCTATTATCCTAATTCTGGGCTGCTTGTCAAGTATTATCTTTACCTTTTATTATGCTTACTCTGACCTTTGCCGGTTTTGCGCCTGGCATACCAAAAAGCCCTTTTTCTTCTTCAGAGAGCACCTCGATTTTAACTCTATCGCGCGGCAATTTTAATGCGCGAAGGGCTTTTTTAATCGCCTCTTGGAGAGTTTTTCCCTCGACTTCAATACCTGATTTAGCGCTCATTTTACCCTGCTTAAGCGAACCTGAAATATTAACATTAGCGCGCTATTAATAAACCAATATAAGACTAATCCAGAGGGCATATGATAAAATATAACCCCGAACATAATGGGCATTATAAATAGCATCATTTTTTGTTGATCCGCAGCTGCACCGCTTGCAGAGGCACTGGAAAGCTTCTGCTGTACGAACATACCAATAGCCATTACAATGGGTAGAATATTAACCTCATTTCCTAAAATAGGTAAAGAATTCGGAAGTAAAAATAGCCTGTCTGGTTCAGACAGGTCCTTTATCCATAAGAAAGCCGCTCCTTTTAAAGCAACTGAACGCATCAACGCCTGATAGAGCGCAAAGAAAATCGGCATTTGTAAAAGCAAAGGAAGGCATCCACCGAACGGATTGACTTTATGCTCTTTATATAAAGCCATTATCTCCTTGTTCAATCTTTGCGGATTATCCTTGTAGGTTTTACGTAATTCTTCAATCTTTGGCTGCAAGGCCTGCATCTCTTTCATAGAACGCATCTGTTTTATGGAGAGAGGATATAGGACAAAATATACAAGTAAGCTTAATATAACTATTGCCCAACCCCAGCTATGCACCATGCTGTGAAAGAACTCTAACAGCTGCAACAGAACCTGCGAAATAATATCAAATGTCCCATAATAAATTATGCCGGACCAGGATGGCTGTATCTTATTGATTATATGTAAATCTTGAGGCCCCAAATAGATATGAAATTTTTCAATAGCAGACTGGCCTGGAGCAATGATTATCTCTGGTATCTTTAGGCCGACCTCCGATTCTTGGCCGCTTTTTTTTCTAACAAAACCTAAGGATCTTTCATTTTCAGGCTCAACAATAGCACAAAAATATTTTTCCCGCAAACTCAGGAATTTTATATCCGGCAGATCAAGGCTTTTGCGTCCATTATAATGCCCTGTCTTGTCTTTTGTGGCAATAACCACATCTTGAAACTGTGCCTGCTTGTTCCCGGCAGAAAAATCCAGTTCCCCCAGGATAACCTGTGGGGAAAATGTTAAAGGTGCGGAGGATACATTTTGGACATTAATCTCTAACCACATGTCATAGGCAGAGTTAGAAAAAATAAATTTTTTTGTTATTTTTTGGGCATGGTTAGAGTGCACAAAGACAACTTCTTTGGAACTACTGCTTTGTTTTTTAAAACTCAGGCTTTTATCCTCAATTAAAAATCCGTATTTTAGAGGAAGGGTGTAATTTTGATGCGCCTTAAATACTACTTCTTGAATTGCGGCTTTCGGCTCTACAAAAGTAATTTCAAGTTTCTCCCGTTCTAATTTAATAAGAGAGGAGGGAGGAATTTCTTCAGTAACCTCCTGGTCCTGAGGAGGAACTCGTGCTTCCGGAATGCCTAATAATGGAGCTGTTTTTTCTGTAACTGCTTTATTTTCAACTAGATGTGGTGGAGAAGTAAACATGGACCATGTTATCAGGATTAAAAGCGATAGGGCAATAGCTAAAATTGTGCGTTTTTCCATGTAATTAAATTAAGGGGTCGTAACTGGCCTTGCCTGAAAATGGATGGCAGGAGAAAAGCCTTTTTACAGCCCTGAATCCTCCTTTTGAAAAACCATATTTTAAAATCGCTTCTTTTGCGTATTCCGAACAGCTCGGGGTAAAACAGCAGGAGGCAGGCAGGATACGCCCGATATAATCCTGATAAAACTTTATAAGGCTGATGCTGATTTTTTTAAACATTAGCCGCTGATTTTTTTCCGCCCCTTTTGGCGCCTTCGCTTTAGCACCCTGCGCCCGCCCCTACTAGACATCTTTTTGCGGAACCCGTGCCTGCGTTTTCCGACGATATTTGTGGGGGTTTTTAGGTTTTTTTTCATCGACGATACTCTCCTTTTTTTGAATGGTTTTTAATTATAACACAAAGACAGCTGAAGTCAATGTATAAGTGAAGTGTTGGAGATTGTAACATGTAAAGGGTTTGGCGGTCAAGAAACTAATTTTTGTTGACGCGGTGAAAAAAATCTGTATAATAAGCAGGCGTTTAATTTTTTGCTTGCCCCGTTAAAAATATTATGATAACCTATAAGGGTATTTCTTGCGGGGCCTGCAAGTTGTTTTGAGCCCTGATATAATACCGACAAAATGTTTTCCACAGATTTATACAAGGTGTGAATAAGCTGTGAATACCGCGATTGATGCACTCAAAATTTGGCAGCAGGCGCAACCGCTTTTAAAAGAAAGGCTCGGAGAAACTATTTTTGAGACATGGGTCCTTCCCTTAAGGGCAACTGCCAAGAACAAAGAAACCTTGGTTCTTGAAGCGCCGGACCAGTTCTTCAGGGACTGGGCGCAAAGGCATTACAAAGATATTATTCAAGAAACAGTGCTCTCCTTATCAGAAGGCAGGCCAATTACCCTTGCCTTTGATGTAAATGCGCAGCCTAAAGCAATGGAAGAAACACTGCAATCGCAAACCTCTTTAATTGCGCACCCTGAACGGCTTGGCCCATTTAACCTAAATCCGCGTTACACCTTTGATAACTTTGTTGTGGGCCCTTCTAACCGGCATGCCCATGCTTATTCGCTCGCCGTGGCAGGTTCTCCCGCAAAGGCGTATAACCCTTTATTTATTTACGGCGGCGTGGGCCTGGGAAAAACACACCTTATCCAGGCCATATGTAACCATATAAAGGAGAGGTCTGGAAACATAAAAATTGTCTATCTTCCGTCGGAAAGCTTTACCAATGAGCTGATTAGTGCGATACAGCACCGCTCAACCAGCGCGTTCAGGCAAAAATACAGAAACGCTAACCTTTTAGTTATAGACGACGTGCATTTTTTCGCCGGACGAGAATCTACGCAGGAGGAGTTTTTTAACACCTTTAATGCGCTTTATGATGCGCATAAGCAAATTGTCCTTTCCTCTGACCGTCCGCCAAAAGAAATAGCAAATTTACAGGAACGGCTGGTTTCACGTTTTGGGTGGGGCCTTACCATTGATATTCAGCCTCCGGACCTAGAAACGCGAGTGGCAATACTAAAAAAGAAGATCGAGCGAGAGCCCGTATCTGTTCCTGATGAAGTTATTTTTTTCATCGCCCAGCTAATTAAGACCAATATCAGGGAGTTGGAGGGCGCTTTAGTGCGCACTATGGCATACTCATTAATGGAGGAAGAGCCGATTACTTTAGTTTTGGCTAAGCAGGTTTTAAAAGACCTTTTACAGGAACCCAAAAAATTAATTACCATTGACTTTATACAACGCTGCGTGGCAGAGGAGTTTGGTGTATCCTTGCAGGAACTCAAAACAAAACGCCGCAATAAAACTATAGTGCTGCCCAGGCAAGTTGCAATGTATTTAAGCAGGGAGTTAACAGACCTGTCTTTGCCGGAAATAGGGGAATTTTTTGGTGGGAAAGACCATACCACTGTATTGCATTCTTTTAATAAAATTAAAGGTGGGATTGGTGTAAATGGAACATTGAAAGATAGGGTGGATAGGATTATACAGATTATTAAGCGCTGAATTAAAAGGTTGTTGAAGGGTTATGTTTGCGCTACTTACTTTTAGTTTATTTAGGTTAGGGAGTTTTAAACAGAAACAAAACCCACTAATACTATTACTGTTTTAATATTTAATTATATAAGTAGTAGCTTTTTCCGCTATTAATTTGAGAAAGCAAGAAGTGGGATCCCCACTTACATGGGATTTCACTAATAGAAACTTTGTGTGCTCAATAACTAAAGGAGAATAAAATGAGGTTTAAGGCCGAAAAAGATATTTTATTAAACGGAATACAGACCGTGCAGAACATTATTACCACTAAGTCCGCGCTACCAATCCTTTCTAATATATTAATTGAAACACAGCAGGATGGTGTAAGGTTAACCGCTACCGACCTGGATGTCGGAATAAGCTGTGTAATACCTGTAGATATCCAGGAGGCGGGGGCGATTACTATTCCGGCAAAAAGATTCAGCGATATTATTAAAGAATTACCCCTGGACGATGTGACTATAGCCACAAAAAAAAACAACCAGGTTAATATTACTACCGATGTTTGTGAGTTTAGGATTATGGGCCTTGCGCGCGAGGAGTTTCCTAAGCTTCCTGAGTTTAAAGATAGAGAGGCAATCAAAATAGAGCAGCCCACACTAAAAGAGATGCTAGGATTAACCTCTTTCGCGGTCTCGTTTGATGAAACAAGGTATATTTTAAATGGCACACTCTTAAAGATCGATAAGAATATACTCACCATGGTGTCTACCGATGGAAAAAGGCTTGCGGTTATCGAAAAGAAGCTTAACCAGGGCCCGGAAAAAGATATTTATATAATAGTGCCCATTAAGACAATTCATGAGCTAAGCCGTAACTTAAAAGATGAGGGCGAAATATCTTTAATACTGGGCAATAATCAGGTTTTATTTGACCTGGGCAAGGTTATTATTATCTCCCGGCTTATTGAGGGGGAGTTCCCGGATTACCGGCAAGTGGTACCAGCTGTTTCAGAAAATAAAGTAAAGGTTGACCGGGAAAAGTTTTTACTTGCGGTCAGGCGCGCAGCGTTACTCGCGACACCGGATTACCAGGCAGTAAAACTCGAAGTTTTCAAAAACAAACTGGTGGTTTCCAAATCAACGCCAGATGTGGGAGAGTCGCGTGAAGAGGTTGCCGTAACTTATCAGGGGAAGGAACTGATAATAGGTTTTAATCCCAACTATTTAATAGATGTCTTAAAAAATTTGGATACGGATAGCGTTGAGCTCGAATTAACCGACAGCGAAAAACCCGGAGTTATACGCATCAATGGTTATGTCTACATTGTATTGCCCATGCGCTTGAACTAGAAATAATGGAAGCGATAAAAAACACGGTAATGAATGTAATGGAGTCGTTGGCCGCAAAAAAAGCCCGGGGCTGCGAAGATGACCCGCAAGGGTGGCTAAAAAGTGTCTTGACGAAAGGTGCGCGAGAGCATATAAAAATAAATTATTTTAAAAAAGGCGTCTTAAGCATTAATGTTGATTCATCCAGCTGGCTTTACAGCTTAACCCTGCAAAAAGAGGATATACTTGCTAATCTCAGTAAATTTTCCAGCGATATAAAAGACATCCGTTTTCGTATCGGAGAGATATAGTGAAAAAGGCAAAAGCAAAACCCGACAAAGCAATTAAAGCCCAGGCCGCCCCCGGTGGCGCAAAAGGCAAGGCTTACGATGCTACCAGCATACAGGTTTTAGAGGGGACGGAAGCGGTGCGCCTCCGGCCCGCTATGTATATCGGCGATACCTCTGCGCGCGGCTTGCATCACTTAGTTTACGAAGTAGTCGATAACAGCGTTGATGAAAGCCTTGCCGGATATTGCGACAATATTGAAGTTGTTATCCGGCCGGATAATAGCGTAAGCGTTCTTGACAACGGCAGGGGCATCCCAGTTGATATGCATAAGACCGAGAAGAAACCGGCGGTCGAGGTCGCCCTTACTACTTTGCATGCCGGAGGAAAGTTTGACCACCGCACCTATAAAGTTTCAGGCGGTTTGCATGGCGTGGGCGTGAGCGTAGTGAATGCGCTCTCAGACTGGCTTGAGGTGGAGGTAAAACGAGACGGAAAAATTTACCACCAGCGCTATGAGCGCGGAAAAACCGCCTCCAGGCTCACGGTTATCGGCAAGAGTAGCAGCACAGGCACAAAGGTAACTTTCAAACCCGACAAAACCATTTTTTCAAAAATAGAATTTTCTTGGGATATCCTGGCGCAGCGCCTAAGAGAGCTTGCATTTTTAAATAAAGGTTTAAAAATCAAACTAAAGGACGAGCGCACGGATAAAGAAGCGGCCTTTGAATTTTCGGGAGGGATAGTATCATTTGTAGAGCACTTAAATAAAAATAAAACTTCCCTGCATAGCAAGGTTATTTATTTTCAAGACTCCCAGGATGATATCCAACTCGAGGCCGCGCTTCAATATAATGACGGTTACGCAGAGACCATGTTCTCATTTGCCAATAATATTAATACCATCGAGGGAGGCACGCATCTATCCGGCTTTAAATCAGCCCTGACGCGCGCGATTAACCAGTACGCCAAAGCGAAAAACTTAATTAAGGACGAGATAGGTATTACCGGAGACGATGTTCGCGAGGGCCTGACAGCAGTAATCAGTGTTAAGGTCTCCAATCCGCAGTTTGAGGGCCAAACAAAAACAAAGCTCGGAAATTCTGAAGTCGAAGGGTTAGTTGCCTCAACGAGCCTCGATGCGCTAAGCGGATTTTTCGAAGAAAACCCTTCGGTAGCCAATAAAATTATAGATAAGGTAATTGTTGCATCGCGTGCGCGCGAAGCAGCGCGTAAGGCAAGAGAACTGACACGGAGAAAAGGGGCGCTTGAGGGCGCAGGCCTGCCGGGTAAATTGGCTGATTGTTCGGAGCGCGACGCGGCTTTATGCGAATTGTATATAGTGGAGGGGGACTCAGCCGGAGGTTCGGCAAAACAAGGCCGCGACAGAAGGTTCCAGGCAATACTTCCGATTAAAGGAAAGATTTTAAATGTTGAAAAAGCGCGCCTGGATAAAATTTTGTCCAATGAAGAGGTGCGTACCATAATTACTGCGTTAGGCACAGGGGTAGGAGAAGAGTTTGATATATCTAAGCTACGCTACCACAAGATAATGCTTATGGCAGATGCGGATATTGACGGCTCGCATATCCGTACACTGCTTTTGACTTTACTGTATCGCCAGTTGCCCAAGCTTGTAGAGGCAGGCTACGTCTATATTACCCAGCCGCCGCTTTATAAGATTAAAAGAGGCCAGCGCGAAGAATATATCCAAACTGAGCAGCAGATGGATGAGCTGCTTTTAGATTTAGGCCGCGAAGGCCATAAATTGATCCGGGTAAAAGACAAGCGGTGCTTTACGGATAATCAGTTTAAAGAGCTGTTAACGCTATTAGTTGAGCTTGAGAAGTTAGGGAGGTATTTGGACAAAAAGGGAGTAGATTTTGCAAAATATCTGGGTTTTAGGCATCCTAAGACCAAAAAAATGCCTGTTTATAGGGTAACAGTGGAGGGTAGATACCTTTTTGCCTTTTCCGATAAAGAGTTGGCTGCACTTACAGAAAAAGAAGGCAAAGAGGCAGAGCAGGGTGTTTTACAGCTCTTTGAATCGCAGGAAATCGAGGAGGTAATTGCGAAGATTGAAAAACTTGGCCTGGAGATAGAGAGTTATTTTAGCGGCATCATAGTTCCTAAGGCCGGCATAGCTAAAGATGGCGGGAAGAAACTAAAGGCAGCTTACCGCATTACCAATGATGAGGAGGCTAAAGAGGTTTTTAGTTTGAAAGAAGTGCTCACTTACATCAAGGAAGTAGCTGCAAAAGGAATGCATATCCAGAGATACAAAGGTTTGGGTGAAATGAATCCGCATCAGCTCTGGAATACAACAATGGATCCAGGGAAAAGGACGATTTTGCAGGTGACCTTAGAGGATTCGGTTGAGGCGGATAAGATGTTTACGGTCTTAATGGGCGATCAGGTTGAGCCGCGCCGCCAATTTATAGAAGATTATGCTCATCAGGTAAAAAATCTGGACATTTAATGTATACCCGTAACGAAAGAATAATCCCGGTTAATATTGAAGATGAGGTTAAGGACTCTTATTTGAATTATGCCATGAGCGTAATCGTTGGCCGGGCCCTGCCTGATGTGCGCGACGGTTTGAAGCCGGTACATCGCAGAATTCTTTATGCGATGCAGGATCTGGGATTAGAGTATCCCAAGCCTTTTAAAAAATCCGCGCGCATAGTGGGCGAGTGTTTTGTAAAAGACACGTTTGTTTTAACTAATAAAGGCCTTTTGCCGATACAGGATATAGCGATAGGAGACCGTGTTTTTACGCAAAACAACTTAAGCAGGGTCGCTGCTCTTTATGAAATGCCACCAAAGCCATTGTTAAGGGTGTGTCTTGAAAACGGCTCTTCCAATATCGTTACCCCTTCCCAAAAATTCAAAATTCTTAATAAGGATTTAAGCTACGAGTGGAAAGAGGCCGGCGCTCTCAGCAAAGAGGATTACATTGTAATTAAATGTGATTATCCTAACATAGAAAATTATGTTGATCTGGGGCATTGCGTTGGGCGCAACATTAAATTTAATGAAAACATCGCCTATCTGTTGGGCTTGTTTTTATCCGATGGCTGGATAGAGAAAAAAAGCGGGCGGCTTTGTTTCTATTCCAATAGCAGGGAGGCGGTAGAAAGAATATTTAACATATTGAAAGCAGAATTTGAGTATATGCCCACGGTTGAAACAATTGATTATACCTATCAAAACGCGGAAGGAAGCGTTAAGAATACTGGTTATCAGATACGCATTAATAGGCAGGCCATCAATGGATTTTTAGCCGAGAAATTTAACTTGAATAGCGTGTGGGCATATACAAAGACAATCCCCCTACAAGTTTTTGTTTCTCCTTCTTCGGTGATATTTGCTTTGCTTTCTGGCTTGATAGATGGTGACGGCAGCATCCATGCCAATAGAAACGTTATTCATTATGGATCAATTTCCGAATCACTTATAAAGAAAATACAGTTGTTATTACAGCACCAAAACATTTTAGGGTATCGATATTATGATGAGCCCAAGGGTGCCCATATAGTCAATGGCAGGGCAGTGATGGGTAGATATGGGTTTTATGGTTTAGAATTCCGGGGTCGATACGCATTATTGTTATCTGCACGGCTGGATCTCGCCGATAAGAATAAAAAAGCGCGGCTTGAAGCAATGCTTACCAAAAGACAAAGGGATTGCTGGTCCGATATAGATATTATTCCTTTCGCTGCAGAAAAAATATTTGAAGAATTGAGCAGGCATCATTTAGGCGCGGGATGGTATCAGGATTCCCGCGGAGACAAATTTAGGATGGGCATAAAGTATCAAACCGGATGTAAAATTAGATATTCAACAAACCTGAGGGAAAAACCCTTAAGAATATCTCAGATTGTAGGTTGGGGCATTCTAGATAAACTTAAGAAAATAGATTCGCCGTTAGGGAGTTTTATAGATTCTATTATTGACGGTCGCCTCTCTTTTGTAAGAGTGGAATCTATTGAATCGGTGCCCGCGGAGAACACTTACGATATTCAAGTAGAAAACGAACATGAATTTATTGCCAATGGGATGGTGTCGCATAATTGTCTGGGAAAATACCATCCTCACGGAGACATCGCCCTTTATGATACGTTGGTTAGAATGGCGCAGGATTTTTCCCTGCGTTATCCGCTGGTCCAAGGCCAGGGTAATTTTGGATCTGTCGATGGTGACTCGCCTGCGGCCCAAAGATATACCGAGGCGCGACTGGCAGCAATCTCTGAAGAGATGCTCGGCGATATTGAAAAAGACACGGTTCATTTTGGGCCGAACTTCGACTCTTCTTTAAAAGAACCATTGCTTTTACCGGCGAGCCTGCCCAATCTTTTAGTCAACGGCTCAAGCGGTATTGCCGTAGGCATGGCCACAAATATCCCGCCGCATAATTTAAATGAAGTTTGTGATGCGATTATGTATCTTCTCGACCACCCCGAGGCGGAAATCAAAGACTTGATGCGCTATTGTTTAGGCCCGGATTTTCCTACCGGAGGATTAATCTGCGGAAAGGCCGGGATTAAAGACGCATATACCACCGGAAGGGGCAAGTTGCTGGTGCGCGCCCGGGCGACCGTAGAGCATCAGAAGAACGGTAAAGATTTAATAGTTATTACCGAGATTCCTTACCAGGTGCAGAAGTCCGGGCTTATTGAGGCTATCGCCGCCCTGGTCGATGATAAAAAGCTTGAAGGCATATCAGATATCCGCGATGAATCCGATAAGGACGGTATGCGCATTGTGGTTGAACTTAAGCGCGACAGCGAATCACAGGTTGTTTTAAATCAACTTTTTAAGCATACCCAGCTTGAAAACACATTCGGCATTATTATGCTGGCCTTGGTGGATAACCGGCCAAAGGTTTTAAATTTGCGCCAGGTGTTGGATTGTTATATTGAACACCGCAAAATTGTTATACGCCGGCGCACCCAATTTGAATTAGACAAGGCTTTAAAACGCGCGCATATCTTAGAAGGCTTCAAGATTGCGCTTAAGTTTATCGATCGGATT
>CAKKQZ010000014.1:5264-12594 GCA_919902445.1 Omnitrophica bacterium GWA2_41_15 | reverse complement strand
GAACCTGCAGTCACGGTTTTGGAGACCGTTGGTTTGCCATTAACCGACGCCCCTATATTATTTTATTTCTCTGTGGGGGGTATGCTTGTAACAGGACCTATTACAGAACTTGCTAAGCTCCAGCCTATCCTGATGTTTCTTCTTGTTTTTTGTCGTCGTGTAATTTCTATTCTTGCAAACCGTGCACTCTAAGGTGATTATTTCCCTGACTGTAGCCATTTTTTTTAAGCTGGAGACGGGAATCGAGCCCGTGGCCCCGTCCTTACCAAGGACGTGCTCTGCCGACTGAGCTACTCCAGCAAATTCTTAAGAAGCCCTGCCGGCCGTTGACACGTCTTTTATGATTAATGCCATAATCCGTCGGTAATTACTTACTAAAATAAGAAAAAAACAACCCCTTTAAAGAATTCTATAGAATTCTTTTTTACACAAGAAAAACTGTATTAGGGAATCCTACGAAATGCGAATTTTTTGACCTACTTAAGTGCTAAAGTATATACTCAATTAGGTATTTTGTCAAGTTTTTTTTTACTTTTTTATGAATTTATCAGGTTTATAAAGTCTTGGGGAGCAAGGCTTTCTGGGCGGGTATTCTTATCGATTGAGTATTTCAGGAAAAACCTTTCGAGTTTTTCAGGAGGCAGGAGGCCTTTCAGGCTATTCCTCAGGGTTTTTCTCCTCTGATTAAATGCAGCCCTGACGGCCTTAAAGAGAAATTCCTCTTTAACGGTTCCGAGAGGCATTTTTTCTCTTGGGTCAAGCCGCAATAGGCAAGAGTCTACTTTTGGTGAAGGAAAAAATGAAGTCCTTTTAATTTCGAAAACTTTTTTTGGATTGGTATAATACTGCACAAAGCAGCTTAACGAGCCATAGTCCTTAGAGCCCGCGGAGGCGGTGATTCTCTTTGCAAATTCTTTTTGAACGGTGATAAATATTATTTCAATGTTTCTTCTGAATTTAAGCAAATGCACTATTATGGGTGTAGATATATAATACGGAATATTGCCAAATACCTTTATTTTTTTATTTAAACCCGCAAAATATCTTTGTAGATTAAGCTTTAGAATGTCTTTTTTTATTACGCTTACATTCGTATAATCTTTGATTCTTTCTTCTAGTAAAGAGTATAAATCGCGGTCTATTTCAACAGCGTAGACTTTCTTTACTTTTTTAGCAAGCAAGCCGGTAAACTCGCCACTCCCGGCTCCGATCTCCAAAATAAAGTCAGAGGGTTTTAATTCCAGGCTTCCTAAGATCTTATTTTGAATATTCTTGTCTGTGAGGAAATTCTGGCCTAACCTTTTTTTAGGTTTGAGGTGCATTTTATTGCAAGTTTTACCGCTTCGATAAGAGAATCCGCCTTTATTAGCGAAGGGTTATCGGCGATATCAAAGGCGGTCCCGTGTAATGGAGAGGTGCGTATAAAGGGGAGCCCTAAGGTAAGATTTACTCCGGTACTTGCGCTTGTCAGCTTCAAAGGGATCAGGGCCTGGTCATGATAAATTGCCACGACAGCATCATAGTTACCTTTAACTGCTTTTTGAATTGCGCTGTCTGCAGGCATAGGCCCTTCGATCTTTATTTTAAGCTTCAAGCTGGATTTTTCTATCGCAGGCTTAATTATTTTATTCTCCTCTATTCCTATAAGGCCGTTATCTGACGCGTGAGGATTTAAACCACATACTACAATGCGCGGGAAAGGTATCAAAAAAAACCTCTTTAATGAATCGGCCGTTATTTTGATATTTTTATAGAATATATCCTTGTTTAGCTTTAAAGACACATCCTTAATCGGTATATGCCTTGTTATAAGGCTAAACTTTAAAGACCTATTGAGTAACATCATTACTGTTTCATCGGTGTTTGTTTTTTTAGCGAGGTATTCGGTATGGCCTGAAAATTTGTATCCGGCTAAGTTTATTGCTTCTTTTGAAATCGGGCCAGTAACAAGGCAATCGATTTTCCTATATTTTAACATCTTTAGTGCCTCGTCCAGATATTCAATTGCTGCCTTTCCGTATTCAGCTCTTACCTTGCCGAATGTAAAATCCTTACGTTTTATATTTCTTAAATCTACTAATTTAGCATTACGGGTAGGGAATTTAGTGCCAAAGGGTTGGCTTAAAACCCAGCTATCGCCGAAAACAGTAAAATCCGCTAAGCCACCTAGTTTGGTTAACGCCTTTAGCGTTATAGCCGGGCCTATTCCAGAAGGATCGCCTATGGTGATTCCGACTTTAATTTTGCGAGATTTTAATATAGGAATTTTTTTTAAGCTCATCTAACCACTTAGTGAGCCCTTCCTGCATTTTAGAGTTAAAAATGAATTCGTGGATCTTGCCTTGAGATTCAAGAAGGCTAAGTTCTTTTGGAGGGATTATTGCATTCAATCTAAAGACGCAGTATTTATCTTCTATCTTAACCGGGTTAGAAACCTCTCCTACCCCGAGTTTTCCCACTTCGCTTTCTATCTCTTTCCTTAATCCTGTGCTTTCGCTGAAATTTATTTTATTTATGGTTACTGGATAACGCACAGCAAGGTCTTCAAGTTTTTCCCCTCTCTTCAAATTATATGAAAAACTATCCGCCTGATCCGAATTTTCCAATGTTATAGCATCCAGTTCCCTCTCTTCAAATGTTACAAACTCTTTTTTATTTTCGTTATAAAAGTGAGTTACCTCGTCAGGCCTGACTATAATCTTAGACCTTATTTTCAAGTCTATAATATTGTACATCAGAAACTGTTCTCTGATTTTTTTCTCAAGGTCCGCCTGCACCATCCCCTGGTTAGCGAGGTCGCTTTGGAACTCGGGGTCAGTAGGGTAACGCTTCTTAATCTCATTTATCCTTGCCTTGACCCTTGATTCATCAATTACTATCTTATTATTCTTGGCTTCCTGCAGGATAAGGCGGTCCTCGATTAATTTATCAAGCATGTCCTTCTTTATAGATTCGATCTTTATTTCAAGGGCCTCTCCCCTATATTCCCTTGATAGCTGCATACGCATAAAACTGGCAAAGTCATCCAAGTCTTTCTGGGTAATAACATCGTTATTTACCACCGCTACTATTTTATCCTGCGCGTAAATCTTTGCATTAGCATATCGCATATCGCATATCGCCACTAACGCTAGAATAAGAACAACCCTCTTAAGCATGTAAAACACCCGCTTCCTTGAAGTTGGCTATCGCTTCTTTTAAAAGGCGGCAATAAAGGTCAAAACCTACTGCTGCAATAAAACCGTGCTGCTCTACCCCCAAAAGATTTCCCGCTCCCCTAATCTCCAAATCCTCCATAGCAATATTAAAACCAGCCCCTAAGTGTGAATATTCCTGAATAGCATTCAATCTCTTTCTTGCATCGGATTCAAGCACCGCATTCTTAGGTATCATAAGGTAAGCGTACGCCGGACGGTCAAACCTGCCCACCCTACCGCGCAGCTGATGAAGGTCTGCTAAACCAAAATCCTGCGCATTATTCACGATTATGGTGTTTGCATTGGGAATATCAATTCCTGATTCTATGATCATAGTACTAATCAAACAATCAATATTGCCACGCAGGAACTCATACATCACCTGCTCAAGCGCCTTCGGGTGCATCTTGCCGTGGCCTACAGCCAATCTTATATCAGGAGGCAAAACACAGGAAAGCTTATCCTTAACCTTTTCTATGTCTTCTATGCGGTTATGCAGAAAGAACACCTGTCCATGCCTGCCTACTTCTCGCAAGACCGCCTGACGCACTAAGTCTAGGTCATATTCTACCACAATTGTTTTTATAGGCAACCTATTTTGCACAGGGGTGTTTATAACCGATAAATCTTTAGAGCCCATTAAGCTTAAGTATAATGTGCGCGGTATTGGGGTTGCGGTTAAAGTAAGCACATCCGTTGTCAGCCTTAATTTTTTTAACTTTTCTTTATGAACTACTCCGAAGCGCTGCTCTTCATCAATAATTACAAGCCCCAGGTCTTTAAATACAACATCGTCGGATAATAACCTGTGTGTTCCGATAACAATATCTGCCCTGCCCTTGGCAATATCTTCAACTATTTTTTTCTGTTCACCTTCGGTTTTAAAGCGGCAGAGTAAAACTAAATTTAGCGCAAAATCCTTAAGCCGTGTGAAGAAATTCTGATAATGCTGTCCTGCTAAGATAGTCGTAGGAACAAGATAGGCAACCTGCTTATTATCCATCACTGCCTTAAAAGCAGCGCGCATGGCTACTTCTGTTTTTCCGTACCCGACATCCCCGCAAAGAAGCCGGTCCATCGGCTTTGGTGATTCCATATCCTGTTTTACCTCTAAGGTGGTCTTTATCTGGTCAGGGGTCTCTTCATAAGGGAATGTTTCTTCAAATTCCTTCTGCCACTCGGTATCTTTTGAAAAACCAAACCCCTGGCTGTTTAAACGCATTGCCTGAAGGCTTAAGAGCTCCCAGGCCATCTTTTGGATACCTTTACGTGCCTTATCTTTTATCCTAAGCCATTCTTTGCTTCCTAACCTGTAAAGCTTGGGCCTTCTTACCTGAAATGCGATATATTTTTGCACTAGGTGCATCTGTTCTGTAGGCACATAAAGTTTTTCCTGAAGGTCATATTCAATAACAAGGTGATCCCTGTACTTATCTTTAATTTTAATCTTCTGTAATCCTAAGAATCTACCCACGCCATAGTCGTTATGCACGATGAAATCACCGGAGTTTAAATCCAGAAAATTATTTAAAGGGAATTCCTCGCTAAAATGGGCTGTCTTTAAGTGGTGAGTTTTCTTAACCGGCAGGATAATCACCATCTTATGAGCCCAAAGGTGAGCGCCTGTAGAGGGATTAAATGTCTTGATCGATATTATTAATTCATTATCAAATTCAATCCGTATGGGGAGTTCGAACGATAATGGGAAAATATCAATGATTCCTCCGCGCCGCGAGAAATCACCCTCCTGCGAAACTCCCTCCTGCATTTTATATCCATAATCAACGAGAGTTGACAGGATACTTTCTAAATCAATAGCCTTACCTATATATAGCTTGAAGGATTTAAACATTTTTTAAATTCACCATGCCTTTAAAAGGTGCGGGTGAATTGATTATAAATTTAGTGGTTAAGCTTAGGAGGCCCTCTTTGGCTCCAGGCAAGGACTAAAGGCGAGGCAATATAAACAGTAGAATAAACTCCAGAGATAAAACCTACCAATAATGCGAAGGCAAAATTGTTCAGGACTTCTCCTCCGTAGAATAAGATGGCTATTACCGTTAAAAGCGTTACTCCGGAAGTAAGGATAGTCCTTCCCAGGGTCTGATTCACGCTTAAGTTTATCAGTTCGTAAAGGCTAAGCTTCCTGTTAGTGCGGCTGTTTTCGCGTACCCTATCATAGATAACAATAGTATCATTGATAGAATAACCTGCGATGGTCAGGAATGCCGTGATACTTAAAAGGTCTATCGGACGGCCTGTGATTGCCAAAAATCCCAATGCCACAAGCACATCGTGTATCAGGGCAATGACTCCGGCAATGGCGAAATTCATATGCTTAAACCTGAAAGCCACATAAACTAAAATACCTACAAGAGACCAGATAAGCGCATACACGGCCTTATGTTTTAGGTGCTTACCTGCGACAGGGCCTACGCGTTCAATGCGCAAGACCTGTACATCCTGATCCGGAAACTTCTCTTTTAGTTTATCGGTTAAGACCTGGTTTTTATCTTCGGTTGTCCTGATAAGTACTACTTTAGGATTTTCCCTGAACTGCTGTATTGAAGCGCCACCCATGTTTATATCCTTTAAAACGCTGCGCAGATCATCTATAGGCACAGGCGACTTAAAACTGTATTCTTGCAGCTGGCCTCCGGCAAAATCAATACCGTATGCCTGTTTACCTTTTAAAAAAAAGACGGTGAGCCCGGTTATTATCACAATCAGGGATAAGGCGTAACATATTTTTCTCTTGCCGATAAAGTCTATCTTAGTTTCTTTGATAATTTTTAACATCGGGAGGGATTTTATCCAACCTAATCCTAAGAGGATCTCAAAGATAGTGCGCGTTACTACAATAGCAGTAAACAAACTTGCAATAAGGCCGATAGTCAGTGTTACAGCAAAACCTCTTATAGGGCCTGTTCCGAATTGAAATAACAAAAAGGCAGCAATTAATGTAGTCAGGTTAGAATCAAATATGGCACTAAAAGCCCTGTTATAGCCGTTAGTTATTGCGCTGCGCAAGTTTTTTCCTAACCCCAGTTCTTCCCTTATACGTTCATTAATCAAGACGTTTGCATCCACTGCCATACCTAACGACAATACGATACCCGCAATACCCGGCAAGGTCAGGGTTGCAGATACTCCGGGAAATAAGACAGGGAGTATTCCTAAGCCCCCTAAAATCATCAAAAGATTCAGTAAAAGCGCAATATCGCTTATAATACCGGCAAGGAGGTAATAACCTGCCATGAAAATAAAAACAAGCAGCCCTCCAATGATGCAGGCTTTAACGCCGTTATTTATGGAATCCTGGCCGAGTAGCGGCCCGACGGTCCTCTCCTCTTCAATATGCATAGGAGCCGGTAAAGCGCCTACCCTTAAAATAAGTGCCAAATCTTGCGCCTGTTCAACTGAGAAACGCCCGGTTATAACGGCTTCTCCCGATGGAATAGCCTCTTTTATCCGGGGGGCTGACTGAACCTTCCCGTCTAAAACAATGGCTAACCTCCTGCCTACATTCTTTGCAGTTATATCTGCAAACTTTTTTGCTCCTTCGGCGCTAAATTGCAGCCCTACCACGGGTTCGTTGAATTCACCCTGGCTAAAACGCACTGCGGCGTTTGTCAAGGCGTCGCCAGTCAAAACCGCCTGTTTTTCTACAAGTAACGGCTCGTTATCTTCCTGCGAATATTTCAATTCATAACCCTCAAGGGGCGTTCCCGAGATTGCCTGCTGAATTTTCTCAATTTCCGGAGAAACAAGCTTAAATTCAAGAAGTGCGGTTCTCCCGATTATATCAATGGCGCGCTCTCTCTCGGTAACCCCCGGTAATTGCACAACGATTTCATCTTCCCCTTGCTTTTGAATTGAAGTTTCTCTGACTCCGAATTCATCAATCCTATTCCTGATCACTTCAACTGCCCTGTCGCAGGCATCTTCCTTTGCTTTACCTGTCAAGTTGCTGGTATCAACTTTAAGCAGAAGATGCATGCCGCCTCTTAAATCAAGGCCGAGATTAATCCTTTTATTTAACGGAAAGGTAAAATAAGCGCACGCCGCAAGGATAGCCAGAGTAAGTATTGATTTATAAACGACTTTTTTTTCCATAGATTAAATCCCCTTAA